>CAYZWC010000050.1:0-6734 GCA_964482065.1 uncultured Gammaproteobacteria bacterium | reverse complement strand
AAAAGATCTGGAAAAGAAAAATAAAATAAAAATAAAGTCCCACATTATAGAATTTTTCGGCGTTTGCGAGGATTGTCGGTAAATGCGAATGATTTGCATTTATTTGGAAATTGCGATAGATTTAAAGTAAGAAAAAAATATGTCCAGTAACGCCAAATTGGTTATTTTAATAATATTTTTGGTAGCTTTTTTTACAGCTATCGGATTTTTTGTTAGTCGGCAGGCTATTGAAGAAAAAACATCTGTGGATAACTTGCCGCAAGAAAAAATCAAAGTAGTGGCCACTTTTTTGCCAATTTATGTTTTTACCGCCAATGTGGCCGGCGATGCCGCTGAAGTTGATGTTTTGCTACCTTCGGATGTGGGGCCGCATAATTATTCTTTTAAGCCATCCGATGTTTTGAAAGTGGCAAATGCTCGCGTGGTGGTAAAAAACGGCGTGGAGCTCGAATCTTGGATGGATGATGTTATAGAAAGCGCCGGTTCCCCGGATTTGGAGGTTATTGATACCGGTAAGGGTATTGATTTGCTCGGTGATGAAAATCATATGGTTGAAGAATCTGAAGAAGAACATACAGAAGAAGGCAGCCTTGAACACGGTGAATTTAATCCGCATATTTGGTTGGATCCGTTGCGCGCCGTAGCGCAAGTGGAAAATATAAGGGACGGTCTCATAGCCGCCGATCCCGGGAATGAAGAAATTTATCGTCTAAATGCCGAAGAGTATATCGCCAAATTGCGCGCGCTTAATGAAGAAATAAAAGAAATAACTTCCAATTTGGAAAATAAAAAATTTATCTCTTTCCATTCGTCTTTTTTGTATTTTGCCGAGAGATACGGTTTGGAACAAGCCGGGATAATAGAGCCTTTCCCCGGAAAAGAGCCAGGTCCCAAATATATTCGTGATTTAATTGATTTGATTGAGAGGGAAAATATTAGCGCGCTTTTTTCCGAACCGCAGTTTTCTCCGCAAATCGTGGAAACTTTATCAAAAGATTTGGATTTACCCGTCTTTATTTTAG
Source organism: uncultured Gammaproteobacteria bacterium (assembly GCA_964482065.1). Lineage (GTDB taxonomy): Bacteria > Patescibacteriota > Patescibacteriia > JAQUQO01 > JAQUQO01 > CAYZWC01. Next base: position 5,712 of record CAYZWC010000050.1, on the reverse strand, counting down.
ATCCTTTGGCGACCGGAGAATTTTCCAAAGATTTTTATGAAAAGGGCATGAAGAGAAATATGGAAAATTTAAAAAAAGCTCTAAATTATGTAGAGCCCGACGATAATTCCAATTAATTTTTATAAAAAATGGCTAAGCTTTTGGAAGTAAAAAATTTAACCGTCAAATATGGGGATAAGGCTATTTTGGATAACCTGAGTTTTTCAATTTCCGAAGGAAATATCGTGGGGATAATAGGCCCAAACGGCTCCGGAAAAACCACGCTGGTAAAAGCTTTGCTCGGACTTATTTCTTATGAAGGCGATATCAATTGGCAAAAAGAGCCGAATTTCGGGTATGTGCCGCAAAAGGTTGAATTTGACCGTGATTTTCCCTTGACTGTCAAAGAGCTTTTTTTGCTGCGTTTTCATCATTACAATTTTTGGACGCGGCGAAAAAGAGCCGAGAAAAAAATACTTTTCCTCTTAAAAAGAGTGGGAGCGGAAAAGCTTCTGGAATCCCGAATAGGAAATTTGTCGGGCGGAGAGTTGCAGAGGGTGCTTGTGGCTTATGCGCTCGTCGGTCGGCCGGAAATGCTTTTTTTTGATGAACCTTCATCGGGAATTGATATTGGAGGAGAAGAGACTATTTACAATCTTATAGAAACAATAGTGAGCGAGGACAAAATAACCGCCGCTTTTGTTTCTCATGATTTGGATGTTGTCTTTTCGCACGCCGACCAAGTTATCTGTGTTAATAAAAAGCTGGTTTGTCAAGGGGCTCCGCGCAAAGTTTTGACCGGACAAAAAATAGAAGAATTATATGGCAAAAACACGGGAATTTATCACCATCACGAACACCATGACATTTAAATAATTTCTAATTACCTGCCCGCAATGCTAACGCATAGCGTTGCAGGCGGGCTAAGCCCTAATTTCTAATCAATGACTAATTATTAAATGTCTAATGCCTAAATTAGCCATTAAATAATTGGATAATTGGGATTTGATTAAAAATTAGCTATTTAGAAATTAGTAATTTATGATAGATCTATTATCCTATACATTTATACAGCGAGCCCTTATCGCCGGGATAATTATCGGGGTTATCGCTTCGGTTCTCGGCGTTTTTGTGATACTTAGAAAAATGTCATTTTTTTCCGACGCCATAGCGCATTCGTCATTGACCGGAGTGGCCTTGGGTGTTCTTTTGGCCGTAAATCCCATCATAGGCGCCATAGTTTTCAGTATTTTGGTGGCGCTAGGTATTTCTTATTTAAATAAAAAAAATGTTTTATCGCTGGATACTATTATCGGGGTGTTTTTTTCATCTTCCATTGCTTTGGGTGTCGTGATTATAGGATTTTTGCGCGGCTATAGAGTGGATTTGTTCCGTTTTTTGTTCGGCGATATTTTGGGCATAAGCTCTCTTGATATTATTATAATGTCGGTACTTGGGGTGGCGGTTTTGGTTTTCACCTTTTTCTTTTTCAAAGATTTCGCTAAAATCGCTTTTTACCGAGATTTGGCCAAGGTGGAAGGAGTCCCTGTTAATATTTTTGATTATCTTTTTATGATAATACTTGCCCTGACCATAGCCGTGGGAATAAAAATCGCCGGAGCGATTCTTATCGGACCTCTGCTCATTATTCCCGCCGCCGCCGCCAAAAATATCGCCCGAAATCTAAAAACTATGTTTGTAATGTCTGTGGTTTTCGGTATTTTAGCTTCTTTGACCGGTCTTGTGGTTTCTTATTATCTTGACACAGCCTCCGGACCGACTATAGTTTTGATGGGAACCTTTATTTTTATTATTACGCTTTCTTCCAGAAAATTCGTGCTTCAATAGATTTTGTGGTATAATAGAGAAAATAGAATAAAATTTTATGGGTAATGCAAAATTGGTAAAAAAAGCGGTTGAGTTGATAAATTTGAATTTCGGAGAATATATGGGTGATTTGTATAATGATTTTTACAAAGAAAAGTCGGATTCGGAAATTTTACAATCACTTGAAAGTTTACTTGAGGATTTATTGGGTGAGAATAACGCCAAAAAACAAATTGCCGAAATTTCGGCGGAATTGAAAATAAAAATTAAACAAGAAAAAGCGTATGCGTAGTCGATATTTATTAGCCATTGTGTTTTTGGCTTTTTTTATTATTTCCGCCTGGATGTGGATTGTTCCGCCGTCTGAAAATTTTGTCCTTGCTAAAAGCATATTTTTTCTTTCATCTGTTCTTTTTGCCGTAGTCGCGGCTTTTTTGGCCATAAAAAGCTACGGTTATAATAATGAGCATGCCAAGAATTTTATGTGGATTGGCGCCGGGTTGGTTTTATGGTTTTTGGGAGAATTTTTGTGGTATTTTTTTATTTTGGTTTTAAATATAGATCCATTTCCTTCATTGGCGGACTTTTTTTATTTGGTCGCTTATCCTTTATTTTTTATAGGGTTTTATAGAGAAATGAAACTCGGTAAGGTTAGGTGGTCAAAAGCGTATATTACAATTTTCGGTATAGCTTTTTTACTTTTAGCTATTTTGGTGGGATATTTTGGAGTATATATGGCCTACGATACCGAAGCCTCGTTTATTGAAAATTTAGTTGCTATTTTTTACGGAGTGGGTGATTTTTTCTTGATCGTTATTCTTATCCATGCTTTATTTGTAACCCTGGAATACAAAGGCGGAAAGATATTCTGCTCTTGGCTTTTTACTTTTGTTGGACTGGCCTTTATTTTGACTGCCGATATACTTTTCGCTATTTATACCGTTCCCTATGAAAGTATGGAAAAACCTTATTATTATATTGATTTGTTGTGGATTGGCGGGTATTTATTTTGGGGGTATGGGCTATTTTGCGTTTATTCGGCTCTACAATGGGCGCGTTCACGTTTTTTAAAGCGAATAAAATAAAAAAATATATAATAAAACTCCCCTTAAAATAGGAGAGTTTTTTTATTATTTATTTACGCGCCGCTTACGATAATCATCACTTTTCGCCCCTCTCTTATTGTTTCTTTGGAACCGGTCCAGTCGTGTATGGCGTTTAAGAGGGTGTTGTATTTATATCTAAATCCTTCACCTCTTTTTGTTCCCGGATCATTGGTAATAAATTCATTTCCGTCATAGCCGCGAATTAAGAGCATGTGGTAAGGCGGGCCATCTCCGGAAAAATAAGGATTGCCGAGCATTTGACCGGCAGCCGGTATAATAATCAAATTTCCTTGGCTTAATTCATACTTTATTCTTTCCGTTTCAACTTCGGCGTTTAAATAGGCATTTAAGCCGAAATATTCTTCAAGAATGGTTACCACTTCACGCGCGGTGGTATCTTCATAGTATCCAAAGTGTTCATTTTGCCAGTCCACCAAGTCAAGTATTTCCCGGTCCATTATTTCGGCGTTTAGCGGTTTGTTTTTAAAATATTTGGCGGCCATTATGGCGCTGGCCTCTTCACAGGCCTCTTGATAGGGCATATCCCAATTGGCAAAAGGAGCTTGCGGGGAAAATGGTACCGGGAGGTTGATTTCGGATTTTATTTTGTTTGCGGAATTATTATCGGTTTTGTTTTCTTCATTTTGGGGCTCGGGTTTTTCGGGTGAAGCGGCATCGCCTTCGTTTTTATGATTTTGCTCGTTTATTTCTTCATTATCGTCGGATATGATTTTTGAGGAGGAAGGAGCTTTTTTTTCCTTTTTTTCGGCAATCGTTTTGGTATAAATTTTTCCTTCCGTGTCGGAATATGTGTGTCCGCATCCCGAGAGTATAAAACCTATAAATAAAATTATAAATAGTAAACGTATTTTTTTCCACATAAATAGCTAAAAATAAGTTATTAAATATGTTATAATAATTATAACATAGAAAGCATATCATTTATTTTTAATATAATCAATGGCTAAGAGAAAAACCGTAAAAAAGAAAAAGAGCGGCCCGCAACGCCCTAATTTTGAATTGCATGACCATGAGGATTGCAAGTATTTTGAATTGTACAAAACAATGTCTTTGGGCGTAGTTTACCAGAATGCCAAAGGCGAAATTATCGAAGCCAATCCCGCTGCCGAAGAAATATTGGGGCTTAGCTTGGCGCAAATGCAAGGTAGAGAATCGATTGATCCCAGGTGGAAATCCGTTCGTGAGGATGGTTCGCCTTTTCCCGGTGAAGAGCATCCCGCAATGCTCGCCCTAAAAACCGGGAAGCGAATCAATGACATGGTAATGGGAGTTTATAATCCCCAGACCAAGAAATATCGCTGGATTTCCATTGACGCGGTACCGGAATTCAAGAAAGGCGGAAAAAAGCCTTTTAGAGTTTATACCATGTTCCGGGATATTACCGAGCGCAAAATATTTTTTGAAGAATTAAAAGCCAGCGAGGAGCTTTATAAAACCCTTTTTAATTCTTCCCGCGAGGCTATTATGATACTTGCTCCGCCGGATTGGAGATTTGTATCGGCCAACAAGGCAACTTTAAACCTTTTTAAAGTAAAAGATAAAGAAAAATTTCTTTCACTTGATCCGTGGTCCTTGTCTCCGAAGATGCAGCCGGACGGCTCGCCTTCCAAGGAAAAAGCCAAAGAAATGATTAATAAGGCCGTAAAAGAAAAATCGGTTTTATTTGAGTGGACGCATCAAAAGTTAAACGGCGAAACTTTTTCCGCGACCGTGCTTTTGACACGGTTTACAATCGGCGGCAAGAGGTATGTGCAGGCTGCGGTGCGGGATATTACCGAGCGTAAAAAACTGGAAGAAAAATTAAAAAAAGAGCAAACACAAACCGAAACTATTTTGGATTCGGTACCCGCCATGATTTTTTACAAAGACAGAAAAAACCGCTTTGTCAAAGTAAACCAAAAATTTGCCGAAGTTATGGGTCTTGAAAAAAAAGAATTGGAAGGCCGACCCATGTCCGATTTTTATCCTGAAGACCAGGCCAAAGCTTATCATAAAGACGATATAAAGGTTATTAAATCCGGTGAACCGAAAAGGAATATTGTAGAACCTTTAACCATAAGTAATGAGACATTTTGGGTAAAAACAGACAAGGTTCCATATTGGGATGATGAAGGAAATATAATAGGTGTAGTAGGGTTTAGTCTTGATATCACCAAACAAAAAGAGGCGGAAGAAAGATTAAAGGAAAATTTGGAGCGCATGGAAAAATTAAATGAGCTTATGGTGGGGCGTGAACTTAAAATGGTGGAATTAAAGAAGAGGGTAGAAGAGCTGGAGAAAATATTAAATAAGAAATAAATTTATACCGGGTAAAATTTACGGCGTTGATCCCCATAAGCCGGTTATGCCGCTTATGGTGCGCGATGCTATTGTGGAGTGTTTTCGTCAAGCGCATTGCCATGATTCGGGAATCAATCCCGATGAAAAAGAGGTTAATCGTATTTATTGCCGAGAAATAGTGGAGAAGGCTTTTACCGATGCCGGGGGAGATTTTCAAAAACCGAATAAAAAATCCATTTTGGGAGCCTTGGAAAATCTTAAGCAATTCGCTAAAAGTTTCCGCGATCCGAGCATTATAAAAAAGCATTATAATGAAATAATGCAATTGGTAAATAAATTAGAATAATTTTTTGAATTTAAAATGAAAATACGAACTATAATTATTTTATCTTTTTTTATAATCATTGTACCGATGTTCGCTTTGGGGTATTGGAGCTTTTCTTCCTGTTCAAGTCCATGAACATAATTCACACTTAATTAATTCTAATTTGTAAGGTTT
>CAYZWC010000049.1:0-6767 GCA_964482065.1 uncultured Gammaproteobacteria bacterium | reverse complement strand
CATTTTTCCACATATTGCACCTCTTTAGTGTGAACTGTAACATGAACCAGTGCAGTTTCTTGACATTTTTTAGCAAATATTTTAAACTAATTTATACATAAATAACAAATAATTGAGCTGCTTTTAGCGGCTAATCACCAAGATATGACAGATTACTCATTAAATGCCAAAATAAGGGAGCAAATAGGCAAAAAAAATGAAGAATTGCGGGATAATGACATGATTCCCGCGGTAATGTATGGGCAAAGAGAACCCATAAATTTGGTTTTGGAATACAATCCTTTTTTAAAAATTTATGATGAAGCGGGAGAATCCAGTCTTATTGATTTGACAATCGGAGATGATAAGAGTGTAAAAGTTTTGGTAAAAGACGTTCAATACCACCCGGTTACCAACAAGGTTATGCATGTTGATTTCAAGGAAATAGACATGACCAAAAAGATTCATACTTATATTCCTTTGGAATTTACCGGTACTTCCGCGGCCATCAAAGAGCAGGGAGGAATTTTGGTAAAAAGTATTGACGAGCTGGAAGTGGAATGTCTTCCGGAAGATTTGATTGGAGAAATTGAGGTTGATTTGTCTTCTCTGGCCACTTTTGATGATGTTATAAAGATTAAAGACATTAAGGTGCCCGATGGACTTGAGCTTTATAATGAACCGGAAGATGTTGTGGCCACCGTATCCGAGCCCAGAAGTGAAGAAGAGCTAAAGAGTCTCGAAGAAACTCCGGAAGCTGATGTTGAATCCGTAGAGGTTGCCGGTAAGGCGGAAGAAGAAGGCGAAGAAGAAAAGAAAGAAAGTGAAGGAGAAAAGAAAGAGGAAAAGCCGGCAGAAGAAAAAGAGGAAAAATAATTTTTATTTTACTATGGAGGGAGAAAATAAAAAAAACAATAGTCAAGATAATTCGGAAGAAAAGAAATTTTCATTTGCAGTTTTGAAATCCAAGATTTTGAAATATTTTAATACCATAAAAAAACAGCCGTATGTTTTGCCGGCAATTTTTGCCGCTGCGGCTGTTTTTTTGGGCTTGGTTTTCGGATATTATATAGCGGAGCGGGGGAGTTTACCCGTTGCCGAGGAGGGTATCGGAGAGGAAGAGGAGCAAAGCGCGGAAAGTGATTTGTACCGAAGGATGATTGACGGCGTTCTCGTGAAAAAAGGCGAGGAAAAATTTTATCCGGCGGCTATAATGATTGAAAATCATTGGGACGCCCGTCCGTCTTCGGGATTGTCAAAAGCCAATTTGGTTTTTGAATCCATTACTGAAGGAGGTATTACGAGATTTCTCGCGATTTACGCGGACGGATCGGAAATTTCCGAGATCGGTCCGGTCAGAAGCGCCAGACCCTATTATCTTGATTGGACGAGCGAATTTGACGCTATGTATATGCATGTTGGCGGCAGCCCGGAGGCATTAAATAAAATTAGGAATTATAATATAAAAGATCTGAATGAATATTATTACGGCGGATATTATTGGCGAAATAACGGACAGGCGAGGCCACATAATGTATATACTTCCGGCGAACTCGTGGAAAAAGCCCTGGATCTTAAAAATTTGGAAGCCGAAGACGCCGATTATTCCACTTGGAAGTTTAAAGATGATTTGCCGGAAGGAGAGCGCCCCGAAAAAGCCGAAATAACCATTGATTATGGAAGTGAAGTTTTTAATATTATTTGGAAATATGATCCCGAATCTAATGAGTATATTAGGCAAATGGACGGGGAAATTCACAAAGACAAAGACGGCAGCGAAATCCGCGCCAAAAATATCGCCGTAGCTTATATGAAAATGTGGGTTTTGGACGAAGTGGGAAGGAAGCGTTTTGAGACAATCGGCGAAGGCAAGGCGGTTGTTTTCCGTGACGGCAAGGCGGTGGAAGGCACTTGGAAAAAAGCGAGTCGGCAGGGAAGGACCAGATTTTATAATGAGGAAGAAAATGAAATAGAGTTTAACGCCGGCACCACTTGGATTGAAGTTTTGCCGAATGGTTATGAAATAGATTGGCAATAGATATTGTACATTTTTAGAATGATTTGGTATAATTTTTTAATGCAAATTGAAAATTGAAAAGGAGTAAAAAATAATGACTAGTAAGGAATTTGAAATACTCAGAGAGGACATCGCAAGCCTAAAAGAAAATATAGAAGCTTCTAACAAGAGCCTCAGAGAGGACATGGAAGCTTCTAACAAGAGCCTCAGAGAGGACGTGGGGCGAATGCAGCTTGATATGCATTCAAACACATACAAGTTGCAACGCTTGGAGCTTCAAGCGAGCTTCCAGCAATCTGGACAACGTCATTTTTTGAGGCCGGCAAGACGAGTCGCGAAGGGTGCTAGTATTGACGGGCGGGAACTTAGGCTCGATGAAAATCTACCCCCATCCGGTTGGTTTTAAAGGAGTTCATCATGGGTGAGCCAAACAATAATCAGGGTTCAGACCAACCGAATTCATTGTCGGATCGTGATCAAGAATCCAGCACGAGTTCGGATAACCAAGCGGATAATCTGCAAACTGCCATTGCTAATTTGTCCCTAAAAGTTGATGCTATCAAGAATGACCTGTCGGCGTTCAAGAATGACTTTAAGAACGACCTGTCGGAGATCAAGAACGACGTGGCTAACCTGTCGTCCCGTATCGACGATCTCGATGGTAAATTCGATCACCTCAGTGCCAAGTACCAACACCTTGAGATCCAAGTCGCCTCTTCTCCCGGTTGTGTTAAACTAAAACCCATCCGAAAGATATTTATTCGCGAGAGTTTTGCCGGCGGGGAGACAAAGCTTGAATCTGTTTAATTTTCCAGCCCGCGCAACGTGTGGGCTTTTTTAATATTTAATATTTTTTTGTTATAATAAATATATAATTATTAATTTTTAAATTTATGAAAAAATTATTATTTACCATGACTTTTGCCTTGTTTTTGGTTCCTATTGCCGGATTTACCCAAACCGAAGCAACAGTAGATATGGGAGCCAATACGGAATTGACCGTTAATGAACCCATAAGCGCCACAGTAGAGCTTCCGGAAGTGGCGATTAAGCCCGGGTCTATTTTTTATGAATTAAAGCTGGCTTGGGAGCATGTGGTTGACGCCTTTGTGATAGGCGAGGCGCAAGTCAGGAGAAATATTAAGCTGGCTGAAAAACGCTTGGCGGAAGCACGTTTGGCGGCCGAAGATGAAAGCGATGAATTGGCAGCCAAAGCCGTTGTCCGCGCGGAAAACCGCTACAATCAGGCGCTCCGTGTTATGGATAGAATTGAGGAGAGAGTTTCTGATGAAACCAAAGCCGAGGTGCAGGCAAATATACAAACTTCGCTGCAAAAACATATAGAGGTTTTGGAGAAAGTTTATACCGATGTCAATGTAGAGGCCAGAGCGGGTCTGCGGAATGCCATTGAATCATCCTCAAAAGTTATTGAGAATTTTGAAAATTTTACAGCCAAAGTAAGAACGCGTGGCGCGGAAGCGCTTGAGCAAGCAGAACAAAATCGAGAAAGAATGGAAGTGGAAGTAAAGGCCGGAGCTGAAGAAATCAATCCCGAAAGGTTGCGTCTTAGACTGGAATCGCTCATAAAAGCTGAATCCGAGGGTGAGGCAAAACAAAATAGGGAGCGTGAAGAAGTAGATGATTCCAATGAAGATAGTAATGAATTCGGGCAAGGCGAAAAAATTCGTGAACGCGAGCGAGAGCCCGAAAGCCATAATGTTTCCACAAATTCCGTTGTTGAGTCCGAAGCGGAAGTGAAAAATGATACCGGCATAGAGATGGAAGGCGGGGATGATTTGGAAGCCAATGCCGGGGTTAATGCCAATGTAGAGGCGGGAGCAAGAGTCCGCTCCGGAAAAGATTAATTTGTAAAATAAAAAAGTAGAGATGGGTTTAAAACCCATCTCTACAAAGATAATTTTTATTTTTACCTCGTCAAACCGAAGACCCGGTCAAAGCCGCAAAGGTCTTTTTTTATTTTAATTTTATAACCTTTGGGCGCGAGTTTTTTTATCTCCTTGGCTTGATTATATCCGATTTCGAGGAAAATAGCTTTTGGTTTGAGCTTTAAATTTTCCAATTGAAAAAAGAATGAACGAAAGAATTTCAACCCATGCGGTCCGCCGTAGAGCGCTTTTTTTGGTTCAAATTTCAAACTGCGGGTATCGGAAGAAGGTAATAGGTTTTTTTCTTTATCATCAAGATAAGGGAGATTGGCAGTAATTATATCTATTTTTTTATTTTTCAAAGGCAAGAGCAAATCGCCTTGTAAAAATTTAATTTTAGTTTTCGCGCCCAAATTTTTAGTGTTAAGATCCGCTACTTTCAAAGCGCGTTTGCAGATGTCTGTGCCGAAATAATTTTTTAAATTTGTATTTTTGGCGATGGAGATGATCACCGCGCCGGAGCCGGTGCCAATATCCGCCAGAGAATTAACTTTGTGTTGTTTGATATAGCTTAATGCTTCGTTTACCAAGAGTTCCGTTTCCGGACGGGGAATAAGCACGGTTTTGTTTACATAAAAATCCAAACCGTAAAACTTTTGTGAGTTTATAAGATAAGCCACTGGTTCCCCTTTGATTCTTTTTTTGATTAACTCGTGAAATTTATTTATTTGTCGCGGAGTTAATTTTTCTTCCGAATGAGCGTATAAATATTCTTTGTTTGTTTTCAAAATAAAAGCCAAAAGAATTTCAGCGTCCAGCTGCGGAGACGAGGAATATTTATTTATTTTTTTGGAATAATTTTTAAGCGCTTGTTTTATATTCATGTCTTTATTATAACAAATTTTATTATAAAAAATAAAAAGAGTCGGTTCTCGAGGGGGATGAGAACCGACCCGGTGAAGCCTTAACGCCTGTTCCACAAAATCGGGGAGGGGGATTGATCCCGGGGAATTAGGCGTTAAGCGCAATTCGGTCTCGCATGATAACCAAAACACAGGAGGGAAGATTCAGGCGAAGACCGATTTTTGCAAAATGGAAGGAGAGAAACGCAAGGTTCACCCGGGGGGTAAGAGCTTACCCTCGCGTCCTCTCCATATCGATCGTGTTTAGTTAAAGGAACATATTTAATATACAAAATTTATTTATTTTTGTCAATAGCTATAAATTTAGCTAATTTAAGCCATATTTTTTAGGAAGCTTGTTTTAAATCATTGATAATGGGGTCCAATCCTCCGTCCATAATTTCATTGATATTATGCCAATTTTTCTTTATTCTGTGGTCGGTAATTCTGTCTTGAGGAAAATTATAAGTGCGAATTTTTTCGCTGCGGTCGCCTGTTCCTATCTGGGATTTGCGCTTGTCGGACTCTTCTTTCATTCTTTTTTCTTCCTCCGCCGCCAAAAGCCGTGAACGCAAAACTTGCATAGCTTTTTCTTTGTTCTGTGTTTGCGAGCGTTCATCTTGGCAGCTGACTACCGTATTGGTGGGAAGATGAGTTATGCGCACCGCCGAATAAGTGGTATTTACGCTTTGTCCTCCGTGTCCGCCGGCGCAAAAAGTGTCAATCCGCAGATCTTTGGGATCAATTTTGAGGTCAACTTCCGCGGCTTCAGGCATAACGGCTACAGTAGCGGCCGAAGTGTGCACGCGGCCGCTTTTTTCCGTTTCGGGAACCCGTTGCACCCGATGCACTCCCATTTCATATTTTAATTTTCCATAAACTCCTTGGCCGTCAATAGAGAATATAACTTCTTTAAATCCGCCTATACCTGTTCGGTTTGCTGATATAAGAGTTGTCTTCCATCCATTGCGTTCGGCATATCGGGAATACATGCGGAAGAGATCGGCGGCGAAAAGAGCGGATTCATCGCCTCCGGTGCCGGCGCGTATTTCCATAATAATATTTTTTTTATCCAGTGGATCGGTGGGTTTTAAGGCAGACTCTATTTGTTTTTCCAGATTTTCTTTTTCTTTTGTTAATTTTTCCAGCTCCTCGGAAGCCAATTCGCGTAAATCTTCTTCTCCGCTTTCCAGGGTTTTTTCGGCATCTTCGGCCGCTTTTTTTACTGCTTCATATTTTTTTCCCAATTCGGCAAGTTCTTTTACTTCTTCAAATTCTTGTGAAGCCTCTTTTAATTTTTTTTGGTCGGCAATAACCTTGGGGTCTGTAAGATCCTTTTCCAATTTGCCATACTTGGCATATATTTCTTTTAGTTTTTTATCCAAATCTTTTATCATCTTATTTTTCAATGGTTATTACCTGCCCGCAAAGTTGAGAGTGTCATTTTGAACAGGGTCGTTAGCCATTAGTATATTATAAAATAAAATCGTAAAGCGGGGAAACCGACTCTACGATTTTGTATATTTAAAATAGAAAAGTTATTTTTCTTTTTTTAGCGCTTTCTTTTTGGGTTCGTTCTTTTTTTCTCCGCTTTTCTTTTTGGCGCGGGCGGCTCTTTTTACTTTTTTACCTTTTCTTTCTTTGGAAGCTTTTTCCTTTTTTGACATTTTTTCTTCATATTTTTCCACTCGTCTGGCCGTATCAACAAGTTTTTGCTTGCCGGTGTAGAATGGATGACAAGCCGAGCAAATTTCAACATGGAGCTCTTTTACTGTAGAACCCGTGGTAAAGGTGTTTCCGCAAGCGCAAGTAACTTTTGCGTCTTCGTAATAAGTTGGATGAGTATCTTTTTTCATAAAAATTATTTTTATTTTAGTTAAAAATATTATACCGCAAGTGGTTTATTTTGTCAACCTAAAAGCCATAAGATGTCAAGATTTTATAGAAATGTCCTACTTTGGGTTTTATAGAAATGTCCTACCT
>CAYZWC010000048.1:0-6802 GCA_964482065.1 uncultured Gammaproteobacteria bacterium | reverse complement strand
TTTTAAAGGGTAAAAAATAACTTTATTAGCCCCACCAAAATGTCTAGTTAACCATAAAATTCAAAAATTAAAAATTGCATTAATCCCATGCTTGATACAATTTACTTTAACAACAGTTTAAGAAGTTATCTCATTGCCGCGCTGGTTGTCTTTCTTTTCATCTTAATAGCCAAGCTGGTTTATTACCTTTTGGAATATCCGCTGGAGCGCTTTGTCACAAAAACCAAGACCAAGGTTGATGATAAGATTCTGGATATTATTTATCTGCCGATTATATTTTATATAATAATCGCGGGGTTTTATTTTGGTTTTGATTTTTTGACCTTTCCCGGAAAAATAAACGCTTATGTGGATAACACAGTGAAAGCGCTCTTAATTTTAAACAGCATTTATTTTGCTTTTAAAATTTTGGATATAATAATGATTGTTTTTCTTCGTCCGGTTGTTGCCAAAACAAAATCAAAGCTGGACGACCAGCTGATACCCCTTATTCAACGCTTTATAAAGCTTGTTATAGCCATCTTCGCCATTTTTATATCATTGGAAAATTTGGGAGTGGATATGGTTTCGCTCTTGACCGGACTCGGCATTGGAGGAATTGCCGTGGCTCTCGCTGCCAAGGATTCGCTATCAAACCTCTTTGGCTCGCTTTCGGTTGTAATGGACCAGCCGTTTTATATCGGCGATATTGTAAGGTTTAAAGATTACGAAGGAGTGGTTATTGATCTTGGGATTCGCAGTACGCGCATCAGGACTTTTGACACAACAGAAATTACTATACCGAATTCCGAGCTTACCGCTAACACCATTGAAAATATTTCCAAAAGAAAAGCCGTTAAAAAAGTTATTGATGTGAAACTAAGCTCCAAAAACACCGCCAAGAATTTAGAAAGAGCCAAAGTAATTATTGAAAAAATTTTAGAGAAAGAAATGGGAATTTTGAAAGAATACTATGTGGCGCTTATTGGCTTTGACATTTGGGGCTTTGACATGAAAATAGTCTATTGGGTGAAATACAATGGCAGCTACAAACCATATCTGGAAGTCCGCCATCGTCTGCATTCGGAGATTGTTAAAAATTTAGAAAAAGCTAAAATTCCGTTAGCATTTAGGTAACTACATATTCAAAGTATAAGGGCTAAAAAATCTACGAAATTAAATTATAAAGGTACTCAGGTACTTAGGTAATCAGGGAACAGGTTCAAAGTCTTCCTAATTACCTAAGTACCCGGGTACCTAAGTACCTTTTTCCTAATCTGCAATTATTATTTAATAACTACGCATTCAAAATAGAAATTTATATGCTAGACATAAAATTCATCAGAGAAAATAAAGATTTAGTACGGGAGGGGATTAAGAATAAAAATAAAGAGGTTGATTTGGACCTTCTTTTGCGGTTGGATGAAGAGCGACGTTCCGTTATTACCGAATTGGAGGAACTTCGCGCTGAGCAGAATAAGGCCAGTGAAAAAATTTCAAGAAATAAAGACAAGATAATCGTAGAGATGAAGAAGATCAAAGAGAAAATTAAAAAATTGGAAGAACAAAAGAATAAACTGGAAGACGATTTTCAAAATATAATGCTTGAGGTACCTAATATACCTGATGAAGACGTGCCCGTAGGTCCGAATGAAAGCTGTAATAAGGTTATAAAAACAAAAGGAGAGCCAACTAAATTTAATTTTGATCCTCAAAATCATATGGAGCTCGGAGAAGCTCTGAATTTAATTGATACCGAACGAGCGGCCAAAGTTTCCGGAGCAAGATTTTGCTATTTGAAAAATGAAGCTGCTTTGCTCCAGCTGGCGCTTATTCGCTATACTTGGGATATTCTTACTAAAAAAGGATTTACGCCCGTCATACCACCCGTTTTGAGCAAAATAGAGACTGTTATCAAAGCCGGACACCCCGAAGCCTTATCTGATGATGCTTATCGAACAGCTAAAGATGATTTGGCGCTGGTAGGAAGCTCCGAACAGTCTCTCGTACCCATGCATATGGATGAAATTTTAGATGAAGAAATTTTGCCTTTGCGCTACACCGGATACTCAACTTGTTTTCGACGTGAAGCAGGAAGCTACGGCAAGGATACCAAAGGTATAATACGCCAGCATCAATTTGATAAGATTGAAATGGTTTCTTTCACTAAGCCGGAAGAATCAGACAAGGAATTTGAATTTTTACTTGCTGTATCAGAGGAATTGATAAGCGGATTGGATTTACCTTATCGTATAGTAAGCATCTGCAGTGGCGATATGGTTTTTACCGCCGCCAAACAAGTAGACATTGAAATTTGGATGCCGGGAGAAAGTAAATACCGCGAAACACATTCGGTTTCCAATTGCCGTGATTTCCAGACCAGAAGATTAAATACCAAATACAAAAACAAAGATGGTAAAAAAGAATTAACTCACGCCCTAAACGCCACAGCTTTTGCCATGGGGCGCACGCTTATTGCCATTCTTGAAAATTATCAGCAAAAAGACGGCTCTGTCAAAGTGCCGAAAGCTCTGCAAAAATATTGCGGATTTAAAGTGATTAAAGCAAAATAAAATGGGGAATAAAGCCTGGGTTGAAATTAGTAAAAACAACTTAGTTCATAATATAAGTGAATTTAAAAAACTCATCGGGCAGGAAGTTAAGATGATGGCAGTGGTAAAGTCCAATGCCTATGGACACGGACTTATTGGCACAGCGAAAGTTTGCGAAGAAAACGGCGCCGATTGGTTTGGCGTGGACTCTGTAAATGAAGCTCTGGAATTGCGCAAAGAGGGGATTAAGAATCCTATTCTTGTTTTGGGCTATACTTTGTTTGAAAATCTAGAACTGGCAGCAAATAATAACATCAGTTTAATTGTTTACAATAAAGAAACAATTGAAAAACTCGGGGAACTTGACCAAGAAATTAAAATTCATATTAAAGTAGAAACCGGAACCAGCCGACAGGGGATAGAGCCGAAAGAATTGCCTGAGTTTATAGATTTAATAAAGAAATATCCAAAAATAAAAATAGAAGGCGCTTCCACTCATTTTGCGAATATTGAAGATACGCGCGACCATTCTTATGCTGAAGGACAGCTCGAAAAATTCAAGGAAGCTATAAAAATTTTTGAAGACGCAGGCATTAAAATTCCTATAAAACACACCGCTTGCTCGGCAGCTACAATACTTTTCCCGGAAACATATTTTAATCTGGTACGCGTGGGCATCAGCCTTTATGGACATTGGTCTTCGGGCGAAACTTTGGTAAGCGCCGAAAGCAAAAACAGAAAAATAGATTTAAAGCCCTGCTTAACCTGGAAAACAAAAATAGCGCAGATTAAAACCCTGAAGGCAGGTACGCCAGTGAGCTACGGACTTACGGAAAAAGTGAGCCAAGATACAAAAATCGCCATCTTGCCAATCGGTTATTGGGATGGATATGACCGTGGACTTTCCAGCGTCGGGAATGTCTTAATCAAAGGCCGTCGCTGTAAAATTTTAGGACGGGTTTGCATGAATATCTGCATTGTGGATGTTTCGCACGTTGACGATTTGCAGATAGAAGATGAGGCTGTGCTTCTGGGCAAGCAAGGAGATGAAGAGATAACCGCCGAAGAAATTGCCGCTAGGATAAATACTATAAATTACGAAGTTATTACGAGAATTAATCCGGAAATAGAAAGAATTTATACCGGATAAGACACAGGACTATTTCACATATAGAATACGGAAAACAATTAATAAGATCATTAGGTTCAACGACCGCTATATCGAAGCTAATGAAGCATTAAGAAAGAAAGCAGATTGCGGTTAAGATTGTGCTAAACAAAATATAAAAAGAGTTAATTGGAGAATCCAAAGAATTAACCAAGATTTTTAGCGCTATTTTGGAAAAATACAAATAGTTTATAACATTTGAAATTAGAATTTTATATTTATTTAGGATTTAGACCCGCCTGCAACGCTATGCGTTAACATTGCGGGCAGGTATTAGAATTTAGAGTTTATCTATTTATGAACAAGAAACTTAAAATTGGCATCATATTTGGAGGACGAAGCGGGGAACATGAGGTTTCCTTGGTTTCAGCCGAATCGGTAATAAAAGCTATTGATAAAAAGAAATATCAAATAGTTCCTATTGGGATTACCAAAGAAGGGAAGTGGCTTGCTACGGGCGACCCCATGAAGGCGCTAAAAACCGGCAAAAGCAAAGGAATAACACAAGAAGTTGAAACCATTATAAACCCCACCAAAAAAGGATTTTTACGCACAGCAAAGGGAACAATTATTTCAATTGATGTGGTTTTCCCCGTGTTGCACGGAACCTATGGAGAGGACGGCGCCATACAAGGACTTTTTGAAATGGCCAATATTCCTTATGTCGGTTCGCGCGTTTTAGGCTCGGCTGTGGGCATGGATAAAGTGATTCAAAAGCAAATTCTACGTGATAGCGGCTTACCGATTGTGGATTTTGATTATTTTTATAAATTTGAATGGGAAGAGGGAAGTACTAACATTTTGCGACGCATAGAAAAACAATTCAAATATCCATTATTTGTAAAACCCGCTAACATGGGATCAAGTGTGGGTATTTCCAAAGCAAAAAATAAAAAATCCTTAACAAAATCCATAAAAGAAGCTTTTAAATATGACACAAAAATTATCGTTGAAAAAGCTTTGGAAGAAGTCCGAGAGATAGAATGCAGTATTTTGGGAAACAACCATCCGGAGGCCTCTTTGCCCGGAGAAGTGGTAGCTTCGGGTGAATTTTATGATTATAACGCCAAATACATAGATGGAAAATCAAAAACCGTAATCCCGGCTAAGTTGTCGCCGTCGCTTATAGATAAAATCCAAGATTTTTCAATTAAAACATTTCAAATTTTAAACTTATGCGGAATGGCGAGAATAGATTTTTTTATAGCCAAACCCAGTCTTATTTCAAAAACGGCAAAAATTTATATAAACGAAGTAAACACCATACCGGGCTTTACCGCCATCAGCATGTATCCGAAGCTCTGGGAAGCCTCCGGAATGCCCTATAAAGATTTGATAAACAAGTTGGTTCGCCTTTCTACTGAAAAACACCGTGAAAAAATGAATCTTTTAAATTCTTTTATACCTAAATCCGATTGGTACAAATAAGAGGCCTATGTGGAAATTTTTGAAACCGCGTAAAAAAAATTGGAGTTCAAGGCAAAAATTTAACAGCCGAGGATACAACTTTTACCGCAAAAAAAACTTTGGCGGTTCTTCTTTTTCTTCACGAAAATCTTTTGGTTCCGCGCCTAAAAAAAAGCTTAGTTTTCGCGCTCCAAAAAAAGCTTCTCTGCAGCGGATTATTACCGTTGTTTTTATTTTTGTTTTTTTGTACATAATTTACCATTTTTTTTATTCCAACGCTTTTAAAATTACCAGCGTAAGCATCCAAGGCACAGAAAATGTTTCCGAATATGCCTTGCGTAATATTATTGAAGAACAAATGAATCGTTCGCGTTTTCTAATTTTTAGCCAAGATAATCTTTTGCTTTTTAATAAAGGTAAGGCCAAAGAAAACATAAAAAACAGCTATGTTTTTGAAGAACTGGAAATCAACAAAGAATTTCCTCATACCTTGGCAATAAAAATAAAAGAAAAAGTTTCCACCGTAATCTGGATAACCGAAGGCGAAGAAAAAAAACATTATTATCTTGATTTAAATGGCGTAGTTTTAGGTGAAATTCCTCCGGAAGAAGCCGAAAGTGTTATTAATGGTGAAAAGTTAACCGGAGATGATGAAGAGCAAGTGGTAAATGTTGAAGATTTGGAAAATTCTGAAAGAGCTGAAACAAATGAGAACGGGGGAGAGGCGACAATTTTTCCGGTTATTCATGACCTTAGCGGAGAAACTCCGGACATAAAAGAACAAGTCTTAGATGCCGATGCAATAAACTTTATAATAAGTTTGGCTGTAAAATTTCCGGAAGTTATAGACGGAAAATCGATTAAATATTTTGCGACGCCTGAAGCTAATACCACCAGAATACATGCCCTAACAGAGGAGGGGTGGGAAGCTTATTTTGAAAGCACCAAAGATCTTGATAAACAGCTAAACAACTTACATCTGGTTTTAAATGAAAAAATCCGCGATTTATCCAAAATACAATATATAGATTTACGTTTTGACGAGCGCATCTATTACAAATAAAAAATATAATAAAAAAATAATAACCCCATCCAAGCTGTTTTGAAAGGATGGGGTTTTATTTTTGTTCAAGAGGCGGCTCAAAACGATGTAGAAATTCCGCCAAAGAAAGTTCTGTGTTTTCTTTATCAGAACCTCTCTTTACGAATAAAAAAGAAATTACTTTCTCCTGCCGATCAATATTTTTTACGATAGCAAAATCCCTTTTATCTTGGCGGCGGCGCCAAACGGTCGCTTTTTTAATTTCATTCCGCCAGTCAAACAAGCGAAATTTTTTTACAAATATCCCCAGGGGAGTGCTCATCTCCCGCGTCATACTGATTTCGCTAACCGGAGCTTTGAACCAGACCATACCGCGTCCGACTTTAGCAATCCGCTTAATAGACATAGTTGTAATATTAACATAAAAATCGCCGGGATTTATTTCAATATCAGTAGAATTATCGGATTCTTTTCCCGAGTTGTTAAAAAGACCTTTGACTTTATCCAAAATACCCAAATTTCTCACCTCCTTTCGGGTTTTTGTCTAAATCATTATATTTAACCAAAAAAGCTTATTTTTGTCAAGTCAAATAAAAAGGGTGTCGTAGCCATATGATAATGTCATAGTACAGCCATTTAGAAATGTCATACTTT
>CAYZWC010000047.1:0-7134 GCA_964482065.1 uncultured Gammaproteobacteria bacterium | reverse complement strand
AGGTAGGACATTTCTATAAAACCCAAAGTAGGACATTTCTATAAAATCTTGACAGTAAGTCATAATATATTGACAAGATTTGGTAAAATTAGTATTGTTTATATGCGTTCTTTGGTTGTATGGCGGCGCTGCGGTCACGGCAATGGGAAGCTACCATTGGGTACCGCATCCCTTCAGCTTTTCCTCGTTAGTTTCAGGTTGTAATATGGCGACCTGTCTTGGTCCCTAGCGGGGTCGCCGCATGTAAGTACAATCCGTCGGAGACCAGAGAACGCTCCATTTTAATTTTAGCGCACCAAGAACCTTGGTGCGTTTTTCTTTGACAAAATTTTGTTATAGTGTATAATACATTTGCGTTCTTTGATGAAGCTCCTATATGGAGGGCTGTGATTTTGATTTTTCGCGTTTTAATCATAGTCAAAAAATACCGGATAAGAATATTCCATACATAATGAACCATCTCTCAGCAAAAGCGGCTCTGACAAAAGAATGGCAGTCATTGTTTTCTGGCCCGCCGGAAAGATCTGCCGTCATCCGCGGCCGTCAAAAGGACTAGGCTCTCCTGCGGTTTGTGCAGAAATCGTGCCGAATGGCAATCGGAGTAGAAGTTTGAGTTTTGGCTTCAAAGAGATTGCCAGGTCAAGTTCCCTTGATCCGGGGGTTCTGCTGAGCATTAGAGAACGCATTCGCACGCGCTGCACCGCGTGCTTTTTTTATGATTATAATAAAATTGCATTTTTTGGCGAAGCCTCTTTAGGATGCTGCGGATGCCGAATTTGCTTTTTGATTTTACAAAGGCATCTATGCAGACCCCTTTTTTTATTCCAAAATAATTGTTATAATTAAATAAATCCAGGATTATGATTAATGAATACTCAGCGGGAGCAATAATTTACAAGATTGACAAAGGTATTAGAAAATACCTTCTTTTGCATTATGTAAGCGGACATTGGGAATTTGCCAGAGGTCACATTGAAAAAGAGGAGGAAATAAAAGATACTGTAAGGCGGGAAATAAGAGAAGAGACCGGTCTTGAAAATTTAGAATTTATTCCGGGTTTTGAAGCGCATAATGAATTTTATTTTAAGCGAGAAGATGGTACACACCACAAAGATGTAACCTTATTTTTGGCAAAAACCGAGGATGAGAATATTGAGCTCGGCTCTCCACATGAGCACCAAGGCTATGATTGGCTGCCTTATGATGAAGCCGTAGAAAAGCTTACTTTTGAAAATGCCAAAGAAGTTTTGCGCCAAGCGGAAGAATTTTTAAACATAAATAAATACAAATAGCTCGCAAATGGATACAAATAACTCACACATGATAATTTAATAATTCGACTATGTGTGAGTTATTTATCATTATTTATGCGTAATTTATTAATTATATGAAAGCAATAATACTTGCCGGCGGGGGAGGCACCAGGCTGTGGCCGGTTTCGCGAAAAAAAGATCCCAAACAAATAAAACCGCTTGTGGGAAGCGACACGCTGTTGCAAAAA
The DNA here is from genome assembly GCA_964482065.1 of uncultured Gammaproteobacteria bacterium. Classification (GTDB taxonomy): domain Bacteria; phylum Patescibacteriota; class Patescibacteriia; order JAQUQO01; family JAQUQO01; genus CAYZWC01. The sequence goes on along the minus strand of CAYZWC010000047.1, from coordinate 5,633 downwards.
ACATACAAGCGAGTAAATAAAGGATTTAGAAAATCCGATATTTTTATTTCCACCAATATAAAATATAAACAGGCCATAAAAAAGCAGTTAAAAAGTTTCCCCGACAGAAATTTAATTTTAGAGCCGGAAAAAAAAGACACGGCTGCCGCTATTGGCCTGGCCGCCGTTTCTTTATTTCACAAAAATCCCAAAAGTATTATGGTAACGGTTAATTCAGATGCCTATATTAAAGACGAAAAAGAATATTTGCGAATTTTGAAACTGGCGGAAAAAGTGGTGCAAAAAAAACCCGGATCTACCGTCCTTATTGGTATTAACCCGACTTATCCGGAAACGGGCTATGGTTATATAAAGCTCGGCAGTCGGGATATAAAGCTCGGCGAGGATGAAATTTTTAAAGCGGAAAAATTTGTGGAAAAACCGGATTTCAAAAAAGCCAAAGAATATTTGTCAAAATGGGATTATCTTTGGAATCCGGCGATGTTTGTCTGGCGCGTTGATACCCTACTTAATTTATACAAAAAATATCTACCTTCAATTTACAAAAGTTTAATGTCGATTGAAGCATCTCTCGGTAAAAAGAATTCAGCGGAAGTTATAAAAGAAGAATTTGAAAAAATAAAGCCCATTTCCATTGATTATGGTATTATGGAAAAGATTCAAGATAAAATGCTCGTGATTCCCGCGGATTTTGGCTGGGCAGATGTTGGGCACTGGCGCACGGTTAAAGATGTTTTGTCAAAAAAGGAAAGTGATAATGTGGTCAAGGGAAAATATATCGGAATAGAGAGCGAGGGTAATTTGGTTTACAGTTTTTCCGGGAAACTTGTGGCCACTTGTGGGATTAATGATATGATTATTATAGAAACAGAGGATTCTATTCTCGTTTGCCCGAGGGACCGCGCTCAGGATGTTAAAAAAATTGTTCAAATGCTTGAGGAGAAAAATTTAAATGAATATTTATAACACATAATATAAAAATATTTTAAAATTCAGTTTTCAGTAAGCAGGGAGCAATTTATAATGAATAGAGAAAAACAATTAACTACCCACTGTTCCCTAAGAACTGTTTTATATATGCTGAATGTAAGAAATTTTTTTAATTAATATGATCAAAAAAATTATCAATTTAATTATAGTTTTAATAATAATTTTTGCCGCCTATTTTATTTCTCAAGTTTATTTTCCTTTATCATCCGATGGCGAAGAAGAGGTTTTTATAATAGAAGAGGGGAGCGGGGTAAACAAAATTAGTAGTGATTTGTATGAACGAGATTTTATAAGTAATAAATTTATTTTTGAAACATATATTTGGCTTTTGCGATCCGAGGGAAAAATAAAAGCCGGCGAACATTTGTTGCGGACAAATATGAGCATGCAAGATTTAGCCGATCGACTTATTTCCGCTAAAAATTTAAACCGCGAGCGTAGTATTACTTTTATTGAAGGTTGGAATTTGAATAATATTGCCGTCTATTTGGAAGAAGAAGGTTTGGTTTCCGATGCGGAAAGTTTCTTTGCATTAACGGGTGAGCCCGGTTCGGTTAATACGGAATTTTATAATTTTGGTGGTGATTATAAATTTTTAGAGACCAAACCGCAAAATTTAAGCTTGGAAGGATACATTTACCCTGATACTTATAGAATTTTCAAAGATGCCACCGTCGAAGACATATTGCGCCGGGCTCTGGATAATTTTTCGGCTAAGCTCACTCCGCAATTGTTTACCGATGTCGAAAAGAGTGAATATACTTTGAATGAAATTTTAGCCTTGGCAAGTATTGTGGAACGTGAAGCCAGAAGCGTGGAAGATAAAAGAATGATTGCCGATATATTTTTAAAGAGACTCCAAGCGGGGATGCCGCTGCAGTCGGACGCGACCATAAATTATATAACCGGCAAAAAGACTGTTCAACCGAGCTTAAATGACACCAAAATTGATTCTCCTTATAATACTTATATTAACAAAGGGTTGCCTCCGGGGCCGATTTGCAATCCGAGTATTGATTCTATTGAAGCGGTTCTTTATCCGACACCCAATGATTACTGGTATTTTTTGACCACTCTTGATGACGGACAGGTGGTTTATTCCAAAACCCATGATGAACACGTGGCTAATAAACAAAAATATTTAAAATAATATACGGCCGGTTTTTATTTTGTCTATTACTGGCATTAGATTTTGTAAAAAATAGTAAATGAAGATATTGAAAAATAAAAATATAAAATTAATTTTTACTGCCGGGGTATTATTTTGCGGTTTGGCTTTTTTTGTTTCCTCCGCGTCGGCGGCAACTTGGCAAATCAATGAATTTGATGCCGATATTTTGATAATGGAAGACAGTAGAATTTTCGTAACCGAGCGTATCAGCGTTGAATTTTTTGTAAATAAGCATGGAATTTACCGCGATATACCCATAAAATACAAAGATAATTTCGGCAATAATGTTTCCATAGATTTGGAAGTTAGGGAAGTGATGGATGGTGACGGCAATTCGTATATTTATGAAACGAGTCGCCGAGGAAGTGATATTCGTATAAAAATCGGCAATCCCGAAAAATTTGTGTCAGGCGAACAAACTTATGTAATAAAATATATTGTAGATGGCGCTATAAATTATTTCCCGGACCACGACGAATTTTATTGGAATGTTACGGGAACCGAATGGGAAGTTCCCATTAAAAAAAGTTCGGCGGTGGTGATGCTACCCGGGGAAAATTTGCCTGAAGCGGATACAAAATGCTATACAGGACCGTTGGGTTCTACCGCGGAAGATTGTCTTATCGGAGAAACCGATACAGAGATTTATTTTATTGCCAATAATTTTTTAACTATTGTCGTAGGCTGGCCCAAAGGTATTACTTACGAACCGCCATGGTATCTAAAAATGCTTCGTTTTTTCAAAGATAATTTCGGTTATATACTGCCGCTGCCCATTTTGCTTTTTATGTTTTATCTGTGGAGAAAAAAAGGAAAAGATCCCGAGGGGCGTTCAAGTATTATGGTGCAATATGATCCGCCTTCGGATTTGATTCCTTCGGAGATGGGCGCTTTGGTTAATGAAAAATGGAGTAATAAATATATTGCCGCCGATTTGGTGAGTTTAGCCAATAAGGGATTTATAAAAATAAGAGAAGTAAAAAAAGACAATTTACTCAAAGATAAATTTGATTACGAAATTATAAAAAGAAAAGAATGGGTTTTAGACAAAAAACTTACTGAATATGAAAAAAATTTACTAAGTGATATTTTTGCCGGCAAAGAAAAAGTTTCCCTCTCTGACCTGAAAAATAAATTTTATAAAAATTTATCATCTTTGAAAAAATTAGTTTGGAAAAGGCTTATTTCCAAAAAATATTTTTTGGAAAATCCTGAGACCGTAAAAATTAAATATTTAATTGCCGGAATTTTGGTAGTCGCCATTTCTCCTTTTGGGGGCGCTATATTCGGTATGCACGCTCTATGGGGCCTTGTTTTTTCCGGATTTATAATTATTATATTTTCATTTTTCATGCCCAAAAAGACTAAAGAGGGAGTTTTGGCTTATCAATACGCCGAAGGCTTTCGCCGATATATTGACGTTGCTGAAAAGCATCGCATAAAATGGGAGGAAAAAGAAAATTTGTTTTTTGAATTTATGCCTTATGCTATGGTTTTCGGTTTAGCGGACAAATGGGCAAAAGTTTTTGAAGGTATTTACAAAGAACCTCCGGAATGGTATGAAGGAAGCTATCCTCATGGAACTTTTTCAACCATTGCTTTTACAAATTCTCTGAATTCTTTTTCACATTCCACTCACACTAATTTTGTTTCCTCGCCTCAAGCAGCTTCGGGGGGCAGTGGTTTTTCAGGCGGTTCATCCGGCGGCGGTTTTGGCGGAGGAGGCGGTGGGTCGTGGTGATCACATGGAGCACGTAACCCGTCTGCAACGCTTTGCGCTAGCAATGCGGGCAGGCACATAACATATAACAAAAAAACGGAGCACCGAAATGCTCCGTTTGTAGTTAGTTGAAAGTTTAAAAGGTAAAGAACGCGTAGATATGAATCCCGGTAGGGTCCATTTGTTTTTTTGGATCCAGATCGAGACCAAATTCGAACATGATTTTCTTCGCGGTCTTGAGTAGAGCCCGTGGCCCGACGGTGGCCGAAATTTTTCTTTGTCCAAAAAGGGGAAAAGGGCTCCGCAGAATCCGGCTCCAAGCCCGAGAAATGGCGCTTTGAGTTTACCAAGCATGAAGTGGGCGGCAGTCTCGCTTGCAATTTTATGTTTCAGCTTATCGCGGAAATTCAGGAAGTATTTGTTCAGGGACCAGAAGTTTACCGGTACTTCGTCCGGAGAATATCCGAGGGCGATGCCTCCGATTCCCGTGTCCACGCCGAATTCCTCATTAGTATTCAACTTCGGGCCGATTTCCGGCTTCAAGGAAAAATTCCCGAATGTCATAACCGGACCGCCCAATAGAGAAATATTGTCTCCACCTTCCTTGAAGTTCAAGTTGGTCTGCCAGTATTTTTCGTAGTGGGCATATTTTAGAGAAATACCGGTTCCGTCTTTTGTTCCGGATATGCTGCCCAGAAGCATGTCGCCGGCATGAGCTACCAAAGGGGATATAATAGTGCCGACAAAAGAAGTAATTGTTACCGCTTTTCTTCCGCTGATGGCTATATTTTCCGGAAGATTTTCCAGTTCGGTGATGGTATCGTCGAATTTTTGAATAGGCCGTCGCGCCATTTCCATGGCCCGAGCCTTTTCTTCTGGAGTGAATTTTTCGTCCCACGCCTTGTTTGGATTGATTTTGTAGAGGAATCTTTGGCAGCGCTCTAATACAGCATTGTGTTCCGGAAAATAACATAAGCCGAGAGGCCAGGCAGCCGTAGCCACAAGTAAATTTTTCGGGGCCAAGAGAAGCTCTTCTTTGAGCGAGCGGTTTGCATCATAGAAAATTCGTACCAGATATATAGCCAAAGCAAAAAACATAAAGATTGTGTACCATTTGAATATTCCCAGGATAGCGTCTTGAAATCCCAAAGATGAAATTTTACCTTTATTACGCCATGCTTCTTCCGCCATATTAAAATCTCGAAAGAAACTCAAACCCCAAACAGGTTCTCCGTTGTTATGATAATATGGTTCTTTGGCTTTTTCTACGGCGACCTTAATGGTTGAGTCGATGTGACGCAATACCGATTGGGTTCCCAACGCGGGTGAAGCTATGGAATTAATCTCTCTGAGCTCGTGTCGCGCTTGGACTAATTTGTGTAAATCAGCCACATATTCTTTGACCGTATAGGTTTCTTTTTGAATATGTTTTTTGGTGGCGGCAATGGCCCGCCAAGCATCGGTCGTGATTTTGTCGGCTTGGGCCAATCTGATTTCTTTCATTTTGGAAGCCGCTTCTATTTTTGGAAGGAGATCACTTTGATGAATCATCAATCCAAAATAGGCGAAAACCATGACCCAGGTCAAAATTTGAATTTTGTGCGCTTTGTTCATGTCCGTTCCCTTCACAGGTTATTAATGTACAACTTGGTTGATTAACTTAACATTCTAGGATTTTTTTGTCAATAGCACAGTATTATTGTCAAGACCATTTAGAAATGTCATACTTTGAGCCAAATAGAAATGTCATAC
>CAYZWC010000046.1:0-7216 GCA_964482065.1 uncultured Gammaproteobacteria bacterium | reverse complement strand
TTCTATAAAACCCAAAGTAGGACATTTCTATAAAATCTTGACAAACCAGTGCAAAAACTTGACAGATTTTCTGGGGTGTGTTATTATGTAATGTTAGTTAAAAAATAAAAAAAACGGCTGTAGGTTCGCACTCACGACAAGCATGGGGACGTTTAATAGGAATATCCGGTCTTTGACTCGATTTTTCCTATCAAACTTCTTCTTGAGTGCGAACCTATGGCTGTTTTTGTTTTTAACGTTTAAATGTTTAAATTGTTTAATCGTTTCATTTGTTTAAAATGTTCAATAAAAAGATTTCGTAATTCTTAATTCAAGATTTATAATTCATCTTGATTTGACTCCCCGACTGGAGCTTCATCTTCGTCTGTTTTCGTCTCTTCATTAGTATCAATCTCGTCTCCCTCTGGTTCAGAAAGTTGTTCAACGCCGAGTAGACAAACTTTTTGCCAAGGGACATAATGGCTTATAAAGTCTTCTTCTTTTATTGTTCCGTCGGCATAGGTAACGGTATATGTAAATTTGGCGTCAGAACCGGCGTGCGCATGTTCGGTACAGCGTATTTTACCCGGTTCCAAATCCGTTGTTTCAATTGTTTTTTGTGGAGGCGCGCCGACAAAATTATAAACTACCGGATCGGTGGTGGTAGCAATGCGCCCATCATCCGTTCCCCAAAGTTCAAAAATAAGTTCGTTGCCGCGGACTTCAGTAGTGAGCAGAAGATGTGCCTCGGTGTCGTTTAAAAATTTAAAATCAGGAGTGGGATCGTAGATGGTAGCGTCCATGCCGATGGGCGGTTCATAATAAGAGACGCGGTAAGAATGATTTCTTCTCTCAGTGACGGGAAGACCGGAATCCAAAACCACTCTAAACATGGTAGTACCGACTTGACAGAGGCCACCTCCGACTTCGGGAGTGGTACGGTTACCTTTTATAACCAACTCCGAATAATATCCGTTGGAGAGAGTAAATGGCTTTAGCGCTTCCAGAGTGGAAAATTCTTCATCCGGTTCAATTAGCTTCCATTGTAAAAGCTCGGCGCCGCGAGCGATATTTTGCCGACGGTTCCAAGGACTTCCGGAAAAATCGGTTATGCCCGTGCCAATAAGTTTGTTAATTCCCAAGTCGTTAAGTTCGGATAATTTTATTTCCGGTTCGTCGGTTTCGGCGATCAAAGTTATTTCTTTTTCCCTTTCATTAGGTAGTAGAGTGTTAAATATTTCATAGCTTTTTTCCAGATTTAGCTTAATGCCGTTCAGATGAGGAATGAATTTGGAAATTTTTTTCTCTTTCATTTCAAATTCCGCATTTTGGGCGGGACGATCTATTTCCGCGGCGATATTTTCCAAAAATTCCAAAGTTTTTTCTTTGTTTAATCCGACGCGTTCTTCTCCCTCCCAAGTTTGCAATTCCAGCCAAGAGGCCAAAGTTTTCTCATCAATTTCCCAGGTTTTTTCTTCATAGGCAAGCTCAATTGGAGCTAGAGCTAAAATTTCGCTCAAAGTTTCCACGAAGCGACCGGCTTCATCTTGGGTTATAGTCGGCAGGTCTTCAGTTAAAGTTAATTTTATTGTTTGTGGATTTTTAAATTCTTGCAATTGCCGCTCCAAATCATTTAAAGCTTCTTCATAGTTTAGTGTCCGTCCTTTTTCTTCGGGAATAATTCCCACTACCTCGTTATTTTCTATTTTTAGCTGCGCGTTTTTTGCCGGTTGGTCCAGTTCGGCAAATTCTTCCTTTAATATTTCTTTTAACTCATTTTTATCCAAAACAAGTCTAAGCATTATTTGATAGCCAAAAAATAGTGCCTGCAGCTGTTCGGAAAAATTGGTTAAATAATTTTTCCCGCGACCGGTTATATAAGCTTCGTTAACAGCTTCCTTGATTCTAAAATCAATTATCTTTTTGTCGGTTTTTAACATATCTATGGAAGCAGTTTGTTTATTGGCCGAAAAAATTAGCGGTTGTTTTTTTATTTTATATGCTTCATCTTTTATTTTGCGTTCGGCCATTTCTTTTATGTCTCCGGAGAGATTTATTTCCGCGGCGCGTATCCCCGGGAAAATTCTTCCATAATACCAAATTTCAAAAATCATTATTGCCCCGGCTAAAATTATAATCAAGATTAAAAAAGCGGCTGTAAGATAATGCCACCGCTTAGTAAATTTAAAATTTATGATATTGTTTATTTTTGCCGTGAACTCTCCCATATTATGTATCTTTTGATTTTGGTTTTAATAATTCATTTAAAATTGATTTGGCTATTTTTTCCCTTTCTTTGGTGTTGGTTTCACTGGTAATAAGAGATAAATGAATAACTCCGCCTTCTTTTGTCTCTTTGGGAAGCATTTTTTTGGGCCAATTTAGAGTTTGCCCATCATTAAGCTTAATAACAGCGAGATCGCCCTCAAAACGATCGATGGTCCCCTCTAAATAATGTTTGAAATTTTCCGGCATATTATTCTTCGTCAATTTGTTTTATTTTCACTTTTGAACTCTTGGTATTTATTTTGGGCAGGACAATAGTAAGCACGCCGTTTTTCATTTCCGCGCTTACTTTGTCGGCGTCAACGGCTGTTGGCAGTATTATGGATCGAGAAAATCCTCCCCAATAGCATTCTTTGTAAAAATAATCATCTTCTTTAACTTTTTCTTCCATTTCTCTTTTTCCGCGTATGGTGACCATATCGTTATTAACTGAAACCTCAATGTCTTCGGGCTTAGCTCCGGCAATGGTGGATTTGATAATGATATTATTTTTATTTTGAAATACATCAACCGCGAGTTGGCCTTCATATTCATCCATTTCCGGCCACTCTTCTCCGGTTTCATCATTTTTTATATTAAAAAAATTTTCGCCTTCAAGATCGTCGGCGGAGTTAATATTTATAAGTTTTTCCAGAGGGGATTTTTTTATTTCCGGCATATTTTGTAATTAAGTATTATTCCTAAATTTTAACATATTTTTAAAATCCGGGCAATAAAATATAATAAATAAAATAACCTTGCAAAAAGCAAAGTTATTTTATTCTCTGGCAGCCCCAAGGGGAATTCCGCCTCGTCCTCGGCTTCGCCGATGACTCGTTGTCCTGGGCAGCGCGAAAAGCTCCTTTGGTCGCTTTACGCGACGCTCGTCTTCGGCTTTCAGCCTTGCCTCGCTTCTGCCCGTTCGATTCCCCATGAAGACTTGAAAAAATAAAATAACCCTGCTTTTGGCAAAGTTATTTTATTCTCTGGCAGCCCCAAGGGGAATCGAACCCCTATTTTCAGGATGAAAACCTGATGTCCTAACCATTAGACGATGGGGCCAGGGTTATTTACTTTTCAGGATGCCACCCTCACGGGTGGTCGCCCGTTAGGGCGAAAAACCTGATGGCCATTAGACCCGCCTCGACTCGCGGAGCTCGTCGACGCGAGGCGGGCGATGGGGCCAAGTCTCATAAATTTGTTAAATAATCAAATATCTTTTTTAATTTTTTTCTTCCTGCGGAAGATTTCCAATATTTTTCTTTTTTTCTGCCTCCCTGCGGTGTTTTAGCTTTGTCAATCAGATATGCTTTAAAATTTCCAAAATTTTTTGTTGAATATACTTCTTTGTTTCTGTGCTGCTTTATTCTATTTTTTAGATTATCAGTAAAACCAACATAGGTTTTATTTTGCATTTCATTTATCAGAAAATATATATAATATTCCATTTTCAAAATTAATGTTATTCTACAGAATTGTTGAAAAATTGTCAAGAGTTAGTTTTCTTCGCCTTCTTTCGGGTAAATGCGGGTGCCGTCGTCTTCATACAAATAAATAGCTTCAACCGGGCAGGATTGCGCTGCTATTATTATTTCTTCTCGAGTGTTTCCATCTTTATTTTTAACTATGGCAATGCCTTCATCGTCCAGTTCAAAGGTATTGGACGCGAGTGCCACGCAGCTGGCCACGCTAATACACTTATCTCTCTTGATTTCTATTTTCATCTATAGTAAATTTATTTATTACGTATTAAGCAGTATAACAGCTTTTTAGGAAAATACAAGAGATGAGAGTTGCGGTACGTTGTGATATAATAAAGACATTAAAACATAAAATATTACAATATTAAAATATTGAATATTTATTTATTTTCTATAACTACATAAAGATAATTTAAGTAACCAATATTTTAGTATTCAATATTATAATATTTTTATGTAAATATTGTTAAGCTAAATACAAGAAAACATTTTAAATGATTTTAACGCCTTAAACGATTTAAACAATATATGAAAATATTAGCAATAGAAACAAGCTGTGATGAAACCGCCGCCTCGGTTTTACAGATTAAGGGCGGTAGTTTTAAAATCCAAAGTAATATTGTTTCTTCGCAAATTAAGATACACGCCAAATACGGAGGCATAGTTCCGGAAGTGGCGGCGCGCAAGCACGTGGAATTAATTATTCCCGTTATTAATGATGCTTTGAAAAAATCTGGAATTAAAAATCCGCGCAAAGAAATTGATGTTATTGCTGTAACCGAAGGTCCGGGGCTTGTTACTTCGTTGCTCGTTGGGATGGAAGCAGCCAAAACATTTTCTTATCTTTGGAATAAACCGCTTATTGGAGTAAATCATATTGCCGGGCATATTTATTCTCCTTTGTTGGAAAATAAAAAAGTTAAGTTTCCCATTTTGTCATTAGTAGTTTCCGGCGGACATACAGAATTAGTATTGATGAAGGATTTTGAGAAGTTCAAAGTTGTCGGACAGACGATTGATGACGCAGCTGGCGAGGCCTTTGATAAGGTGGCAAAAATTTTGGAGCTTCAATATCCCGGGGGTCCTGTTATTTCCAAGCTAGCAGAAAAAGGAGACGCTAAAGTTTTTGATTTTCCACGGCCGATGAAAGGCAGCAAGGATTTTAATTTTAGTTTTTCCGGCCTGAAGACGGCCGCTCTTTATAAAGTAAAAAGTCAAAGGTCAAAAGTCAAAGGTCAAAAGTTATATGACATTTGCGCTTCTTTTGAAGAAGCGGTGGCTGACGTTTTGGTTTATAAAACAATAAAAGCCGCGGATAAGTATAAAGTTAAAACCATATTGCTCGGCGGTGGAGTTTCAGCTAATACTAGATTGCGTAAAAAATTAAAATCAGAAGTTAAAAATAAGTTGCCAAATGTTAATTGTCAAATGTCAAAAGTTAAATACACCGGAGATAATGCGGCAATGATTGGCCTTGCCGGGTATTTGAAATACAAGTATGGAAAGAACAAAAATAAATTTAAAAACAACTGGCGCACCTTGCGCGCTAATCCGGAATTGGAATTATGAAAAAATATATAACTAAAAATGAAAAAGAGACTTTTGAAATCGGCGAGAAATTTTCCGCTAAACTCAAAGGTGGGGAAGTTATCGGGCTTACCGGGGAGCTTGGCGCGGGTAAGACCGTTTTTATAAAAGGCGTGGCCCGAGGACTTGGCATTAAGAAAAATATCACGAGCCCCACTTTTAATATAATGAAAATTTATAAAATCAGAGATCAAAAACCGGGGAGCGGAAATCAAGTGTTGAGAATTAAAAGTTTTGTTCATATTGATGCTTATCGGCTGGAGAACGCAGAGGCTTTGGTTGATATTGGCATTAAAGATTATATTGGTGAAAAAGACACAGTAGTGGTGATTGAATGGGCGGACAAGGTCAAGGATTTGTTAAAAAAAATTAAATATACTAAAGTAAAAATAAGAATGGATAAGGAGGATCAAAGAAATATAATTATTAATTAATGGATTTATGGTGGAAAAATTTGAAAAATCGATATTGGAGAAAAAATACAGTAACGAGGACATGCAAGAAAAATTATTAAATTTATATGCAGGAGAAGATAAAGATAAACGCTTGCTTTTAAAAAAATATTGGGATTATATTGAAGATACAAGTGAATCTATACAAAAGGATTTAGAAATTGGGTATAAACGTCATAAAGAAGATATTGTATCAGAAAAAGAAGAAATTAAACAATTTATTACCCAACTTTTAGATAATAAAATTTTTCCTGTTATTAGTTTACCTAAAAAATTTTTAGATATTATAAAAAAGGAAGGCGGAATTCACGCCAGAGATACTTATATTCCCGGAGTTAAATTAATTGCCGGCATATTGGGGATGAAGCCCTACGAAAAACAAGGAGAAGATAGAGTTTTATTGGAGATACAATGTAAGCCGGAGGATTTGGACCCCAGATTTACAGGTAAAAATAAATCTTATAATGGTGTGGTTGTTTTTAATAAAGATTTTATACCTCTAGAAAAAATAAATATAAAAAAACCGGCTCCAATGTAGAAGAAGCCGGTTTTTAACTTTTGGAGGAATTATCTAATAAACGACCTTGCAATATAGCGAAGCCACTTAAGAATTCTTCCTTGGATAAAGCAATTTGTTGTCCATTGTCAAAGACATGAACAACTTTTTTCTTTTTTTCGTCAAAATAAATATCGGTAATGTTTTGCGATGGCAGTAGATTTTTTATTTGTTTAATCAATTCTTTTAGTTTTTGTTCATCCACGATGTTTCTCCTTGGTAAAGAACGAGATTTATTATCCTATAATATATCTCCAAATTTGTCAAGAGCCAATAAAAAACTCCGACACAGTTGCGTCGGAGCAGAGAAATGGTGGAGGCGGGGAGAATCGACCAGTCATACGACCGGCAAGAAACATCCTTAAATAAAAAATCTCGGAGGCGGTTGCTATCCGAGACTTAAGAAAATGGTGGAGGCGGGGAGAATTGAACTCCCGTCCAGAAAATGTCATGCAGCAACGGTCTTACAGGCTTAGCTATCTGTTTGAGGTTCGCTTGGGAAGGCACAAATAGCTAACCCTCCCACAAGCTATCCGTTGAAGTTTCGCCTTGGATTTAACGGAATCTTCCAAGGTTAAGTCCTTTTAGTGACGCCGGACATCTTTCTCAAGGACAAAGAAAGGCCGACGGACGCTTAAGCCGCGAGAGCCAGCGCCGGAGTGCCGCTATGGTTGGCGGTTTGGGGTCGATGCCTTTTTAACGAGGAGGCAATCATCCCCGGCCTGAGTCGATACACTATATTCCCTGTCGAAACCGGTTCGCCCCCATAATCATTTAGTTTAAAAGTTCAATTATCTTAGTATATTACAATATTTTTATAATTGTGTCAAGAGGTAAAACTAAAATGTCAAGATTTTATAGAAATGTCCTACTTTGGGTTTTATAGAAATGTCCTA
>CAYZWC010000045.1:0-7328 GCA_964482065.1 uncultured Gammaproteobacteria bacterium | reverse complement strand
AAGTATGACATTTCTATTTGGCTCAAAGTATGACATTTCTAAATGGTCTTGACAGCCGGATTTGCGGATAATTTATTTTTGACAGAGCCTTATTTTTTGGCTATAATTATTTATATATAAATATGCAAAAAACTCCTGTTACCACGATAAATATTTCCACTATAGCCATTATCAAAGTAATAGCCATTCTTTTGATTTTGGGCTTTTTATATTTGATTAGGGATATTTTGGCCATAATATTTGCTTCTATTATCCTGGCTTCTGTTATTGATCCATTGGCGGATTGGTTTGCGGAAAAAAAGATACCGCGGGGTGTGAGTGTTTTGCTTATTTATCTTCTTTTGTTTGCGGTAGTCAGTTTGGTGATTATTTTAATCCTTCCGCCGGTTATTGAGCAGATAAACCAACTTTCCACCAACTTTGAAAGTATTTGGAATAAAGTCGTTTCCGGATTTTTTAGCCTCAAAGAATACTCCGAACAATATGGGGTTTTGGATAATATTCAGAGAAGCCTGCAAAATGTACAGTCGGGGCTCGGTCGCGCCGCCGGCGGAGTATTTACCACCCTTTCGGGAATTTTCGGGGGAGTTGTTTCTTTAATCGTGGCTTTGGTAATAACTTTTTATATAGTGGTCGAAGACACAGCTATCAAAAAACTTTTCCGCAGTATCGCTCCGGCGCATTACCAACCTTATTTGACCCAGCTTTTTTTCAAAATGCAAAAAAAGATTGGCTCTTGGGTAAAGGGTCAGCTTATTTTGAGCGTTATTATTTTTGTTTTTTCATTGGTCGGACTTTTGATTTTGGGTGTGAATTACGCTTTGGTTTTGGCTCTTATCGCGGGCATCAGTGAATTTATCCCTTATGTGGGGCCGATTATCGCCGCTATACCGGCCGTGTTTTTGGCTTTTACCCAATCGCCGATAAAAGCTTTTTTGGTGATAATTTTATATTTTATAATTCAACAGTTGGAAAATAATATAATTGTACCGAAAGTAATGCAAAAGGCGGTTGGTTTAAATCCGATTGTAAGCATTATTTCTATTTTAATCGGCGCCAAAGTGGCGGGAATCGTGGGAGCTCTTTTGGCAATACCTGTTGCTACCGCTATCGGAGTTTTTCTAGAAGATATTTTTGGAGAAGAGGAAAAAACTCCAGATGCCGGTTTGGCCGGTAGGGCAATTGATAAAAAATAATATCTAAATATGAACAAAAAAGTAATTTCTTTTTTCGCTATCTCTAATTTACTGCTGCTTTTGGTCGCGGTGATGTTTGCCGGATCTTATTTTCCGTCCGGTTCTGTGATAACCAAAGCTTCTCCCAAATCTTTGGCTTATACGGCGCCGGCGATATCACAGATTGAGCTCGAAGATAATTATAAAAAATATGCTTCGGATATTCTCGCTATTTTTTACGCCAAGCCCGCCAAATATTCTTCCCCGGAAATAGCTCGGGGAGCCAGAGAAGATTTGCTCGGACTGGAAGTCCCGGCCGCTTTGAAAGATTTACATTTGGATTTGGTTATTAGTTTGGGTCTTGTGGAACAAGAGGCATCTAGCGGCCAAGTTTCGGAATCAGGAGCGCAAAAGGTGGAAGATTTAATAAAGAATAATCCTTGGCTTTTGAATAATAATATTTAATATGGTCAGAATTGAAAATTCCGAAGTTGATTTATCGGATAAAGAAAATTTAAAAAAAGAAATTAAAAAAGAAATTAAGCCCAAAGTCATAAAAAAGAAAAAAGGTTTTTTTAGCTGCGGCGGTTGTTTTCTTATTTTTGTTATTTTAAGCGCGACCATAGTTGTTTTTTTGGCGGGAGCGGTCGCTAAAACAGGATTGATACGCGTGCCGGTTTTAACTTCTTGGCTGTATAGCGAGCCGGAGCCAAGTAGAGCCGTTCAATATTTTGATGGAGAAATAGGGGAGACCCTGGAAAACAAAATAAACAGCGCCATTACGAAAAAAGCTACCGCCCAAGACATTGGGCAAGAAATAAATTTTACTTTTTCTCTCACCGAAGAAGAATTAACCGCTCTTTTAAATAAAAATATTGCTCCGAATGAAGAGCCGTTAAATCCGATTGGAGGCCAGGTAGCGGTTAACCCCGAAGAAATAGAGTTATATTTGGATATCAATTCTTTTAGTGAAGGTTTGGATTCGGCGATACTTATTCGATTTTATCCGGCTATTTACAATAATCAGATAAATATAACGGTTAGCGGGCTAAAAATAGGAACAATGCCTCTTCCCGCTTTTATGGGCGACGCTTTAGTCGGTTTGTTTCTAAAAGATTATTTAAATCGAGCCAGTGAAGCTATTTCTTTTTTTGGAGATATACAAAGAATAAATTTGGAGGAGGGTAGTCTCAGCATAAATTCTTCGGCCACACTTCGGGCATTAAAATAAATACATGACAATTTTAAATAAATTTTTAACAATAATATCAGCCTTTTTAATTTTTTTGGTTTTGGAAATTTTCGCTTTTGTTTATTCGGGAATAATCATGGCTTTGGGAGTCGCGATTATTTTATGGCTTATTCTGTGGCAGCTCTTGGGTCAAAAGGCCAAGGATATGGATTTATGGAATTTTTTAATCACGCCCTTGCTTTTGACTTGGGGAGCGCAATCTTTTTTACTGTTTGTGGAGAGCGAGCTTATAAAGCACGCGGTCATCATTACAGCGGCTTTGTTGGTTTGGTTTTTTATAAATAATATTTTTTTATACAGGTTTCGCCCCCAGAAATATCAGGCTTATTCTTTGGAAAATATCTCCAATTATATAAATATTATAGCTTTTTGGTTTTGGTTTACTTCGCTTTTTGGATTTATAATACTTATAGATCTTTCGCTTTGGTATCTTTTGCCGGCGGCCTTTGTGATTACGGCCGTGCTTTATTACCAAATGATTTGGATAAATAAGCTGGAGATAAAAGAATTATGGCCGTATGCCCTTGTTATTTCAGTAATTGCGGTTGAGGCTTTTTGGGCAATGAGTTTTTGGCCGACGGGTTTTTATGTAAATGGCGTAGTAATTACGACCTTGTATTATTTTTTGGCGGGTTTGAGTCGGTTGCATATTCTCGGCAACCTTGATAAAAAATCTTTTTTAAGGCATTTGGCTTTTAGCCTTATCATATTAATAATAATTTTAATTACGGCTCAATGGAGATAAAAATAAACAAATTTTTTAAAAGAAAAGTTTCTCTACCTATGGGAAAATTTTTACTGGTTATTTTACTTTTGGGATTTTTTACGGCCGCTTTGGCGGCATTTCTCATAGGCTTGGTTTATCTTTCGGAATTTAACCGCACAATTACCAGCAGTGAAGCGGTCAGCCGTCCTATTGAATTGGAAGTAAAAAGTCAAGATACGGCTACAGCTCTAAAGCAAGAATCACAGATAACCTCAAGTGTAGTTTCTTTTTATATAAAAAATAATTCACCGGCTTCCATTATCGGTCAGGCTTATATCACAGATAATATGGAAGGTAATGGCTTCATTCTTACTTCCGACGGATGGATAGTTACTACCGAAGATGTAATTTCCAGAGGCGCGGTCTCCTTGGTTGCCGCCATAGGCCAGCGCGTATATGATATTGAAAAAGCGCTTGTTGATCCGGTATCCAATTTGGCTTTTATAAAAATAAATGCCACTAATTTGCCGGTAAGCAAATTCGGACAAAGTGAAG
This sequence comes from uncultured Gammaproteobacteria bacterium, assembly GCA_964482065.1. Taxonomy (GTDB): domain Bacteria; phylum Patescibacteriota; class Patescibacteriia; order JAQUQO01; family JAQUQO01; genus CAYZWC01. Next base: position 3,640 of record CAYZWC010000045.1, on the reverse strand, counting down.
ATTTGGAATCGCATGAGACAATTTTTGCGGCCACTCGTTATGGAGATTTGGCGGTAAGTTTTGCTGAAAATCCCAATTATTATAAATTATCCGAAAGTCAAGATGTGGTTAGCTCTACTGAAGAGTTTAATAATTTTATTTTAATTCAAGACAATATAAATACTTTGCCGAAAGGAAGCCCTATTTTTAACGCGGAAGGTGAGGTGGTGGGACTAGCCGCGGAAACTTTGGAGGGAGGTCATTTGGCGATACCCACTGAAAATTTTGAAAATATAATAGGTTTCATTCTCAAAGAAGGGCAGATTCGCAGGCCGCTTTTGGGAATTAATTATATAGATATTTCTCATTTGGTGGGTTTTCACGAAATCGAGGACGGATTTTCCATAAATAATTTTAATTTTAGGAATTTGAAAGGCGCTTATATTTATAATGAGCCAATATCTCGGGCTCTCGACCCGGACGGACCGGCGCGCAATTCGGATTTGCGTCCGGGAGACTTAATAACCAAAGTTGATGGTTTGGAAATAGACTCTATGCATAATTTGACGAATATTATACAAGATTACAATCCCGGCGATACTGTGGGAATTACCGCCGAAAGATCGGGAAGAGAAATTACCGTGAGTATAGAACTCTCGGAATTTTTGGTGGGAGTTGAGTAGTTGACGGAAATTATTTTTTATAATAAAATTTAAATTACATTAAATAAAAAATTATGGCGCATACAAATTATTTTAAAGATTTAAAAAGCCATTGGCGATTAATTTTTATAATCGCTCTAAGCACGGTTATTTTGAGTTTGCTTTTGAGTTTGCTTTTTCCGCTGCAGTATAGTTCCACAGTAAGGCTTTTGATTATACAAAAGTCAGGTTTAAACCTCGATCCTTATACCGCATTAAAATCGGCCGAGAGAGTGGGAGACAATCTTTCCCAGGTTATCTATACCAGCGCTTTTTTTAATCAAGTTTTGAATTCCCGTTTTAGCATTGATAAAAATTATTTTAAAGATGATGAAATAAAGCGCCGCAAACAATGGCGTAAGATGATTTATTCGCAGGTTTTGCGAGGAACAGGAATGCTTGAGGTTGTTGTTTATCATGAAGATAAATCTCAGGCTACCCAGATAGCCAATGCCATAGCTTATGTACTTACAACAGAGGGTAATAATTATACCGGTGGTTCCTCGGAAATAAAGCTAGTGGATAGCGCCTTGGAATCTCGCTATCCGGTAAAGCCTAATTTTATAGCTAACGGAATTACGGGCTTGGTGGTTGGTTTGGTGCTCGGAAGCGCTTATGTTTTGTTTATTGTTTCCCGAAAAAAAGATCATAATTGGATATAAAAATTGTAGAATTATATTTTTTTTAAAAACACTTCCGTTTTATGGAGGTGTTTTTATTTTCCTTATTTTTTGCTAAGATAAGCTATTTATAGGCTTTATTATAAAATGTTGACAGGCTCTTGACAAATTTTTAGAAATATGGTATTATTTTGTATTAAAATAAATTAATCAAATCGTGATATTTTCGCTTGTTTTTGAGGCTTGAAGCAGTTTGGTTTAGCGCTAAGGCTTCCCTCCTGGCCTTATGTGCCTAAATCAAACTGCTCTAAGTCTAAAAAGGCTTTGTCCTTTGAAAAAGGAATTAATTTTTGTTTAAAATACAGCTGGAGGAAGACATGAAATATTTTCAGCAGAAATTGATGGTTGGTCTAATGCTTTTAGGCATTGTATTTTCCGCTTTTTTTGCGGTCACTCGAAGTGATTGCGGTAGTGATTGCAATCTCTATCGCTTGAAGGCGAAAATGGTGGTGCTCCAGAAAGAGCGCGCCCGGCTCGCCGCCGAAATCGCGGATATTGAGCGTTCGCTCAAATGTCTGGAGGGTGTAACCCTCTATCCGCAAACTACAAAAGCGATGCAAACGGATTTGAGAGAGAAAAAGGAACGTCTGGCCGTGATTGAGGACGAGCTCAAAGAATGGGACCAGTTAACCGGTTCTCATACTCTATCCGAGCCCGCGTCTCCGACCGAACAGGCAAAACCTTGCTCTCCGGCCGCTCAGGCAGCGCCCGAATCACCGGATAAGGAAAAGTCTTCCGAGTCCGATAATTTTTCGGAGCGACTTGCTGAGTTGGAAAGAGACCAGCTTTTCCGGGACAAGAAAGTGGCGGATAATGAGCGGGAAATTGAAAAGCTCAAAGCCCGCAAAACTTCGCCACGACGTATTTCCGGCGCTGTTGCGCTCGTTTGCATCGAAGAAGTCGGTAAGGGGCGCTATGTGACAAGAGAGGGAGTAAAGTTTATTCCCGATTCTCAATCCTGCCCGCACATGTATGTGATGGATGGTCGTCCGTATTGTTACGGTGATTCTCTTGAGAGGATGGGTCCCGGTACCGACATCAGGCTGGTTAATCTCAGCCTAAAATGTAAACCAAACCAGGAATTGAAGTGGGTCTACTCTGTAAAGTTGTCCCACGATCAATAGAGGAGGTCAACAATGAAAAATAATTGTATTGCAATTTTTGTCACCTTTTTCTTTTCTCTTTCCGCTATGGCCTCCACGGGTGTTGGCGGTGAGATGAGAGAAGCGGGTAATATCCGCTGTATAGAAAAGGAAGGAAGAGCAGTCGTAACAACCGTCGCCCATATGGCGGAAGATTTCTGCATGGAAGACCACGACGTCTGTGGCGCGGATGATCAGGAATGCCTGCAACTCCTTCATGAGCAGCTCAAAGAGCTTCAAAAAGTTTCGGTCATGAAAAAGAAAAAGGCCGAAAAAAGGGAAAAGGCCCATGAGGAAGATCGAGAGGATGTTGATTCGGAGTTTGATGAATCAGCACCGGCGTCCTGGACGGATTGCAGCAGGGTGAAGACGATCTATGTTTGTCCAAATCCTATTGATCCCAAGGGTAATATGCTCGGCTATACTACCCCCGGAACAAGTTACTGCGCGGGCTTTGATAAGCCCGTACCGGTGGATATGATTACCGCCGAGCGCCTTTCACCCGATGGTTTGCCTAAGCTGACCATAGAGGGTGGCGGAGATGGGGATTTTCGATCCATCGTTCGAAAGAACCAGAGGAATGACCAAGCTGCCATTTCCTTGGTTTTTAAGCAGAAATATAAGTGCAGCTACATTTTTCCGGGGGTGACAATGGTGGATGGAGCTCCATCCGGCCAGGTTCCTCTGAGCTCCACTCCCGCGCCTCCGCCGGAAGAATGGGAGTGGTACAAGTCCGGTTGGGTCTGGGCGGCCATTACCACAGTTACGGGAGTAGTAGTCTACCTCATACTGTGGAAGACCGACCATGCTCCGCCGCTACATAAGACCTGTAGCGGCTCACTCGCGCAGTGCGGAGGATAGCAAACAATAATGGTTGCCCGGTCGATCTTTTTCAGATACAGCCGGGTAGCCATTTCGTGATTTGAACAGTAAAATTGAAGGAGAAATGTCATGAAATTTTTTTCTTTGGCTCTTTTGGTGGCGATCTGTATGTCGCTTGTTGCTCTTGTTGCTTGCGAGAGCTACGAGTATATCGATGAGTCCGACACCGGCGACGACGACTGCGGTGACGACGACTGCAGTGACGACGACACCGGCGACGATGTTTCCGACGACGACACCGGCGACGATGTTTCCG
>CAYZWC010000044.1:0-7383 GCA_964482065.1 uncultured Gammaproteobacteria bacterium | reverse complement strand
GACATTTCTATTTGGCTCAAAGTATGACATTTCTAAATGGTCTTGACAGTTTTTTTATTTACTTTTACAAATTCGGTTAAATTTTGTAAAATAAATATAAAGGAGGCGATAAATAATTTAAGCTAAAAATCATGCAAATAAACAACATCCGCTTTAAAAATCTTTCAGATTCGGAAAAAGATGAATTTGAGCGCTATCTTACAACCAAACTTCCAAAAATAGAGGAATATGCCCAAAGATTAAAGGGCGATGAAAATAAATTTTTTGTGGAAGTGGAAAAATTTCCCACAAAAAGCGCTTATAAAGTTAAATTTGAATTTGAATCACCGGGTACATATATTGTGGCTGAAGAAGACGATCACACTATTATGGAAGTTATTGACTTATCTCTTGATAAGCTGATAAAACGTTTAAAAAAAGAAGCCAAAGCATACAAAAAGAAATTGGATAAAGAGCTTAGGCGCAGGGAAAAATAAATTTTATTAAAGCCGTGACCGGCCGTATTTTTGTCGGGTGGAACACGGCTTCTTGTTTTTATGTTTGGAGATATATTGCATAGAAAATGTAAAACGATAACCGCCGCCGCCATTATTGTTGGAGCGGCGGGTTTGGTCAGTCGGTTTTTGGGAATTATAAGAGATCGCATTTTGGCGGGCGAATTCGGAGCCGGTGATATTTTGGATGTTTATTATGCCGCTTTTAGGGTGCCGGATCTTGTTTTTAATTTGCTTGTTTTGGGAGCGCTGTCTGCCGGATTTATTCCCATTTTTAGCAGTTATTTGAAGCGAGGTATTTTTAAGAAAGACAAGATAAACAAAGAAGCGCTGGATTTGGCCAATAGTATTTTGAATATCATGGGAGTCGGTCTTATTGTTTTATGCACTATTTTGATAATTTTTGCCCATAAAATAGTACCGATAATAACACCCGGATTTACCGGAGAAAAATTGGAGCTAACTATCAATATGACTCGTTTGATGTTTTTGTCACCGATATTTTTGGGAATTTCAAGTATTTTCGGGGGCATGCTCCAGACTTTCAGAAGATTTTTTGTATATTCTCTAGCACCCATATTTTATAATATAGGAATAATTATAGGCGCTTTGTTTTTTACCGATTGGTGGGGAATTTACGGCCTGGCTTATGGAGTTATTTTAGGCACCATTCTTCATCTGCTTATACAAGTACCGGCAACTTTTCGCTTGGGATATCGTTACCGTTGGCGTTTTGATTGGCGTGAAAAAGGTGTGTCGCTTATTGGTAAATTAATGGTACCACGAACTCTTTCTTTGGCAATAATGCAGATTAATTTGGTGGTTATTACTATTATAGCTTCCACTTTGCAAGAAGGAAGTATAGCCGTTTTTAATTTAGCCAATAATTTGCAATTTTTCCCCATTGGTATTTTTGGAATTTCTTATGCCATAGCAGTTTTTCCCGAGCTTTCCGAGCATGCTAATGAAGGGGATAAGGAAAATTTTATTCATAATTTGTCCCATACTTTACGGCAAATTTTATTTTTTATAATTCCCGCTTCTATTGTTTTTCTACTTTTGCGAGCGCAAATTGTTAGAGTTATTTTGGGCGCCGGCGAATTTGGCTGGAGTGATACCATACGTACTGCCGATGCTTTGGCCTTTTTCAGTTTAAGCCTTTTTGCCCAAAGCTTAATACCTCTTTTTGCCAGAGGTTTTTATGCCTATAAAAATACAATTATCCCTTTTGTCATCGGATTGGTTTCGGCTTTGGTTAATGTTTTGGCGAGCGTTATTTTTTCGCGTGAGCTCGGCGTAGCGGGTTTGGCGCTGGCTTTTTCAATGGCTAATATTGTTAATTTGGTTTTATTGTGGGTTGCTATGCGTATAAAGATAGGCGATCTTGAAGAAATTGAAATTTTATCCTCAGTGGTAAAATTCAGCATCGCCGCTTTGGTGATGGCCGTTTTTATACAGCTTATAAAAGGAGTGGTTGGTCCGCTTGTGGATATGACCAAATTTTGGGGGATATTTATACAAGGAGTTTCTGCCGGGATTGTAGGAATGGGAGCTTATTTCGGAATATTATATCTTTTGAAGTCGGAAGAATTTTTAACTTTCAAATCAGCTTTGGTTAGAAAATTGTTCAAGACCAAGCTGCCGGAAAGCGGAGCCGATGAGAGTCGTGGCGTATAATATTGCTAATTCCTAATAACTGGTGTTTGATTAGGCATTAGACTCGCCCGCAAACGCTATGCATAGACTTGCCGGTAAGTATTAGTAATTTAATAAATTGCCGGTTTATGCCGGTTTTTAGTTGTTTGTTCTTGCCAGAACCCATTGTTTATAGTATTATCTATAAAATATGATAGAACAAAATAAGATAAGAAATTTTTGCATAATTGCCCATATTGATCACGGAAAATCCACTTTGGCTGACCGTTTTTTGGAGATGACGGGGACCATTGCTTCAAGGAATATGAAAAAGCAAGTTTTGGACCAAATGGATTTGGAGCAGGAGCGGGGCATTACCATAAAATTGGCACCGGCCAGCATGGAGTATGACGGCTATATTTTGAATTTGATTGATACTCCCGGGCATGTGGATTTTAATTATGAAGTATCGCGGTCGCTCGCGGCCGTGGAAGGAGCTTTGCTTCTCGTAGACGCCACCCAGGGCGTGCAGGCGCAAACGCTTGGAAATTTGTATTTGGCTCTGGAGCAGGATTTGACTATTATCCCGGTTATTAATAAAATTGATTTGCCCAACGCCCAGATAGAAAAAACCAAGGAGGAAATAATAAATTTAATCGGTTGTTCTCCTGATGATATATTTTTGGCCTCGGGTAAGACCGGCGAGGGCGTGGAGGAAATTTTAAAAGCCGTTATTCGGCAAATTCCCGCCCCCCAAGGCTCGCAAAAAAATCCTTTACGCGCTTTGATTTTTGATTCCGAATATGATGAGTTTAAAGGAGTTATAGCCTACGCAAGAATAATAGATGGAGTGGTGGCTTCCGGTGATAATATATATATGATGGCCACCGAAGCTTCCAGTGAAGTTTTGGAAACGGGAATTTTTAATCCCGAATTTATAAAAAGAGACAATTTGGGAGCCGGACAAATTGGATATATTGTAACCGGACTTAAAGATATAGATAAATGTCGTGTTGGAGACACTATTACATTTGAAAAAGCTGAAGTGAAGCCTCTCAAAGGATACAAGGAAGTAAAGCCCATGGTTTTTGCGGGTATTTTTGCCAAAGAAGGGAGGGATTATGAGAGGTTGCGGGAAGCTCTTCTAAAATTAAAACTTAATGACGCCGCGCTTTTGTTTGAACCGGAGCAGTCACAAGCGCTCGGCTTCGGATTTCGTTGTGGTTTTCTCGGTCTTTTGCATTTGGAAATTGTGGGCGAACGTTTAAAAAGGGAATATAATTTAGATATTATAATAACCACGCCGAGTGTGGCTTATAAAGTTCACAAAACCTCGAGCGATATTTTGAATATAAAAAGTCCACAGGAGCTGCCCGATCAAAATTTAATTGATTATATAGAAGAGCCTTGGGTAAAACTTGATATCATCACACCCAAAGATTATATAGGAAATATTATGCAGCTTGTACAGGACAAAAGGGGAGAATACAAAGACACCGAATATTTAAGTGTCGGCAAAGAGATTGAAGACCGAGTTATTCTGCATTATGAAATACCTTTGGCTTCGGTAATTGTGGATTTTTATGATAAACTGAAAAGTGTCAGCTCCGGGTATGCTTCACTTAATTATGAATTTGTAGGCTACCGCCGTGCCGACGTGGAGAGGCTGGATATTTTGGTGGCCGGCGATCCCGTGGAAGCGCTTTCCACGATTGTTTACAAAGATGAATTGCAGAGAGTGGCCAGAAAAATTGTAAAGTCTTTAAAAGAAACTTTGCCCAGGCAGATGTTTGAGATAAAAGTTCAGGCAACGGTCGGATTGCAGACTGGAGCGGGAAAGACCGGACCCGGGACTATAGTGGCTTCGGAAAAAATTCCCGCTTATCGTAAAGATGTTACAGCCAAGCTTTACGGAGGAGATGTTACCAGAAAGAGAAAACTTTTGGAAAAACAGAAAAAGGGAAAGAAAAAAATGAAAGAAATGGGAATTGGGAAAGTGGATATACCGCCGGAGGCTTTTATGTCGGTGTTGAAGCGTTAGAAGCAATAAGATAGCATATAATAATTTATAATATAAATGATTCTAATTATGCGAATATGTTTTTAAAAATATTTTGCATATAGATTGGCATTTATTAGCATATTAGTACTATACTTTATGAAAAAACGAGCTATTATAAAATTTGTCTGGATTATAGTCGCAGCTATAGTGATTTTGTCTATGGTTTTTTGGACTATGGGTCCCAGTTTATTTTATTAATATATGGCAAAACGCTGGAATATCGTGTCTACAATAGACGATGAATTTAAAAATAAATTTCCGGAAATAGATCCGGTTATTTTGCAATTGTTATATAATAGAGGCATTAATACTCAGAGAAAAATAGATGAGTTTTTAAACCCTGATTATACCAAAGATGTTCACGACCCTTTTCTATTTAATGATATGGAAAAAGCTGCCAGTATTATTTTTTCAGCTATTTTGAATAATAAGAATATAGTTGTACATGGCGATTATGATGCGGATGGAGTTTCCGCTTCGGTTATTTTGGTGTCAACAATCAAAGCTCTGGGAGCTAAAAATGTTTCAGTTTATATTCCTCATCGCGAAAAAGAAGGTTATGGATTGAATGATGAAACGGTGGATTATTTAATTAAAGGAAAGGCGGATTTAATGGTTACTTGTGATTGTGGAATAAGTAATTACCAAGAGGTGCAGCGCGCCAAAGAAGCCGGTATGGAAGTTATTATAACCGATCACCATCATGTTCCGGAAAACAAGCCTCCGGCGGACGCTATTTTGCATCCTTTGGACAAAGAAGAAAAATATCCGTTTAAATATTTGACCGGCGGGGGAGTGGCTTTTAAGCTTGCTCAAGCTTTGGTTAAACGGGATATGGAAACAAAAAAAGTATTGGCTGAAGGTTTTGATAAATGGCTTTTGGATTTGGTGGCTATAAGCACCGTTGCTGATTTTGGTCCGCTTATCGGTGAAAATAGGACCTTGGTAAAATACGGTCTTGTAGTTTTGCAAAAAACAAAAAGAATAGGTCTTAGGGAATTATATAAACAAGCGGGATTTTCTCCCGATCAGATTGATGTAAAAACAATAGGTTGGAAAATAGCGCCGAGGATTAATGCGGCGGGAAGGTTGGATCATGCCAATACAGCTTATCAGCTTTTAATTACCGAAGATGTCGCGGAGGCGGAAAGTTTGGCTATTGACCTTAATTCCACAAATGTGGAACGTCAAAAAACTACGGAAGAAATAACTTCTGCCGCTAAAGGTATAATAGGCGATAACCCGAGAGAAAAAGTGGTTATTGCCTCAGGTAAAGATTGGCCTTTGGGGATTGTGGGATTGGTTGCGGGAAGGTTGTCTAATTATTTTGGACGCCCCGCTTTTATTATGGGAGAAATCGATGGCGAAATTACCGGTTCGGCCAGAAGCAATATTTCAAATTTTCATCTGACCGAAACTTTGGATGCTGCTGAAGAATATTTGGCGCGTTATGGCGGACATGCCGCTGCCGCCGGATTTACTTTGAAGGATAAAAAAAATTTCCCGAAATTTATAAATCGGTTGAAAGAAATAGCTGATGAGAAAATAAAAGAAGAAGATTTGATTCCGGAAATAGATATAGATGGAGAAATTATTCTGGATGATGTTAATTGGGATTTTATAAATGATTTGGAAAAATTTGAACCGACCGGCGAGGCCAATCCATCGCCGCTTTTTGCCGTTAAGGATTTAATTGTAGATAGGGTGGAAGCTATCGGAAAAGATGAACATCACTTGCGGCTTATGGTTAAGCATCGAGGAGCGCAAATTTTTAAATTGATAGGATTTTGTTTTGCTCAAGAAGAAAAAGTGGGCGAAGATTGGTGCCAGGTTCTAAAGCGGGGAGATAAAATTGACGCGGTCGTTGATGTGGGAGTAAACGAGTGGAATGGCAATAGGGAGTTTCAGTTTAAGATAATTGATTTGAAACGGGCAACATTTGATAATTAACAATTAACATTTAACATTTGACTTATATTTTATGCCAAAAAAAATTAAATTATTTTCCGATGGGGGAGCGAGAGGAAATCCGGGACCAGCAGGGATTGGCGCGGTGATTCAAGATCAGGAAGGTAAGGTTCTCGGAGAGTATAATGAATACATCGGCGAAACCACCAACAACCAAGCTGAATACAAGGCTTTGATTTTGGGTTTAGAAAAAGCCAAAGAAATGGAAGCCGAAGAAGTTGATTGTTTTTTGGACAGCGAGCTGGTGACCAAGCAGATGAGGCGCGAGTACAAGGTCAAGGATAAAGATTTGGCCCCGCTTTTTGTGAAGGTTTGGAATCTCGGTATGGGTTTTAAAAAAATTACTTTTACCCACGTTTACCGCGAACAAAATAAAGAAGCGGATAGATTGGTCAACGAAGCCATTGACAAACACTTATCTTAGTGATAACATTATATTTACTTTCGAATGTTTTATACTTATGTATTAAAAAGCAAGAAAGATAATAAATTGTACATAGGATTTAGTAATGATTTAAGAAGAAGAATACAAGAACATTTGCAAGGAAATGTTTCATCTACGAAATTCCGCCGGCCATTTGAATTAGTTTATTATGAAGCGTGTAGAAGTAGAGAATTAGCACTAAAGAGAGAAAAGTATTTTAAAACTGGTTTCGGAAGAAGATTTTTAAAAAGTCGTATAGTATAAATATCCCGCCCGCCACGCAAGCCGAGCTTGCGAGGCGTTGCGGGCTGGTCCCGGGTCGTCTAAGGGTAGGACAGCTGGTTTTGGTCCAGTCAATCGGGGTTCGAATCCCTGCCCGGGAGCACGTAAAGTTTTTTTAAATATATTTTATACATATGTTTTAAAAAGTGAAAAAGATAATAAGTTATATGTTGGTTGGACTAATAATCTTAAAGAAAGATTTATGTCCCACCAAAGAGGCTTAGTTATATCAACTAAAAACAGAAAGCCATGGAAGCTTATTTATTATGAAGCGTGCCTAAATGAAGAAGACGCTATAAAAAGAGAAAAAGCTTTAAAAACTGGCTTTGGGCGAAAATATTTAAAAAATAGATTAACTTATATATAGCTACAGGTTTTGGCCCGCCTGCAACGCTTTGCAAGCGAGCTTGCTCGCGTAGCAATGCGGGCAGGTCCAGTCAATCGGGGTTCGAATCCCTGCCCGGGAGCCAAATTGTATGTTCGGCGTTTGTTGCCTCTCCGCCCGAGGCGGATCGGCT
>CAYZWC010000043.1:0-7619 GCA_964482065.1 uncultured Gammaproteobacteria bacterium | reverse complement strand
AATATGTTAACACCTAATGAATTCGCTATGTCGCATTTGACATGAAAGAGAACGAAGGGTTGACAAAACCCTAAAAATGTGATAATATTAAACGTTAGTAGTTCATTGGAAAAAACACGCCTTTCATGGCGTTCTGTATAAACCACAAAAAAAACAACAAAACGAAAGGGTAAAAAATGAACATGAAATTGTCTTTCTGTTCTGATGCCATGGTTCCAGAGATCCCTCGCATTCAGGACGTGCTCTTCGCACTGGGTCTCTCGATGGAAGAGGAGTACTACACACTCTGCGCGTGCAACCATGAGCCCTACATCGCGAACATCAATCTCGTGGTGGTCGCCTGCGCCGGCAAAATTCTCGGCACAAACCCCTACGACGAGCAGGAGGCAAGGAGGATCGTTGCCAAGACGATCGTCAGTTTCTGCCCCGAGGAGGCACAATGCCTCTTCGTTGATGCCTATGTCAAGGCACTGGAAATCGCCGAGGGAAAAAATCTCAATCTGCCACACACCTCAGAAGAGCTCAAAGAAATGTGTGGATGCCGGAACTGCCGCCAAAAACTCGCGGCATGACACCAAGCCGCAACTACTGAGCGTCCATCTTTGATGGGCGCTTTTTTTATTCTATTGAAAAAAACCGGAAAAAAAGTTAAAATAACATAACCATGAATAAGCAGACTAAATTTATAAAACATTTGGTTTTAATACCTTTTATTTGGGCGGTTTTGCCGGCTCTTGTTGTATTGGATATTTTTACCGAAATCTATCATCATATCGGATTTAGATTGTGCGGCATGCCCTTGGTCAAGAGAAAAAAATATATCCGAATAGACAGGCACAAGCTTGCCTATCTGAATTGGCTGGAGAAAATAAACTGCGCCTACTGCGGCTATGCCAACGGTTTTTTGCACTACGGTTCGGAAATTGCCGCCCGCACGGAAAAATACTGGTGCGCCATTAAGCATGACAAGTATAAAGATTTTATGGAGCCGCGACACCACAAAAAATTCGCCGAATACGGCGATGAGAAAAGTTATAGAAAATAATATGGCGAAGCCAAACTACATACTTCTCGCGGCCATGACGCTGGACGGCCGCATCGCTCTTAATTCCAAACATTTGACTGACTGGACAAGCCCCGAAGATAAACAGCACATGAAAAAAATTTTGGATAAATGCGAAGCCATTATTGTCGGACGAAAAACTTACGAAACCGCCAAGGCGGCGCTCCGGAAAAGAAACTGTCTTGTTTTGAGCGCCAAGAAAAAGGGAGCAGCATATCTTAATCCCGCGCAAACCGACTTGAAAAAATTTATACTCAAAAATAAATACCAAAATATCTGCGTACTCGGAGGAACCAAAACTTTTAACTACGCACTGAAAAACAAAATGGCTGATGAAATTTATCTAACCATTGAACCGCTGGTCTTTGGACGGGGATTAAATCTATTTGAATTGCCTTTAAAAAAATTTCCCAAATATGGATTAATTTCACATAAAAAATTAAACACCGGAGGCACTTTGCTGCTTCATTGTAAAAAAATAAATAATTGAGTTTCTATGGTCCAAGAAAATTGCTGGGATTTCTGGCAATGTCCCGAGAAAACCAAAAAACAATGCCAGGTTTTTAAACTTAATATGGGCGATGAGTGCTGGTTTATACAAAATTCAAAAGGTGTCAGCTGCGCCAAAGCCAAGGCCGCCGACGTTAACGATTGCCTGGATTGCCCCTTTTTTAAAAAATACAATTCTTAATTAAAAAAATTAATTTAAAAATATTTTAGATTTGTCTTGCTTTTTTCGAGCAAAAGAGTATAATGTTTATAATTGTACATATTAAATAAATAATATAAATTTGTCCCTGATTTTTTGGGGGCTTTTATTTTACAAAAATTAAAATTAAAAATTATGCGAAAGTTGAATTTCAAGTTTTTGGCAGTGGGCTTGCTGCTCTTAGTCGCGGTTCTTGCCGCTCCACAAGTTCTTGCCTCAACGCACGGAGAAAGCGACGCGGCCGCCGGACATGGCGCGGCGGCGAGCACTTTTCTCTGGATCGCGGTAATAATCATCGCCGCCAAGCTCTCCAGTCTGGTGGAAAAGCTGGGACAACCGGCTGTTCTTGGCGAACTTTTAATCGGCGTGGTGCTTGGGAACCTGGTTCTTTTGGGTATCCATCTTTTTGAACCCATCAAACATGATTCCATTATCGCCTTTTTGGCCGAACTCGGAGTAGTTATCCTCCTTTTCCAAATTGGTCTGGAATCCAATATCCGGGAAATGAAAAAAGTAGGCGTAAGCGCTTTTCTCGTGGCCATTATCGGGGTTGTTTTGCCTTTTGTTTTGGGAACTTATTTGGTCGGACCCTGGCTTCTTCCAGGTTTAAGCTCCAATGCCTATCTTTTCTTGGGCGCCACCCTAACAGCCACTTCGGTGGGGATTACCGCCAGAGTATTCCAAGATCTTGGTAAACTAAAAATACCTGAAGCCCAAATTGTTTTGGGCGCGGCCGTTATTGATGATGTTTTGGGACTTATAATCCTGGCTGTGGTCTCGGCCATTGTAACCGTAGGCGCGGTAAGCCTTGGCGCGATCAGCTGGATTGTCGCCAAAGCGGTATTATTTCTCGTCGGCGCTATTGTCATTGGACAGCTCTTGGCTCCGGTTCTTGGAAAAGCTTTTTCCAAAATACAAACCGGTGTGGGAATGAAATTTTCTCTGGCCATTTGTTTCGGCTTGATTTTTGCTTATCTGGCCGGGGAAATCGGACTGGCTCCGATTGTCGGAGCTTTTGCCGCCGGGCTGGTTTTGGATCCGGTTCACTTTAAATATTTCAAAGATCCCAAAGTGGTAAGCGACGTCAAAGAAGCCGCCGCGGAAGCTGATTCCGGAATTAAAGAAAAAATAATGAAAGCCATAGAGCCTCATGCTCACAGACATATTGAAGATATTATTGAACCGATCGGCTACTTCCTTATTCCCATCTTTTTTGTGATAACCGGCATGAATGTAAAAATAGAAACCCTTTTTGATCTGCCGATTCTAACCGTAGCGCTGGCTATTACGATTGTCGCCATTATCGGAAAAGTGGTTGCCGGAATAGCTGCCGGAAAAGTTGACAAATGGCTGGTGGGATTTGGCATGGTGCCCCGAGGAGAAGTCGGACTTATTTTTGCCATGATTGGAAAAACTCTGGGTGTTATCTCCGATGAAATTTTTTCGGTAATTGTTATCATGGTAATTCTAACCACCCTTCTCACTCCGCCTATTCTTACTTTCTTACTCAAAAAACAAGACAAAAAATCCGTGGAAGCCACAGCTTAAATATAGAAATAAAAAATCTCCCTTGTTAAATACGGGGAGATTTTTATTTTAAACATTTACTTTATAATATCTGCTATAACTTCTGATAAAAGACCACTATCATGGCGAGCCAAACCACTTGCTTCGGAAATAAGAGGCGCTTTTATTATTCCGGGTTTATTTTTATTTTCAAAATCAATGTCTATTTCCACCGGTCGCTTGCCTTCTTTGGCGTATTTATCCAAAATCTCTTTATCGGGAATAAAAGTATTGACGATTATATAATCAAGGGAAGCATTCATATATTTTTCCAACTCAAAAATATAATCGGACAGCTTGAAATCATGGGTTTCATTTTTGTTCATAGTTCCGGCAATATATACTTTGCGGGCGGAAGTTTTATTAATCGCCTCTTTTATTCCCCGAGTTAAAATCACGGGGATAATGCTGGTATAGAGGTCACCCGGCCCCATGATTATAAAATCCGCCGAAGCGATTGCCTGCAGGGCTCCGCTGTAAGCAAGCCCGTTCGGCTCCAGCCAAACTTTTTTTATTTTTCGGCGTTCCTTGCCTTTTTGAGGAAGATCGATATTGGTTTCACCCACCATTATTTCCCCGTCTTCCATTTCGGCGCGCAAAGTAATATTGCCTATGGTAACCGGAAAAACCTTATCATCGGAATTAAGCCCAAGCATTTCTCCCATAGCTTCATAAGCCTTGATGGGGCTGCCGAAATACTGCTCCATCATAGCCAAGAGAAGGTTGCCTCCATTATGTTTTCCCCCCGCGGCAGTCGGACGCGCACGTAAAAAATCACGCAAAATCTCGCTTTGAGGATTTCTTGAAAGCGCCAAAAGCGCCTGCAAAATATCTCCCGGGGGCAACACGCCGAATTCATCTCGCAGCTGACCGGAACTACCGCCACTGTCAGCAACGCTTACAATGGCGGTTATGGAAATATCGTCTATCTTGGTTAAGGCCTTTAACGTAGAAAAATGTCCGGTCCCGCCACCGATTGTAACTATTTTTTTCATAAAATATCTTATTCCACGGTAACGCTTTTGGCCAAATTTCTGGGCTTGTCTATATCCAATCCCAGATTATAAGCGAAATAATAAGCAAAAAGCTGCAAGGGGATAACCGACAAAACCGGCGTTAGCATTTCCAGGGTTTTGGGAATAAAAATCACATCATCCGCCAACTTGCAAATATCTTCGTCGCCTTCGGTGGCAATGGCCAAAATCTTGCCGCCTCGCGCTTTTATCTCTTGCATATTACTTATATTTTTCTCATAAACACTATCGCGAGGAACTATAAATATAGATAATATATTTTCGTCTATAAGCGCTATAGGACCGTGCTTCATTTCACCGCCGGCAATACCTTCGGTAAAAACATAAGCTATTTCTTTGAGTTTCAGAGCGCCCTCGCAAGCAATGGGGTAATTATATTTTCTTCCCAAGAAAAAGAAATTTTTAAAATGTTTATACTTATCGGCTATTATTTTAATATCTTCTTTATTTCTTATAATCAAAGAAGTTAATTGGGGAAGCTTCAAAAGCTCGTCTGCAATGCGCTGTCCGGTCACAAGAGACATACCTCGCTGGCGCCCCAGAAGCAAAGACATAAGCGACAACACTACCAGCTGTGAAGTAAAGGCCTTGGTGGAGGCCACGCCGATTTCCGGGCCGATATGATTATATACTCCGGCTTCGGTATCTCGGGCAATAGCGCTGCCAACTGTATTTACCACCCCCAAGGTTAGAACTCTTTTTTGTTTGGCTTCTTTTATGGCCGCCAGGGTATCGGCTGTCTCGCCCGATTGGCTAATCGCCAAAACCGCGTCTTCTTCTTTGTTCAAAGGCGATTTGCGGTAACGGAATTCGGAAGCGTATTCAACTTCGGCAGGTATACCGGCATATTCTTCAAACATATATTCGCCGACAAGCCCCGCGAATCTGGCCGTGCCGCAAGCGGTAATAATAAGGCGCGATATTTTTTGTAATCTATCTTCCATATTTTTTAAACCGCCGAGCGCCGCGTTTCCTTCATCGGAAAACAGTCGACCACGCAAAGTATTTTTGAGGGATTCCGGCTGCGAACAAATTTCTTTGAGCATAAAATGCTCATAACCGCCCTTTTCCGCTTCGGAAACATCCCAATCTATAGATTCAATCTTTTTATCCAAAATCTGATTACTATTTATGGAAGAAATTTCATAATGATTGCGTTCTATCACCGCCATCTCATAATCATCAAGATTTATAATTTCTCGAGTATGACCCACGATAGCGGCGGCATCGGAAGTAATAAAAAACTCGCCTCTGCCCACTCCTATGGTCAACGGGCTCGACAAACGAGCGGCTATTATTTTATCGGGCTCGTCTTTGGATAAAATAACCAAAGCAAAAGCTCCTTTTATTTTTTGTAAAGCTTTTTTTACGGCTTCGGGAAAAGAAAGATTTTTTTTAAATTCTTCAATCAAATGAGCGGTCACCTCCGTGTCGGTCTCGGATATAAATTTATGTCCCTTTCCTTCAAGCTCTTCTTTGAGCTGCAAATAATTTTCTATAATTCCATTATGCACTACCCAAATATTACCCGTGCAATCGCTGTGGGGATGGGCATTTTCCCGCGAAGGAATTCCGTGCGTAGCCCAGCGGGTATGGGCGATTCCCACCGTACCTTCGGGAAATTCTAATAAAGATTGGCGCAGATCTTCTATCCGACCCTTTTCTTTGGCTGAGTTCACCTCTCCGCCATCCAAAACAGCTAGCCCGGCGGAATCATAACCGCGATATTCAAGTTTTTTTAGCGAATCCAAAAGCAGAGGAGCGGCCCGCCTTTTTCCTATATAAGAAATTATTCCACACATATTAAAATAAATCTTCAGCTATTTTTAAATGCTCCTTGGTATTTAATCCCAGACTTTCTTCAGCTAAAACATTCAAGGAGGCTATTTTATGACATTGCTCCACGGCCAGACCAACCAAATCAGTCAAATAATATTCTTCCTGCTTATTATCATTGCGCAATTTGTTTATATTTTGCCAAAGCCAATCGGAAGAAAAACAGAAAAAGGCGGGATTAACCTCTTTTATCTCCAATTCTTCGGGAGTGGCATCCTTTTTTTCCTTTATGCCGATTATTTCACCCTTTTCATTCCGCAAAATTCTTCCAAAATCATAAAACACATTTTTCCATCCGGAAAAATCATCCAATTTAATAGTCATCATGGAAAGAACGGCATCTTCTTTTTTATGTAAATCATTTAAACGTTCAATTGTCTCGGGCTTTAGAAAAGGATGGTCGCCATAGAGGACCAAAACATCATCATATTCTTTTAATTGCTCTTTGGCGGACATCACCGCGTGCCCGGTTCCCAGCTGTTCTGCTTGCACGGCAAAAAAACAAGAATCTCCCAAAGCTTCTCGAATCAAATTACTGTCTTTAGCCACTACAACAAGCGGCTTTTTGCTCACACCTGACTTTTTGACGGATTCAATCAACCTCAAAATTATGGGACGACCGCCCACTTTTTGCAAAACTTTGGGTATTTTCGATTTCATTCTGGTGCCTTGTCCGGCGGCCAAAATAACAACTTGAGTCATAAAAATAAAAGCTAATAATTATTAAAATATAATATAAATAAGGCTTTTTGTCAAAGTTTTAAAAATAAATTAACCTTAATATTTTATTTTTTAATAACAAAAAAGAGCCTCAAAAAGCTCTTTTTATGTAGATGTAATTTCAGTGCAAAATACCTGGCACCGACCTACTCTCGCCCATGCGGACTACCATCGGCGCTGGCAGGCTTAACTTCCGAGTTCGGGATGGGATCGGGTGTATCCCTGCCGCAAGGGGCACCAGGAATCCTGCACTGAAATTTTAATCAACAATAATAATGATTGGCAATAAATGCTAATGGCTAAAAGAATTATTTATATAATTCTTGTGGTTAGGCTGGACTTATTAGTACTCCTCGGCTAAATATGTTGCCATACTTACACCTGGAGCCTATCAACCAGGTCATCTACCTGGAGTCTCATAATGAAATCTAATCTTGAAGACGGCTTCGCGCTTAGATGCTTTCAGCGCTTATCCAAACCGAACGTAGCTACGGAGCTATGCCCTTGGCAGGACAACTCCCACACTAGAGGTTCGTTCTTCCCGGTCCTCTCGTACTAGGGAAGAGCCTTCTCAAATTTCAACGCCCACGGCGGATAGGAGACCGAACTGTCTCACGACGTTCTGAACCCAGCTCGCGTGCCGCTTTAATTGGCGAACAGCCAAACCCTTGGGACCTTCTCCAGCCCCAGG
>CAYZWC010000042.1:0-7815 GCA_964482065.1 uncultured Gammaproteobacteria bacterium | reverse complement strand
AGGTAGGACATTTCTATAAAACCCAAAGTAGGACATTTCTATAAAATCTTGACACGGTTTTTTATCTATTTGCCAAAAAATTTAATATGTATTAGTATATAAGGTATAAATGTGGATAAATTAATTATGCCTGCCCAAAAATTGACAAATTTAAATCGAATTTATAACCTCAAGGGAATTTCTTGGGATGTTTCCCGTATGCTTATTATTACAATTTTTGTATATATTTTGGGGACGGCTTTGATTTTTTGAGAATAAATAAAGAGATATCAAAAACCGCCCCCCCAAGAGCAATTAAGGGGCGGTTTTTTAAAACTTCTCCAAAGAATTGCCAGCGAGTTTTTGCCGGCAGCTCTTTGGAAAAGTTTCCAAAAAGTTTTTGGTCTTTCATTTGTTAACCCAACACAGCAGAGGGAGAGAAACACAAATGGCTCAGAAAGGTGATCAGTTCATCGGAAGTAAAAAGAACGGGACGCTGGGCGTGGAGTTAGAGTGTATTTATGTTCGTCCGGACACTATGATTCCAATTGGCGTGGGCGATGACACTTTAACGGGGGATGATATCATAAAATGGATTAACGACCAGGGTCGTGTGGAAGCCGACCGAGAATGGCGCAAAGACACGGTGGAGGTTCGTCCTCACTCTTCGCAGGTTTGCTGGGATGACACGGCGCAAGCGAAGGTCGGAATTTTCGATTTGTATGACAGTTTGGTTAAAGCCGCTGATCATTTCGGGGTGATTGCCGTGCCGGTTGCTCATTATCCCGGCCAGCGTGCGGATATTTATCAGAATGACGCCTATTCAAAAATATACCGGCGTTATCCTTCGGTCCGCGACGGCGCTAATTTTTTGGGATTGCATATCCATTACGGAATCACTAATCTCAATGGAGCTGCCATGCGCGCTCTGCGCCGGTTGAATAGCGTCAGCGGATTCATGGTCGGTCTTTTTGCCAACTCGCCCTGTTTCAAGAACGACTGGGCCTCTCGCCGCATGATGCGCTTTGTCATTATTCCCGGTGTCACTTTCTTCAACTGGGACTCGGTGGCGCAATACGAGGACTTCATGACCGAGTGCTTGAACGAAGGCATTATTGAGCAGCGTTCCCGGCTTTGGTCCATCAATCGTCCTTCTATCTATACTTTGGAAGTCAGGTGTTTGGACATGCTCGGATCAATTAGGGAAGCTTGGACGGCGGTTGGTATGTATCAGGCTCTGATCCGGCGTTTTCTCGCCAACCACGATACCAATTTCAAAGAATTCGGCTATATGAAATGCAACAGGGGCCGCGAACTCGGCGCCGGCTATGGGCTGAGAGATCAGTCGCAAACCGCTTGGAATCCGTGGCGTGGAGGTCAGGAAACCACTATCGCCGATATTTACCAAGATCTGCGGGCATACATCGACGCGGACATGGAAGAGCTCGGCTGGCTGGATGAGCTTCGACATTTTGAGCACATGGTGGATGCCCGCGACAACGGAGCAGAGCGCATTAGCCGCTGGTGGAGCCAAGGCCTCAACCCCATGGCCGAATCATTCAAGTGCCTGAAGAATGAGCTCAAACGGCTTGAGCCTGAAGTGGAAACGCTACGCGAGCAAATCAGAAAAGCCAAGATCGGTGTCGCGGCTTGTTAAGGTTTTACAAATCACATATACGGGAGGGCGATGGAACATTCCCTCGCCCTCTTTCTTTTTCTACCGTTCACTTTATATAAAATTTGAAGTATAATTATACAATGTTAGCCAAACAAGATTTAAAAATTTTATTTATACAAATTAGAAAAAATCCCCAAGTTAAAGAGCAGGAATATGGGAGTTTTTTGAGATTGACGGGTCTTGGCAAAAAGAATTTTAAAGTTATTGACGCTTTTAATGATCAAATACGCGATGATTTTTTAGAGGGTATCCATGGTGTAATTATTGCCGGAAGCGAAGAATCGGTATTGAATAGAGAACTGTCTTTTTTAGAAAAGCTGGAAGATTTTATCCGCCATTGCTATGACTTGAATTTTCCCACTTTGGGAATTTGTTTCGGTCATCAGCTGATCGCCCAAGCCCTTGGTGGAACAGTAATTCATGATAAATATAATGAAGAAGTAGGCAGCTTCCCGATTGTTTTAACCGAAGAGGGAAAACAAGACAGAGTTTTTTCATCTTTCCCGGAATCTTTTGTCGTGCAGTATAGTCATGAGTACCGCGTGGAAAATTTTCCCGGCCGAGTGTCAGTTCTCGCGACCAGCAAAAAATGCAATGTGGCAGCTTTTGCTTTTCAAGGGAAAAATATTTACGGTGTGCAGTTTCATCCGGACCGTGACCGCCGCGCTATGCTTGAGCGATTGGATCTTTTTACCAAAGGCGTAGATGATTTTGGACTTGATTTGACGGAAGTCAGAAAGCGTGTTTTAGACACGCCCGAGGCCGATACTTTTTTATCAACTTATATTGATACAATACTCCTTAATAAATAATTGTTAAATAAAATGAAAAAACGAGAAGATTTAAAGGTGCTTTTAATTCAGATTCGTAAAGATGACATGAAAGAGCACGAATATAATTGTTTTTTGCGCCATTCCGGATTGCGACAAGACCAGCTCATAAGTCATGATGTTTTTGACCAAGAGGTGCAGATTGGCAATATTGATGATTATGACGCAGTAATTATCGGCGGCAGCGGCGAGTATTCCACTTTGGATGAAGAAGTTTTGGAGATTAATGAGAAGCTTAAAAAAATAATTCGCTGGTGCTATAATATGAATTTTCCTTATTTTGGAACCTGTTATGGCGGTCAGTTGGCCGCTTTGGCGCTTGGTGGAGAAGTAATTCTTGATGAAAAACACCAAGAAACCGGAAGTTATGAAGTATATCTTACTCCCGGAGCCGGAGAGGATCATCTTTTTAAATTTTTACCCGAAAAATTTTGGGCACAAATAGGCCATAAGGATACCATTGTAAAACTTCCCAAAGACGCAACTTTGTTGGCTTATACAAAAAAATGTCCGGTGCATGCCTTTACCTTCCCGGGAAAAAAATTCTATGCCACTCAATTCCATGCTGAACTTGATAAAAGTGATTTGATAAAGAGAGTTAATTATTATAAGGATTATGTTAAAGACAAAGATGAATTTAATCAGGTTATACGAGAAGCCAAAGACTCTCCTGAAGTTTCCGCTTTGCCGCGACTTTTTATTGACGAGATTGTGTTGAAATAAAAATTTTTAAAATAAAAATGGGGCAAAAAGCTCCGTTTTATTTTAATTTGATTTTTTTCAAAGAATTTGATAAATTATAAATGAACTTCATCTATGCCGGCGTTTGTTTCGGGACATCTTTTCTAAAAAAGGCCTTATATTTTTTGGAAGCCAGCTTTCAAAATGCGGGTCTAGCGGTCCCGATTTATCGGGAAGCATTGTCAAAAGCCGAAACCAAAAGTCGGATCAGATGAAGTTTTCAATTTTAAATTATATTTTATGTAAGAAGGCGTTGATTATATAGGAGTTGGCACGGGCGTTTTAATAGTTGATAGTAAGGGCGAAAAAACGCTTTTATTAAAACGTTCAAACAATTCTAAAAATACACGCGGTTTTTGGAGCCAGCCGGGCGGTTCGTTGGACTGGGGAGAAACTCCTCGGCAGGCGGCCGAACGCGAAATAAAAGAAGAGCTTGGTGTGGAAATTGAGATAATCGAGGATTTTGGTTATATGACAGCTCCCATTCCCGAAGACAAGCAGCATTGGATTGTTATTAATTTTCTTGCTAAAATAAAATCCGGCGAGCCAAAGATTATGGAGCCGGACAAACATGACGCCCTGCAATGGTTTTCTTTGTCAAATCTTCCCGAGCCGCTGACCGAACCGACCAAAGAATCAGTAAGGCGTTTTAAAAATAAAAAATAATACGGGCTGTAGTACAATGGTAGTATGCGCGCATGGGGTGCGTGTGGCCCGGGTTCGATTCCCGGCAGCCCGACAGAAAAAATATTCTCCTTAAATTCGAGAATATTTTTTGTTTTCATTTTCTTTTAGTGTTATAATAAAAATAGATAATTAATAAAAAAATAATATGAAAAAGCTAAATGCTTTGGCTTTGGGCCTTGCTTCTGCTATTCTGGCCGCCATTTGTATGCTCGTTTTGGGAGTTTTTGGTTGGGTTGGCATTTATGAAGGAGCGGTAGAAGCTATGATGGGCTGGCATATGTTCTTTTCTCTTTCGGTGGGAGGAGTGATTGCCGGTATTATTGAAGCTGCTATTTGGAGCTTTATTGCCGGATATATTTTCGGGTTGTTCTATAATATTTTTGCCGGAGAAAAAAATAAGAGACCAATGGAAGAATAAAGATGATTATTAAAATTATTAGACAATATTTGGGTATGTGTTAAAATATACCCGAAGATTTTATGACCAAAATAAATTTTAAAAAATATATTGGAATGCTCTTGCTTTCGGCTTTTATTGTTTTCGCCATCTGGGGTCTTGGTTTCGGCGTGCAGTTTAGCGATCACGGGCATATGTCGCGTTGTCCTTTTATGGGTGAGGGCGGAAATATGTGCGGCATGAATGTGGCTGAGCATATTTCACTCTGGGAACAAATCGTCACTGCCGTTATTGAGCTTGGAGTTTTTTGCTTAATGCTTTTGGTTGTTTTTCTTGGCGGTTTTGATTTATCCGTTTTCAAAAATGAATGCCTCGGAAATAATTTAGAAGAATTTGTATACAAGATTTTTTCTCCGCTCCGGCTGGCCCTATCTCGCGGAGTAATCCATCCGAAAGTTTTCTAGAATTTTTTTAACTTGCGTTATGTTTTCTTGCGCAAGTTTTTTAATTGGGAAAAATAATTAATTTTAACTATAACCATATGAACAAATTAGATAATTTATCTCCTAAGTCGGCCTTTGGCGTCGGTTTGGGAGCGGCTCTAATCATCTTTTTCATCATTGGGTTTTTTGTCCTCCTCTCTATGGTCATGGGCGGCGGGAAATCCGCAAAAGTGGCCGAGCGAGAGCCGGGAACGGTTTTAAAAGAAGCCCCGTCTCCTTCGGCGGGGGAATCCGGAACCCAAGTGAAACTCGCGGCCATCACTTCCGACGACCACATACTCGGCAATCCGGACGTGCCCATAACGGTTGTGGAATTCTCCGATACAGAGTGCCCTTTTTGCAAGCGCTTTCACCCGACTATGCACCAGCTCATAAGCGAGTTTGACGGGCAGGTCAATTGGGTCTACAAGCATTTTCCTCTGGACTCCCTGCACTCCAAAGCGCGCAAAGAGGCGGAAGCGACCGAATGCGCGGCCGAGCTCGGAGGCAATGATGCTTTTTGGAAATACCTGGATAAGATTTTTGAAGAGACGCCCTCTAACAACGGTCTTGATTCTTCTCTCCTTCCCGAATTTGCCGTAGAAATAGGACTTGATAAATCAGCTTTTGTTGACTGTTTGGATTCAGGAAGAATGTCAGATATTGTTGCGGAGCACTTGAGCCAAGCAGGCGAAGCCGGCGGACGCGGTACGCCTTACTCGGTTATCATTGCCAATGGTCGGACTATCCCCGTTTCCGGAGCGGTTCCTTATGAAAAATTAAAATCAATAATAGAACCGCTACTTAAGTAATTAAATTGAAGGTTTATGAATAATCTAAAAAAATATCTGCTGACCGCTCTGATTTTTGTTATTGCTCTTATGGCTATTTATGCCTGGAGCGGACATGCAAGTAAATCGGGACCGAAAGTGGTTATTTATAAGTCACCGACTTGCGGTTGTTGCGTGCAATACGCGGATTATTTGGAAGCGCGAGGATATGATGTAAAAGTTATCTCTACCGAAAATATGGAATTGATTCATGAACGTTATGGCATTCCGGACGACATGGAATCCTGTCATACCGCCATTTTTGGCGATTACGCGGTAGAGGGCCATATTCCTCTGGAGGCGGTCAATGATCTGCTTGCTAAGAAACCGGATTTGGACGCTATTGCTCTACCCGGCATGCCGGCCGGTTCTCCGGGAATGCCCGGAATCAAGTCCGGCGACTTTCAAGTTTATGGCATCAAGTCAGGACAAGCTTCCGTTTTCGGCAACTACTAATAAATTAACAATGTACAATGGGCAATTAACAATTGTGAATTGATAATTGTTCATTGATAATTGAATATTATGCAAAACAAATATCTAATAATCGCTTTAATAGTTTTGGTGGCCATCTTCGGCGCGGGCTTTTTTGCTTTTGCCTATTGCGGAGCGCATCAGGGTTTATCTTGGAACTACGGAGGATTTACCCCTATGCACGGGATAATGGGCGGCATGATGGGAGTTTATTATTCCGGAGGTGATGATTCCGGAGGTGTTTCATCTTATCTTTCCGCGCGCGATGATCTCCGTCATGAGATGATGATGCAAGGAGACTACGCTTGTTGTCTCCAAAACCCTTGCACCTATTGTCTTCTGAAAACCCCGAGTCACGGTGAAGGCGCTTCCTGTCATTGTTTGGATGATGTTATAAATGGAAAACATCCTTGTGGAGAATGCATCGGCGAGATCCTTGAAGGCCACGGCAATAAATTCTTTTCGGAGTATTTTGCCCGGGCCATTGCCGAAGAAGTAGGGGAAGAGCATCTTCCGGAACTAGAAAAAATTATTAGCGAGAAATACGCACAATAATAAAATAAAAACCCGCCTGTGTTTGCAAGCGGGTTTTTAGTTGGGTTTGTTATAAAGTTCTCTGTAGAGCTCTGATAATTTAAGGAGCAGAAAATTATAAAATAAATTCCACTCCCTTATTTCTTTGGTTCCCATGGGAGCAAAGGGCAGCGTTGTGTCAAATGATTCATTGTTAATTCTTTCTATTTCATAGCGAAAATCTTCAAAAGCTCCACTTAACATCTCGTATCTTTCATGATCATTATATTCCAAGCAAAGGTTAATCATCATTTGCGCTTTGTTAAAGGCCTCACTTATAATCATTTTCCCCTCCTCTTTTTTCTTTTAATTTATATTTTTGTTGTTGTTTTGTCAATTAAAATCCGCCGGCGGCGGCAGGCGGATTTTTAGTTTATCAATTCGGAGTTTACCGATTGAGCAAGTGTTATTATTTCCTTAAGCTCCTCAAAAGCTTTGACGCCTTTTTCGCCCAAAGCATCATTTGGCCGGAAGCCGTGAATGCCGCATACATAAAGTGTGTTTTCTTCATATAGGACATGGAGTAGATTCTCAATTTTTTCTTTTATTAGTTCGATCCATTGGTCATCCCAGTCGTTTTCTTCAAATTCCTCATTAATTTTTAACAGAAATCTAATAGCATCTATAACCTGATACATATTCGCACTCCTTGTTTTCTTTTTCAATATTTTATTATAACTGTCAAGATTTTTTTGTCAAGATTTTATTTTGTATAATAATAATTTTTATCAAAAAATCTCCCGAAATTTTCCCCGGAAGATTTTTTTAATTTCTCATGATATTTTCCCAGTCACTCAGTCAAGTCATTCGACCGGACGAGTCCTATCAAGCAGACTTACTTAGTCTTCTTAGCCATAGTCTTTAAACATTGAGTGCAGACCCTTACTCTTTGTCCATCTATTTTTTTACTTTGTAAATTTGGGTATTGTTTTCTTTTGGTGGCAATTTTCGAGTGGCTGCGGCTTTGGATGGTTTGCGGCTTTTTCCCGCAGATATCGCATCTTCTGGACATATTGTTTACAATTTAGTATTTATAGAGTTAATGACAGTTTATCATATGGTTTTAAAATAGTCAAGAAGAGGCATAGGCCGTGTCGTAGCCATATGATAATGTCATAGTACAGCCATTTAGAAATGTCATACT
>CAYZWC010000041.1:0-7886 GCA_964482065.1 uncultured Gammaproteobacteria bacterium | reverse complement strand
CTATATTATGCCACAAATCTCACTTTTTAGCCCCACCAAAATGTCTAGTTACTCGAAAATGACTAATATAAAGCAAAATATTAGTTATTAACATATATTGTGGATAAGGGGGATATAACTTGTACACAACCCATTTTGTTAAAATGTTGTTTTTTGGCTAATATTAGATAATAATTAATTAATCTTGACAAATTATAAAAAACTTGACAATTATTTTATCCACTGCTATTATTAAAAGGAGCTTTAAATTTATTTAGATTGCCGTTTCCCCTCTTATATTAGGGAGCATCCAAGGTCTTAGCGGGCTTAACCGCATATTTTAAGTGGATGTTGCGGCCATAAAAAATGCTTTTACCAGGAAATAATAAATTTATTTCTTAACAAAACCATATCCCGCCCAAACGGGGAGGTTTTTTATTTTTGCCTGAAATTTTTTTTAATAAAATATTAAAATATTATTTTAAAACTATATTTATGCCCAAGCAAAATACCGATCGCATTTATTTTAACCCCCTAAAAGAATCAATACCCTTGCCTAATTTGGTGGAGGTTCAGAAAAATTCTTATAAATGGTTTTTTGAGGAAGGAGTCAAAGAGCTTTTTGATGAAATTTCTCCAATTAAAGATTTTACCAGTCGTGACTTGGAATTGAGTTTTGTTGATTATTATCTTGATGAGCCCAAATTCGATGAAGTGACCAGCCGTGACAAAAATGTTACTTACGAAGCTCCGCTCCGGGTAAAAGTTCAGCTTTTAAACAAAAGAACGGAAAAAACAACCACCCAAGAAATTTATTTGGGAGATTTTCCTCTGATGACCAATCGGGGAACTTTTATAGTAAACGGAATAGAGCGCGCCGTCGTATCGCAGATTATCCGATCAGCCGGCGTGTTTTTTTCATCCGAATTTAATGATGGACGTAAATATTATGGAGCGAAAATTATTCCCAATCGCGGCGCTTGGTTGGAGATTGAGACCGACCGCAATGATGTGCTCTGGGTAAAAATAGATCGCAAAAGAAAAGTGGCCGTTACTTCGCTATTGCGCGCTTTCGGTATTGAGACCGACGAAGAGATAAAAAATCTTTTTGCCGACACAGACACCGACAGCGAACACAAATATATAGAAAATACTTTGGAAAAAGATGTTGCCTCCAATGAAGCCGAAGGGCTTAAAGAAGTTTACAAAAGAATCCGTCCGGGCGACCTGGCTACCGCCGATAATGCCAAGTCTCTTATTTATTCTATGTTTTTCCGCTTTGATCGCTATGATTTTGGCAAAGTCGGACGCTATAAACTAAACCAAAGATTTGGGGAGAATTTGCCTAATAATAAAGATACAAGAATTTTGTGCATTGAGGATTTGATAAATATTATAAAAGAAGTAATACGCTTAAATATCACACAAGAAGATGCTGATGATATTGACCATCTTGGCAATAGGCGCATTAGGGCAGTGGGAGAGCTTGTGCAAAATCGTTTCCGCATCGGGCTTGCAAGAATGGAGCGCATCATAAAAGATCGGATGAGTACTATGGATATCACAACTCTTACTCCGAGCAAGCTGATAAACGCCCGGCCCCTAATAGGCGCGGTCAAAGAGTTTTTTATGTCTTCCCAGCTTTCGCAGTTTATGGACCAGACCAATCCTTTGGCTGAGCTTGAGCACAAACGAAGGCTTTCAGCCATGGGCCCCGGAGGACTCTCAAGGGAGCGTGCCGGATTTGATGTCCGCGATGTGCATCGCACCCACTATGGTAGAATTTGTCCGATTGCCACTCCCGAAGGTCCCAATATCGGATTGGTTGGACACCTTGCTTCTTTTGCCATGGTGAATGAATATGGATTTATAGAAACTCCTTATTTGAAAGTTATCCATGACGTGGAAAATAAGGAAAAAAATACTAAAGGAGAAATAGCCCGCGGGGATATTGTTGATCCCGAATCCGGCGAAGTGATTGTGGGAAATGGCGAGGAAATTACCGCCGATATCGCCAAAAAACTGGCTTCCGTCAAATTGGATAAGATACCGGTTAAGCCCAGGGTTACCACAGAGGTTGTTTATCTGGATGCTTTTACCAATGATAGACAAATTACCACTTCGGCCATTACCTCTGTTGACGAAAAAGGATATTTTTTGACCGAGAGGACTGAGGTTAGAAAATACGGAGAACCGACCATTGATTATGTTTGGAAAATAGATTATATGGACGTTTCTCCCAAACAAATTGTGAGCATTTCCACTTCGCTCATACCTTTTCTCGAGCATGACGACGCGGTTCGCGCTCTTATGGGTACAAACATGCAACGCCAAGCCTTGCCTTTGATTAAGCCGGGAGCTCCTCTTGTGGGAACCGGCGTGGAAGGTCGCGCCGCCAAAGATTCCGGACACGCCGCCGTGGCCGATGAAGACGGAGAAATAGTAGAAGTAAGCGCCGATCAAATCCAGCTCAAAGATAAAAAAGGAAAAATTTACATATACAATTTGAATAAATTCGTAAGGTCAAACGCTTCCACCTGTATCAACCAGCATCCGACGGTAAATAAAGGTGATAAAGTAAAAAAGGGAGATATTATAAGCGACGGCCCGGCCATTGACCAGGGTGAACTGGCACTCGGACAAAATGCGCTCGTGGCTTTTATGTCCTGGGAAGGCTTTAACTACGAAGATGCTATTATTATTTCCGAAAGGTTGGTGCAGCAAGATAAGTACACCTCGGTTCATATAGAAAATTATCAAATAGATGTCCGCGACACCAAGCTCGGTCCGGAAGTTATTACCTCGGATATTCCAAATATTAGTGAAGAAAAATTAAAAAATCTTGACGCTTCGGGAATAGTCCGTATCGGCGCCGAAGTTTCTTCCGGAGATATTTTAGTGGGGAAAATCACGCCCAAAGGGGAAACTGAGCTTTCCGCCGAAGAAAAATTGTTGCGCGCTATTTTCGGAGAAAAAGCCAGGGATGTCAGAGACAGTTCACTTTATTTGGAGCATGGGGAACACGGAAAAGTGGTGGATGTAAAAATATTTTCTCAGGAAGACGGCGATAAGCTACCGCCCGGAGTTATCAAATCCATTCAGGTTTCGGTGGCTGACCTTAGAAAGTTGCAGACCGGAGATAAGATGGCCGGGCGCCACGGAAACAAAGGTGTTATTTCCAAAATAGTTTCTGCCGAGGATATGCCTTATCTCGAAGATGGTACGCCGGTAGATATTATTTTGAGCCCTTTGGGAGTTGTTTCTCGTATGAATATCGGGCAGATTTTGGAAACGCATTTGGGCATGGCCGCCAAAAAACTTAATTACAAAGTAATGACTCCTGTATTTAACGGCGTGTCCGAAGCCAAAATAAAAGAAGAGCTCAAAAAATCAGATTGGCCGGAGAGCGGACAGGTTACTCTTTATGACGGACGAACCGGAGAAGCTTTTGATAATCCGGTGACGGTGGGATACATATATATGTTGAAGCTCAACCACATGGTTGAAGATAAAATTCACCAAAGATCCATCGGACCTTATTCTCTTATCACCCAGCAGCCTCTGGGAGGAAAGGCGCAATTTGGCGGACAGAGATTTGGAGAGATGGAGGTTTGGGCGCTTGAGGCCTATGGAGCCGCCTATACTTTGCAAGAAATTTTGACCATTAAGTCTGATGATGTTCAAGGGCGGTCCAAAGCATATGAATCAATTATAAAAGGAGAGCCGATTAGAAAGATTAATATACCGGAATCTTTTAACGTTTTGGTGCGCGAGCTAAAAGGGCTCGGACTGGACGTGGAAATTCTAAAAGACGGCAGGAAGATCAAAAATTTGGATAAGGAAGACAAGGAAAAAAAGGACGAAGGAGAAAAGTTAGATAATAAAGCATAATTTTATAAATATTTATAAATTGAAATATGTTGGAAACAATAAAATCATCAGACTTTAATTCCATCAGGCTGAAGCTGGCTTCGCCCGATGAGATAAAGGATTGGTCTTACGGCGAGGTTACGCGGCCCGAGACCATAAATTATCGCACTCAGCGACCGGAAAAAAGCGGTCTTTTTGCCGAAGAAATTTTCGGTCCTTCCAAAGATTGGCAGTGTTATTGCGGCAAGTATAAAAAAATACGCTACAAAGGTATTATTTGTGATAAGTGTGGAGTGGAAGTTACTCATTCTTTGGTCCGTAGAGAAAGAATGGGACATATTGAGCTTTCGGTGCCTATTTCGCATATTTGGTTTTTGCGCGGGGTGCCCTCCAGAGTTGGTTTGGTTTTGGATTTGTCTGTGCAGCAATTGGAAAAAGTTATTTATTTTGCCAGCTTTATAATTACCAAAGTTGATGAGGATTTAAAAGAACAAACCGCAGAGCAGCTCAAGCAGGAATATAAAAGCCAAAAGAAAATGATTGATGCCGAGTTTGATCGAAAATCAAATGATATTAGAAGCAAAGAAACCGACAAGGCAAAGGCTTCTGAGGCCGTGGAAAAATTAAACGAAGAAAAAGAGCAGAAATTAAAAGAATTGGAAGAAGAATTTCGCGAATCGGAAAAAGAGCTTAGGGAATTAAAGCCGCTCAAAGTCATATCCGAAAGCGAATATCACGAGTTGTCGCTAAAATACGGGCATGTTTTTGAAGCGGGTATTGGAGCCGAGTCGGTGCGTTATCTTTTGGAAAAAATAGATTTGGAGAAAACCATAGATGAATTAAATAAAGAAATAAAAATTTCCAGCGGAGCCAAAAAAGACAAATTGGTAAAGCGATCGCGCTTGCTTCGTAGCCTTATTTTAAATAAAATCAGGCCCGAGTGGATGATTCTTACGGTAGTACCCGTAATTCCTCCGGATTTACGCCCCATGGTTCCTTTGGATGGTGGACGTTTTGCCACTTCCGATCTCAATGATTTGTACCGTCGGGTCATCAACAGAAATAACCGCTTAAAACGCCTTAAAGAATTAAACGCGCCGGAGGTTATAAGTCGTAATGAAAAACGCATGCTTCAGGAAGCGGTTGACGCTTTGATAGACAATAGTGCCCGGCACAGCAAAACAGTTATTGCTTCCACCGGGCAAAAAAGGCAACTCAAATCTTTGGCTGATATTTTGCGTGGAAAGCAAGGACGTTTCCGACAAAATCTTTTGGGAAAAAGAATTGATTATTCTGGGCGTAGCGTGATTATTGTCGGGCCTCATCTCGGTCTGCATCAGTGCGGCCTGCCCAAGCGAATGGCGCTTGAACTTTTTAAACCTTTTATAATGAGTCGTCTTATAAAAGAAGGTTATGTGCATAATGTCCGTTCCGCTTCGCGCTATATCGAAGCAGGACATAGAGAAGTCTGGGATATTTTGGAAGACGTAGTAAAAGACGCGCGCGTGCTTCTAAATCGCGCGCCAACTCTACATCGTCTCGGTATCCAATCTTTTCAGCCGGTTTTGATTGAAGGAAAAGCCATACAAGTTCACCCCCTGGTTTGTCCCGCTTTTAATGCCGATTTTGACGGAGACCAAATGGCGGTACATGTTCCGCTTACCGAAGAAGCCAAGGAAGAAGCCCGAGAGCTTATAGCCGCCGAGAAAAATTTACTTAAGCCGGCTACCGGAAATCCCGTGGTAAATCCGGGAAAGGATATTAGTTGGGGCGTCTATTATATTACCGCCTTGCACGAAGGCAGTGAAGCCAAAAAAGCCCTTGCTTCTTTTGATGAGGCGCTTATGGCTTATAATACCAAACAAATTAAATTAAACGATAAAATAAAAGTTAAATATCAGGCAGCAGGAAAGCGCAGTTATGAGATTTTAGAAACCACCGTGGGTAGGATTATATTTAATAAAGTAATGCCCGAAAAAATTCCTTTTGAGAATAATACCGTTGATACCAAGCGGCTGGCCAAGATAGTCCGTTTGATTCTTGAATATTACGGTCAGGAGAGAACTGTGCAATTTCTTGATGAAGTAAAAGAGCTCGGATTTAAATATGCCACTTTGTCGGGATACTCCTGGGGCATGGATGATTTGCCCAAAGTGGAAGCCAAAGAAGAATTAATCAAAGAAGGGAACAAGAGAATAGATGAAATACAAGAGCAGTATGAAGAAGGTCTTTTGACAAGCAGTGAAAAACACACTAAAGTGATAGAGGTTTGGACTGATGTAAAAGACAAGGTGGTGGCGGCGAGTCAAAAAGCTCTACATAAAGAAGGATCGGTATTTTTCATGGTTTCGTCCGGATCGCGCGGATCTTGGGGACAGCTTACGCAGATGATCGGTATGAAAGGCTTGGTGTCCAATCCGGCCGGAGAAATTATGGAGTTACCGGTTAAAGCCAGTTTTAAAGAGGGTTTTAGGGTTTTAGAATATTTTATTTCCACTCATGGAACCAGAAAAGGACTTTCCGATACGGCTCTTAGAACCGCCAACGCCGGTTATTTGACTCGTAGATTGGTTGATGTTGCTCAAGATGTAATTGTCATGGATGAAGACTGCGGTGACAAAGACGGAGTGCCCATCACCAAAGAAGAAACCGAGGAGATTGGTGAAGCTATGGTGGACCGCGTTTTGGGACGCTACGTCACCGCCGATGTTAAGCATCCCAAGACCGGCAAAATAATAGTGAAGAAAGGTGAGCTTATTACCGAAGAAAAAGGAAGAGAGCTTGAAGATTTAGATATAGATGTTATTTATGTACGGTCTGTTTTGAGCTGCCATCATTCCAAGGGTGTTTGTCAGAAATGTTATGGGTTTGATTTGGCCTATAATCAGCCGGTCAAAGTCGGAACTTCCGTGGGAATTATGGCCGCCCAGTCCATCGGAGAGCCCGGTACCCAGCTTACTATGAGAACTTTTCATACCGGAGGTGTGGCCGGAAAAGATATTACTCAAGGTTTGCCCAGAGTTGAGGAATTATTTGAAGGCCGACCACCAAAAAAGAAAGCTTTTTTGGCTGAAGTTGATGGTGTGGTGAGCATTGAAGAATCCGAGCGTACTATTGAAGATAAAGAAGGAAAAATAGTTTACAAAAGCCTTTACGGCCACAAGATTGTAAGAATTCATTATGAAGAAATAGAAGAAGATGAATATTCGCTTCCCAAAAATGCCGATCTCAAAGCCAAAGAAGGAGATTATTTGGACAGAGGAGATGTTGTATTTGTTCGCAATTCCGGCGAAGAGGTAAAGGCCAAGCGTTCGGGAACCGCCAAAGTGGAAAAAGATAAAGTTATTTTGGTTGTTGATGCCAAAAAGACCAAAGAGTATGAGGTGCCGGCGGGTTATTTCCTCTGGGTAAAAGACGGTGATAAAGTAAAACGCGGCGATCAGCTGACCGAAGGAGATTTGGACTTGCATCAGCTTTTCCGACTCAAAGGCAAAGATGCCGTTAAGAAATATTTGGTAAAAGAAATTCAGCATATCTATACTTCGCAGGGGCAAAAGCTTAACGATAAGCATATTGAAGTGATTATCCGCCAGCTCTTCTCCAGAGTTTTGGTGCGCGATGCCGGTGACACCGATCTTTTGCCCGGTGAGATTATAGAAAAGCATCAGCTGGAAGTGGCCAATGCCAAAGTTCCCAAATCGGGCAAAAAAGCGGAATCCGAAGAGCTTTTCCTTGGAGTTACCAAAGTTTCTCTCTCCACCGAAAGCTTTCTCTCCGCCGCTTCCTTTCAGGAAACGGCCAGAGTGCTTATCCAAGCGGCGGTTACCGGAAAAGTCGATCCGCTTGATGGTCTTAAAGAAAATATCATTATCGGACGCCTTATTCCAGCCGGAACCGGTTTTCCGGAAGAAAAAAAATAAAATCAATTGCAAATTAAATAAAAACTCCTCCATTTTTGGGGGAGTTTTTTTATTTTTTCAAAGGCTGTCAAGACCATTTAGAAATGTCATACTTTGAGCCAAATAGAAATGTCATAC
>CAYZWC010000040.1:0-8108 GCA_964482065.1 uncultured Gammaproteobacteria bacterium | reverse complement strand
GGTAGGACATTTCTATAAAACCCAAAGTAGGACATTTCTATAAAATCTTGACACCAACTCTTTCGGGGTTGACTTTTTTTATAACTTATGTTAATATAATACGTCTTGATAAATTACATTTTGAAGACAAATTGACCTTTTTTCAATCACATTGCAAGCGTACGGAGGAAGAGAGATGATCAAAAAAATCGCAACCCACGACAGACCGCACCTGGACGAGATTGCAGCCATCTGGCTGCTCATCAACTTTGGAGCAAAACAATTTCCCGGCATTAAGGATGCCCAGATAGAAATCTGGTCGGATGACGACATGGAGTGCTCCGCTGAGGAGTACGAAAAGGAAGGCACTTTGCTCATCGGAATCGGCGGCGGAAGGTTCGATGAACATCCGTACAACGGTGACCCGAAAAACAAGGAATGCGCCGCGACTCTGGTGGCCAAAGAACTCGGAGTAAACAAAATGCCCGAGCTCAGCCAACTGCTGACATTTGTAAGAAAAAACGATACACAGGGCGGCGCGCAACCCTTTGACCTCGCGTCAATGGTCAAATCCGTGCACCAGCAGCATCCGAACGATCCCTTGAAAGTTTTTAACTGGGCTTTTGCGGCTCTCGACGCCAAGTACACCGAGCAAAAAAAATTCTGGAGCTGCAAGACCGAGCTAAAAAAAGCTCGGGTGAAAAAAATCAAAGGTCCGAAGGGCTCGACGCTTACGCTCGTTGTGGCCGAATCCGACAATACGAACCTGCAACAATTCGCCCGCAGCAACCACGGCGTCAACGCGGACATCGTCATCCAAAAAAACTCCTCGGGCAATGTCCAAATTTTCAGTAATCAACGCTCCCGGCTGGATCTCTGCGAAGTAGTCAAAATGCTTCGCTTGGAGGAGCAAAAAGCCAAGGGGAAAGTACTGGTTACCGATTGGACAATTCTGGAAACTGCCGGCAAACTGCCGGAAATTCAAGAGTGGTACTATCACGAACCAGCCCAAATGGTGCTGAACGGCAGCTTGTCGCTTCCTGACGTGGAGCCGACCAAACTCTCGTTGGACAAAATTACTGACATCGTGAAAACCGCGATGAACCCCATAGGGTTTCACGAGCCTCTGAGCCTCAATTGCCGCCGGGGAAAATGCCTGCACTGCAGAGAGAATCCCTGCCCATTCTATTACTGGGGATTGCGGCGGTGCCGACGGATCCGCTACAAAAACGGGTAAAACCCCGCTTAACCAAAACTTCCTCCCCATCTCGCGACCAAGCGTGATGGGGATTTTTTATTTTTTGAATATTTGACTTTTTTTATGCCTACTGTTAAGATGCTCTAATCTGTTCCGCACATTTTCACAACCGATAAGGAGACAAAAAAGATGCGAAGAAACAGGTTCAATCTGACATCATTGGGCAAAGACGATCTTCTAAAAATTCCCCCTTTCACATTCAATTATGATCTTGGCCCGGATGACGCCATTCATATGCTCAAAGAATTTGGCGGCTTCTGGAAAAGGGACCACTCGCTCGGATCGGAAGCGCCGCACGTCAAACTCACTTCCGGCAACTGCAGCGACGGCTATGCCAACTGGCAAAAGGTGCTGCGCTACCCCATACTCAAATATATTCTGGCTGTCGCTTTGGCCAAGAAGCTCTTCCATTTCATTGATGATGAAAAAAACTTTCCGGAAAAAGGATGGGTGCTCGGAGTTCCCGATGGTATGAGCCAATTCGCCGGTTTAATGGGTGTATATTTGGGGATGGTCGCCGGCGACTGGAAATCTGCGGAACTGGTCAAAAATCCGGACAAGAGCTTCGTCTGGAAACGCGACATCATCAAGTCCGGCGAATCGGTTATTCCAGTGGAAGACGTCACTACCACCAAAGGATCGCTGGAACGTATGATTAACACCGTGATCCAAGACAACTTCAAGCGCAATCCCGAACAGATACAGATCTGGAATCCCGGGGTTCTCTTGAACCGCTCCGGAGAAAAATTCGTCTCCGCAGGCAGCATCCAGTTGGAAATCGTCGCGCTGGTTGACATGCCCATGCCGATTTGGAAGCCGGAAGAGTGTCCGCTCTGCAAAGAGGGGTCAAAACCTCTTTCAGCCAAAGACCACTGGGACGAACTCATGGAATGCTGCATCAAAGTCGGATAACTTCCGAATCTCTAAAAAACAACAAAGCCGCCCCCGGTCTTCCGAGGACGGCTTCTTTTATTTTCACTGCTAAATACTATTTCTCAATAAAAACCGTTTGCGTGGGATAGGCAAATTCTATTTTTTCTTTATTAAAGCGATTATAAATTTCTCTGTTTATATTTTCATTTATATCCATATACTCATTGTAATCTCCCGAATTTACAAAATAGACAACTTCAAAATCCAAACTGGAATCGCCGAAAGATTTAAAATGGCAGCGGTCAAAATCCGCGTTTTTCTGCTGAACCACAATGTCTTTCACTATCTCGGGAATGCTTTGCAATTTTTCGGGTTTGGTGCCATAGACCACACCCAAA
This sequence comes from uncultured Gammaproteobacteria bacterium, assembly GCA_964482065.1. GTDB lineage: Bacteria > Patescibacteriota > Patescibacteriia > JAQUQO01 > JAQUQO01 > CAYZWC01. Next base: position 5,600 of record CAYZWC010000040.1, on the reverse strand, counting down.
GTAAATACTACTCTCCTCTGCTCCATTCTCTTAAAATTCTGCACGCGAGCCGAGGTCAATTCTTTGTTGGAAATAATCATCTCTTCACCCTGCAGAGTGCGCAGGCGGGTTGTTTTGAGCCCGATGCGCTCTACCGTTCCCATATCTTCTCCCACTACTATAAAATCTCCCACTTGAAAAGGCTTATCAATATAAATGGAAAATGAGCTGAAAATATCCCCCAAAATATTTTGTATAGCCAAAGCCACGGCAATACCTCCGATCCCCAGACCGGCAATTATGGAAGTAACATCAATTCCCAGATTATCCAAAACAATGGTAACGCCAATCGCCCAAAGAGCGACCTTGCTTATAATCTTTATGGCGCGTATCATAGAGCGATTTTCCACTTCATTGGCGGCTTTATCTTTTACAAAATATTTTCTAACCACATAATCAATAATTTTTTCAATGGCGCGTATAACTTCATAAACTATTACTATTATAAAAAGCACTCTGATAACATTATCTGCCAAATCCGGCAACGACAAAACTTTAATGCCAAAATAAAGCGCCACAAAAAAATAAAATGGCTTCACTCCTTTGAAAATGGTGATCAAGGTATCATCAAAATCAGTAGCTGTCTTTTCGGCCAATTTTTTTAAACGTACAAGCACCAATGACTGGAAGATTTTTAAAATAATTATCAGCCCGAGAAAAATTAAAAGCGCTATAATATAATCATAAAGAGAATTCCCTCCCCAGCTGTAATTTTTGAGCTGATCCAAATATGGACCAAACTGTTCTAAAAAATTCATAATATTTTTTATTTATTTTAATAATTTAGCTATTGTTTCATTGCGTTGCAACATGCTTAAGGCATGCATTATAACAATAATTGACGAATTCTTTTTTAAGGCCACGTTGCGCTGTGCTTCTATCAAAAAACCCGTTTTGGAAGCATCGGGGTTGAATTTTAATAAACTGTAATTTCTATTAGCTACAGACACTTCTCTTTTTTCACCCGTGGAAGAAATACAATTCATTTTATAATCAAGAATGTTTGTGGTATTGGCAATATCGGGAACGGCAAACGCGGCGGTCGACAGCTTGGCAAATTCTTTGGGTGTGCTCACGTTATTAGCGTCAAGTCCCGCTACATCATAAAAAACTGTTTTTTCGAGCCCCAACTCTTTTGCCTTTTCATTCATCTTAGCGACAAAATCCGATCTGGTATAGCCGCTGTTATCGGCGAGAATCACGGCTGACTGATTGGAAGAAGCAACAAGCATAGCGGTCCACAAATCGTTGATTCTAACTTTTTCACCCGCCTGCAGATCCACTTCGCTTGTAGCGTCTTCGCCGACCATCATCTGCGGATAATTTATTTCTTCGGGAGTAATCACTACTTCCTTATCCCAATCCGGATCGGTTTCATAAAAAACCAAAGCGGTCATGAGCTTGGTCAAAGAAGCCAAAGGCAAAATTTGCTCATCATTATATCCCTCGCTAAAATTTCCATTGTCATATTTTGTATAAGCAAAAGAATTAAAAGCCGCGTCAAATGTAAGCTGGCTTGAATTCATGGGAATGTGGCGCAAATCATCATCTTTAATGCCCAAACTCAAATTACGCATGATATTGTAGGCGGCCGCGCCATCTTTTAGGTAATAGCGCAGACCGTCGTCGGGATTTAGGTACCAGGCCTCGCCATGATCCTCAACTTGCAATAAAATCATTCCCTTTAATCTTTGAACTAATTTTTCGTCTTTCATATCCCCCGCTTTTATGGGAATTTTTGCCAAATCTTTATTGCTAATGCCCAGGCTTAAATCGCGCATGAGCTCATAAGCGGTATTACCGTCTTTTAGGTAATATCTTTTATTATCTTTCGGATAAACATACCAAGCGCGGCCGTAGCTTTCCACTTGCAGTAAAATTTTTCCCGACAATTTTGAGGCAAGATCAACCAGCCCGGCAGCAAAAAGCTGAAGCGGGAAGAAAAAAAATAAGATTATAATTATTGCTTTCTTCATACTAACTATTGTAGCAAAATGGAGCGCTATTGACAAAAACCTCCGACCGTGCTATACTAAATCCACTAATTAATAATAGTTTTGTTAAATAATACTTAAGTGGCTTTTTGCTAAGTTATTTAATAAAGTTAACAAAACCAAAAGGCCACCAAAATGGATAATGGAAATTTTGGCCCTCGCAAGATGTATCAAGGCGACTGGACCTGTTCCGAGTGCGGAGCGGAAATTAAAGAGCTCCCCTTCGAACCGGACGGTGATAGGCCGATACTTTGCCGCGACTGCCATAAAAAGAAAATGGCGAATCGTCCTCCGAGACGCTTCTAAATTTTGCCTGATAATATATTTATCTAGGAATAATAAAAAGATCCCCCGATTACTGGGGGTCTTTTTATTCTAAAATTTAAATTTCTATCTTGGAAAACATATAGCTTCCTAAAATTAGAAGTACGAAAGTCGCTACTCCCAAAACCGCTAAATCTGTGCCCACTCCAAAATAAGTAATACCGGTTAGTGAATCACGAAGCCCGTCCACACCATAAGCCAAAGGATTTAAAGTAAGAATTGTTTTTAAAATTCCTTGAAGCCCTTCCAGAGGAAAAAGCGCTCCGGATAAAAAGAAAATGGGCATAACCACAAAATTCATTATGAGCTGAAAGCCCTGCATATCCTCAAGTGGCGAGGCAATGGCTGTACCAAGAGCGGTAAAAAATAGAGCGATCAAAACCATGAATAAAAGGCCAAGCGGCAGCATGGAAAAATCAGGATGAAAGCCCAGAGGTATGGTTATAATAAAAACAATAACGCCCTGCATAAGCGCTACGGTCGCTCCGCCGAGCGTACGGCCAATCATAATTTTTAGGCGGGAGACCGGGGCCACCAAAGTTTCTTTAAGAAATCCGAACTGCCGATCCCAGATTATTTCAATGCCGGAAAAAATTGCGGTAAAAAGAATACTCATGGAAATAATGCCGGGAGCCAAAAAAGCAATATAGCTACCCTCTCCGGCGCGCTCAAATACCGGACCAAAAACAAAACCCAAGGCCACCAAAAACAAAAGCGGCTGGCCTATAGAACCAATAATTCTTGATTTGGAGCGCAAATATCTTTTTAGTTGTCTCAGCCAAAGTATATATATTGTTTTCATAAATTCCAATTTAACATTAGTGCTTTTTCCAGGCTCTCCGCCGCTGACGCATACGATCAACACCTTTGACTTCCTCGCGGCGAATATCCTTGCCGGTTAATTCTATAAAAGCGTCTTCCAAGGAATCCTTGCCGGTCTTTTGTTTTAATTCCGCCGAAGTTCCCCGGGAAATAATTTTACCATGGTCAATAATAGCGATACGGTCGGCAACTCTATCAGCCTCTTCCATATAATGAGTGCTGAAAAACACGGTCACACCTTCTTTTTGATTTAAATTTTTTATATAAGACCAAATATGATTACGAGTTTGCGGATCAAGCCCCAAGGTTGGCTCGTCAAGAAATAAAATCTTTGGATGATGCAAAAGGCCGCGAGCGATTTCCAATCTTCGCTTCATTCCGCCGGAAAAATTTTTAACCAGTTCTTTTTTTCTATCCCAAAGCTCTACAATTTTTAAAAGCTCTTCCATTCTTTCTCTTCTCACTTTCTTCGGCAGGCCATAAAGAACGCCGTGGAACTCCATATTTTCAAAGGCGGTAAGCTCTTCATCAAGACTCGGATCCTGAAAAACAATACCAAAAGAATGACGCGCTCCATGCGGATCCTTTACTACATTAAATTCATTAAGCAATACCTCTCCACCGGTTGGTTTAAGAAGAGTGGTGAGCATTTTTATAGTAGTTGTTTTACCCGCTCCATTGGGTCCGAGAAAAGCAAAAACTTCACCGGAGCTGATTTCAAAAGAAATTTTATCAACAGCGGTAAAGTTATCAAATTTTTTTATTAAATTTTTTACTTTAATTATGCTCATTGTCTTGTAAATTTTACTGATATATTATAGCATATTATTTTTATCAAAACAAACGTTTAATAAAAAAATCCGAGCGGAAAAAAACTCGAACTTATTTTTTATAAAAAATTATAAAATTCCCAATTTATCAAGTAGTACTATTACGCTGAAAAATCCGAAAAAAGCGAAAATAATTCCTATTATAATTTTTCTGATCCAGCCGGGGCGCATGGGCTTTGGCGTTTCTTTGTGGTTTAAGATAAAAACAAGACCAATATGGACAAACATAGCAAAAGCGTTTATTACCGCGCCGAGCACTATAAGAGTTTTAGGTTCTTGGATATTAAATAAAAACAAAATTATGCCGAATAAAATCTGCGCCCAAACGAAAAAATAATAAATTTTGGAAAGGTTTATTTTGTGTTCCGGTTTTTTCTGTAATTTTTTAATGGCGTAATTTTCCGCCATTATGCGGGAAGTGGAATCCATCACTCCGAGCTGCGTTTGAAAAAGCATGATTCCCGCCACCAGCAAAAATAAAATGCCGGCTACGGGAAAAAGCTGCGCTCCGATAGCCGCGCCTTCATTTATTACAAAATTAATTCCTTCAGCGTTTCCCGCTTGGCCAAAAACGGTAACATAAGAAAGAAGCATTAAAATTGACATGGAAAGAGCCCCAATAAACCAAAAAACAAACAAGTGTTCCAAATTTATAATCTTCCACCACTGCCGGCATCGTGATAAATTTTTCTTTGTCGGCTCAAACTCCTCGCCGGTTAATTTTATTTCCTGTTTGGATTCTTTTTTGGCAAAAAGCCCGGCTATTTTTTGGGAATATTTTCCCATGCCATATCCTTTTTCACGAATATATATAGACTGGGTCAAATTTAGGTTGCCTCCGGCTCCCGAGTAGGCAAAAGCCCCGAGAAAAGTGGCGAGCCCCATACCTATGGGAATAAACTTATACCCTTCTCCAAATCCCGCGAGACCGGAAAAAAGCTCTTGCCAATCGGCTTGAGAGGCCAAAATTACGGCCAAAACAAAAATAAAAGGAACACCTATTAAAATTATGGTCCGGGTCAATTTTTCCATAAGACCGTAAACCGTTTTTCCGGCGCTCAAAATCAAGCCGATAAACAAAAGCAGGGCAATAGCCAGCCATTTGAAAGATTCAAATCCAAAAAGCGCGGCTAAAACTTTGGCTGAAGCGGCTATTATGCCCGGAATTCCAAAGCCGATAAAAGTGGAAATAATAAACCAATAAGCCGCCCATTTGAAAATTCGCGAAATGCCCACAAAAACACTCTCTCCGCGAACCAGGGCATAACGCTCAATTTCCATATTTATAAAAAACTGAAAAGTAATCCCAAGTAGCGCGCCCCAGGCAATCCCCAATCCGTAATTTGCCGACAAATACGGCCACAATATAACTTCGCCCGAGCCAAGACCCAAAGCGAGAATAATAAAACTCGGCCCGATAAGCTTTCTGAGCTTCATCGGCGCCGGAAATTCTTTTTTGGTCGTCTTTTTCGCTTTCATATTGTTTTAATTATAGCATAAATAATTATAAAAGATTAATTTAAAAAATAAAAATAAATTGTCAAGACCATTTAGAAATGTCATACTTTGAGCCAAATAGAAATGTCATACT
>CAYZWC010000039.1:0-8312 GCA_964482065.1 uncultured Gammaproteobacteria bacterium | reverse complement strand
AAGTATGACATTTCTAAATGGCTGTACTATGACATTATCATATGGCTACGACAGAGCTGATATAAAAAATAGGGCTAATATTAGCCCTATTTTTAAAAATTTATTTAAAAAATGAAATCAATTGCCGACTCGCCCGCTTCCGGAAACATATTCATCTTCAATCAAATTGGTGGTAATATCTCCTATATTTTTCGTAATATTTTCACCGGTAAATTCATCAGTTCCGCTGATTTTTATATCGCTAACAATATCTATAATCTGTCCGATTTGGTTTTCCTCAGGCGTTATGGCGACTTCAAAACTCAAACCTTTGCCGGACTGCCCTCCGGATTTATTTATTCGACCGGCGCTCCAAGAAATTGAGTGATCAGAAGGATTGTATTCCACCGCGCCCAAGGGAAGGCTGGCGCCGGTAAATTCGGCTTGCGGCGGCAAAAATCCCTTTACTAAAACATCGGTAGCATTATTAATATTATTTTCCGGATACCAAAAAATCCAATACTTGGTGGTAAAACCCGCCTCCGGAGGAATCGGTCCGCGCCCCAGCTGCTCACCGCCGGAAGTATAATACCTGGCAAAAGCGCGCAAATCCAAATCGGTATTAATTTTTTGTTCCTGTGTCTGTGTTTGTTCGCTGACATTGCGTTCGACTCGGTCTTCTAAAATATAATTGGCCCGAATAAAAGATTTAATCAAAGAGTCCGCGCCTTCCTTTATTGAGCCGGAATCGCTTTTTGTCTTTATGGAAAAAATCATCTCTCCTTTATCGCCAGGTCGAATCAAAGCCAATTCCGGATTTGTTTTGGAATCAAAAATTTTATTTTCATCGCCGCCGGAAAAAGGGCTTTCTTTTATAAATTCAAAAGAAACATTGCGTAAATTATAGCTGCCGTTATTTTGATAATTTATTTTATAATCAAGCTCTTCGCCCGGATTTACAGCGCCTTCGGAAAGAGACGATAAGTGTAGTGAAAAATGAGGATTAACTATATTTATTGATGCTTCGGAAATTTTTTGCGCTATTTTATTATTATATTTTATATGAGGCGTAATTTTAATCAAAACAGTTTCATCGGAACCGGTAAAAACTCCTTCTATATTTATTTGCCCTTCCGCACCCGGAGCAAAATCTTTTATATGCCAATCTCCATTTTCTCCGGTCGGCGAACTTGATGATTTCAATTGAAAACCGTCGGGCCACTCGGGAGAAATAATAAATTCATCCAATTTATAAGAAGAATTATTATAATAACGAACATTAAATGAAAATAATTGATTTTTTACAATCGTTTCCGGGGCATCCAAGACAGCTTCAAATAAAGAGCTTTCCGGTATATAGGCCAAAGTTGTAATATCTCGTCCTTGCCTATTCCCCACGTGATAATTAAGCTTGGCTTTAACTTCTCCGGTTTTGCCAACTTCGCCGAAAAATTTCCCCACTATTCTAGCTTTACCGTTAGCTCCGGGATCCAAAGTTTCCAAATTGAACGTATTGGTTGATTTATTAAAAGTGTTGGGGCTATAATCGATTATTTCAAAATATGGCGGAAGATCAACTGTCATGTTAACTTCAGTAAGCTTGTCTTCGCTGTTGTTTATATAGTTAAAAATAAATTCAGTATCTTCCCCGCTAACCAAAACTTGGGGATTATGATCTATATCCAGCAAAGCTTTTTGGGAAATGGGAAAAATACCCAGAGTTCCGCCAAAGAAAAAATAAACATTAGTCAGAGCCAAAAGAAGCACAATCCCCAAAAGAACCATATCCAAAATAAAAAGCTTTTTGGAATGGCGATATTTGTCTCTGTATTTTTCGCGATAGTGCTTGCCAAAGGGCTTAGCCAGAGCTTTGGCCGGAGAAGACATCATATTCAAAGTGCCAATAAAAATATTTCCCTTTTTTGTATCAATTTCGGGAGCATTATATCTCTGTTCGCTGTCTTCTATATCCACATCTCCTTGATTATCTTGGGCAGGCATAATTTTACCCTCGGAGGCGGTAATATTTTTATCACCTTTTTCATCACAAACCATTTCACCTTTTTCGTTTTCACGGCAAACAAAAGACTCATCTTCTTTTTGCCGATTTTTATTTTTTTTATCTTTTTTAGCCATATAAATTATTTATTTAACAAAGCTGTTAAAGTAAAAGGGTCGGTTGTAAAAGCTAAAATTTCATCTTTGCCGTCTCCGTCAAGATCACTCGCTCCAACCTGGACCCCTCCTCTGGTATTTTCCGGATAAGCGAAAAAACCTTCACTTAAAATATTTCCGTTGCGATTAAAAATTCGTATTTGCGGTCCGCCGCCCACTCCGGCTCCGGCTATTATCTCATCAATATTATCTCCATTCAAATCTCCAACAGCAACATTAACTCCTCCGCGAAAACCGGAATCATAAGCGAAAAATCCGGGGTTTATCACTTTTCCATTTTTATTAAAAACTCTAATATGCGGTCCGCCGCCCACTCCGGCTCCGGCTATTATCTCCTGCCAACCATCTCCATTCAAATCACCAACGGCGATATTTACTCCTCCCCTAAATTCAGGCCCGTAAGCGAAAAATCCGGGGTTTATCAATCGGCCGTCTTTATTAAAAATTCGTATTTGCGGTCCGCCGCCGTCCCTGGTCCCGGTTATAATTTCAATGGATCCGTCCCCTTCCAAATCAGCAGCATCAATATTTATTCCTTTATTATAATTATATCCATAAGGATAAAATTCAACCGATTTTATTCCATTGGAATTATAAATAGAAACCTTGCTATTATCGGCAACCAAAATTTCTTCACTGCCGTCGGCGTCAATATCTTGTATTAAAATTCTATTATTTCCCCTAAAACGTCCGTCATAAGAAAAAAATCCCGTTCTTTTAACTTGACCGTTTTTGTCAAAAATTTTTACAAAAGAAGCATTGGTAAAAGCCGAATTCCTTATCTTATCAATGGGACGCAAAAGGATAACTCCGTCGCGCGGATTTATAATCAAACGGCTGACAATTTGGCCGCTATTAACTTCCGGATCTTGAGTGCCGTGGATTTTTTCAAATTCTTCTTTAAGCCTTATTTCCCGGGGGATATCAGTAGCGTTTACAAAAACCACTCCTTCCTTAAAATCGCGCCGCCAAATCCCCTCTCTTATATAATTATCTTTCTCATTTTCTATATTGTAAAAATCCGAAACCGGATCATTTAAAAAAACTTCATATTCATCATACCACCAAAGCTGGCTGTGTTTTTCATCGCCGTAGTCAAAACTGTAATATCCGTCTCCAAGCAAAGTATTGGTCAGACCAAAACGAAATTTTCTATAATCTTCCCTATTACCGGTATTGTCGGTATTACTGTTTATAATATTCAATCGGGGAATTCGACCGTTATCATTAACTGTAAAATATTCATTTAAAGTTTTTCGCCAGCTATTATCTATAGTATTGGGAAAATGCTCCAAAAGCGAACCATTCATAATATCACGGTAAGAACTACCTCCGTTGCCGATTATAAATTTATTCGGATCAAAATAACGGGTGGTTTGTAATATTTTTTCCGTTCCGACGCGCCATTTATTATTTAAATAAGAAGGGGTGTCGGCTCGGGCGTCATTATTAATATCAATTGACTCAGTCTGGACCAGCCAAGTTATATCGTTCCAGGTATTATCATAAAAAATGCCATCCCAAAAACCGCTGGAGAGAACCTTATCATTCATGAATTTAGGCAGATATTCATTCCACTTTTGACCATTGACTGTGGGGCAATCCTCGGAAACATTCAAAAGCCAGGTATCGGTCCACCAGCTGAGCTTGCCACCCGCAGGATCTCTAAGCCACCAGCGATCGCTAATTCCACTATAAAGACTTTTTCTTAAAGTGCCGTGTAGAGAGGAAGCGTCTTGCCTAATTTCCTGCATTGTAACATAGGCAAGGATTATTATATCGGGATTATAAACCCGCAATTTGTGCAAATTATCCGGACTGTAAACCTGCGCTTCCATATCTATAATTACCAAATCCCATTTGGCGAGCTCTTTGGCTTCTTCTTCGGAAATACCCCATTTCAAAAACATATTGGCGATTTTGGGGTAACCGTGATTGGGCGCGGCGGCGGCTAAATTCGGCGAAACAAATAAAAGCAAAACCAAAAAGAAAATTAGCTTATTTTTTGCGGCTTTTATTTTGTTCGCTTTTTTTGCCATAATCGGCTAATAAATTATTATATAATGCAATGATTTGCTTATAATGCGTTTCGGGAGAATTATTCTCTTCCACAAATTTTCTGGCAGCCTTGCCCATTTTAAGAATCAAATCTTTGTCGCTGTAAAGTTTTTTTATTTTTTGTGCTAAATCTCCGGGCTCTCCGGGGCGGCAAGAAAATCCAGTTTTTCCTTTTATGATCAATTCGGAAATACCTCCCAAATCCGAGGCTACTACCGGCTTCCCAAAAGCAAAAGATTCCAAAATACCGTAAGGATAATTTTCATACCATACGGACGGCATAACCGTAAACGCACTGTCACTTATCAAGCCGGACAATTCTTCTTGGTTTTTAAATCCCAAAAATTCTATATTGCTTAATTTGTTTTCTCTGGCATATTTTTCCAACTTTGGCTTTAGAGGTCCCTCGCCGGCGATTTTTAAATTAATATCATTCGCCTCTTTCATCGCCTGAACCAGGATTTTCAAACCCTTCTCTTCAGCCAATCTTCCAAAATACAATATATAATTACCATTTTTAAAATTGGGTTTAAAATTTTTCGAATTTATAAAATTGTTAATTACCGCTATTTTGCGCTTATCATGCCCCCAAGCAACTAATTTTTCAGCTAAAAATTCACTGGGGCTAACATAATAATCTATCATATTTTCATAAATTTGTAAAGACTTGTGAAAATACATTTCCAAGGCCTCAAAAGCGCTCGGCAAATAAGCGTCCTGCAGACATTTATGGATTACAGTCTCAAAATATTTATATTTTTTACACCGTTCGCATACTTCTCCCTCTGTATACAATTTGTAATTGGGGCAAATTAATTGATAATCATGCAAGGTCTGAACAATGGGAATATTATGCTTTTTTAAAACAGATAAAATCGATGGTGATAAATGATGGGCTATATTATGCAAATGAGCTATATCCGGACGGTATTTTTTAATAAGCTTTTCCAATTTTCTTTTGGCTTCAAGCGAATAAAACGAATGAGCCGCTTTTTTAAATTCTTTCAACCCCTCTCTCTTTGAAAAATCAATATTGTCCACAAAATATTCGCTAAAAGATGAGGAACGATTTTTGGGATCCTTCATGCTGAAAAAAGCAACTTCATGACCGTTTTGAGAAAGCAAATCGGACAATGAAAAAAAATAGGTATCACTTCCTCCCTTAATATAAAAAAATTTATTTATTTGTAAAATTTTCATATAACTTCTCGTATTGCTTAACTATATTTTTTATATTAAATCTTTCTTTAACGTCTTTTTGCGCCCTAAGAGCTTTTTCCGCAGCTTGTTTTTTATTTTCCAAGACCTCTTTTATAACAGCCGCCAAATCTTTTGGTTTTTTTGGCGGAACCAACCAGCCGGTTTCTTCATTTATAATTTCGGGAATGCCGCCGGTTTTGGAAGCTACTATGGGCCGCGCCGCCATGGCCGCTTCCAAAACAACAATTCCCAAACCCTCCCATGCGGATGGCAAAACAAAAATATCAATATTTTTTAAAACTTTCGAAATATCTTTTTTAAGACCCATAAATTCAACCTTGTCTTTAATTCCCTCTTTGGCCGCCTGTTTTTCCAATTTTTTTCGCAGGCTTCCTTCTCCCACTATTTGCAGCCGCCAATTTAAATCGCGAATTTCCGCTAAAGCCCGTAAAAGGTATTTATGCCCTTTTTGCGGCTCCAATCTAGCTATAACCGAAATCAAAACGGGATCATGGAAAAAAAATCTGGGATTTTCCCATAAAAATTTTTCGGTCCTGGTACCATTATATATTACCGTTATTTTATCCGGAGAAATGCGATCGGCTTTTATGGAATAATTTTTAACCGATTCGGAAATGGCGATAACTTTTTCGGTAAACCAGCTTAAAACCATTTTTGTAAATTTTTTTAAAAAACCTTCATCCAGATTGATATTTTGTTCGGTTGTGAAAATATGAGGAACGCCCGAGAAGATAGCCGCTATTCTACCCCAAGTATCCCCGCCGAAAAGCATGGAATGGAAAATATCGGGTTTTTCTTTTTTTAAAAATTTATAAATTTCATAAATTACCCTCAAACCTACTTTTGTTTTTTTGCGGAAAATTTTAACCGGTATACCCAAATTTTTCAGCTCTTCTTCCAGCTCGCCACCCTCCACAACAGTTATAACTTGCGGATCATATTTATCTTTATCCAAATATTCAAGCAAATCAACCAAAAGACGCTCCGCTCCTCCTCGATGCAGTGAAGTTATGGCATAAATAATTTTTATTTTTTTACTATTCATAAATTAAGCCTGCAATTGTTCTTTTTTAACTTCCCGTAAAGCTATATTGGCCACGGCCAAGGCTACTCCCAGAGGTAGCCATAATTTGGAAATAAAATAAGAAGTATTGAATAATTGAAAAATCATACTGCCCACCACCGCCATAATGGAACACAAAACTATAAAACGCCAAGCCGGAGATTTTTTAATTTTTTGAAAAACCCAAAACAATTTATACAAAATATAACCCCACAAGGAAAAGAAAGCGGCAAACCCAAAAATACCGACTTCCGGTAATAATTTTTGCACAACACCATGAGCTTCCGAAGGCTCGCCGAATTCCACCAAATAAATATAGTAATTAGCCAGCTGATCGCGGAAAGTGCCCGCTCCTCCGCCAATCCAAGGATGTTCAAAAAAAGCATCCAAGGCTATATCAGTCATGAGAAAACGGTTAAAATTGGAAAGTTCTACTTCATAACTTATAACATATACATACATATAGGCCAAAAGCGGAGACAAAAGTAAAATTATAAGCAAACCGTATAAAGCTAATTTTTTAGCGCGATGGCGGTATTGGATAGCTACCAAAATCAAAAGTTCTATAAAAAGAGCTATCCAGGCTGTTCTCGACAAAGTCAAAAGAGCAATGGAAATTATAAAACCCAGACTTAAAAAATAAATTTTTCGCCAAATATCTTTGGCTTCATTTTGCAGCAGAACAAAAACCAAAGGGATTACCGAAATTAAAATTTCAGCAATTAAATTGTGGTTGGTTCCCAAAATATTTACGCCAAAAATAGGAACAGGAATAGCGGGATTGAGCCAACCCGGCCGATCGGTAAAAATAAGAGACCACAATCCCATGACAGCCACGAACATTCCCACCAAATAAAACATCCTAAAAACATTAAACAAAGTTATTTTGTCTTTTATAATATTGAAAGGCAGTACTACAAACATTAAATAAAAAAACAAAATCGGCCGTAAAATGAATTTTAATCCTACCAATATATTTTCGGCATTGATAAGCGAAAGAGCCGAAGCGGCCAAAAACAAAATAAAAAAAACCAAACCTGGGAACATTTTCCAAGATAATTTTTTTCCCCGAAAAACCCTCAAGTAAATTATCCTCAAAAACCATCCGGCAAAAACCGCCATGGCTAAAATGTCTATATATGGAACATTTACATCTTCAAGCAGTTCCGGAAAAAATTTGGGCGGTTGCTCAAAATAAAATTGCCAATAAATAAAAGGATATAAAAGAACCATGGAATATATACCCACTTTGGGATAAAAGGCGAAAAACAAAACAAGAATAAAACCCGCCAAACTCAGCAGTGATAGAGTGGGCCCCAAAAAGAACAAAAACAAAAGGGAACCCAAAACGAGAGCCGCGAATAAAAGCTTATAATTTTTCTTAAAATCAAATATTGATTTATTGGCCATAGGTCAATATCTTTAAAACTTTTTTCTTCAAAACCCACCATGCCAACTTCCATGGATATTTGATGATGGCGGTCCGAGCGGTGCAAATCATCCAAACATCCTCGGGATGATCCGCCAAAAGCTTGCGTACTTTATCGGATTTTTCCGACAACCAAATTTTTTTAAAATCTTTTTGCTTTTTAATATTACCCATTACAAAATTATGTATTACGGAAGGAAAAATATCGCCTCGGGGATTCAAAAAGAAAAAATCTTTGCCGGCGCGAAGAGGAAGGGGGCTCTATGCCCGTAACGGCAAAATCATACAAACCTTGGGAAAAATAAGCTCGGGCCCAAGATTTCGGATTATTCTTATTGTCAAGACCATTTAGAAATGTCATACTTTGAGCCAAATAGAAATGTCATA
>CAYZWC010000038.1:0-8499 GCA_964482065.1 uncultured Gammaproteobacteria bacterium | reverse complement strand
ACTCCTCTAAAATATTTATCCACAGGCCATTTACACAAAACCCTTTACAGACCCCATATTTTGCCGAATTTGTCAATACTATGTACTACGGGCTATTATTATTTACGCTAAGATTAGATAAAAGACGCCGTATGTCTAAAAGACATGCGGTGTCTTACTGCTCACTGCTACCTAAAAACTGTTTTGATGTTTTCAAGTTTTTATGTTTTTATGCTGCAATGTTATAATGCTTGCCCGGTCGCATGACCGGGTTGCAATACTTGCCCCTGTCATATGATAGGGTTATAATGCCAACATGACCGGATTCATTATCATAAATAAGCCCGAGGATTGGACTTCGCATGATGTGGTAGCCAAGCTCCGTAAAATCACGGGTATTAAAAAAATAGGCCACGCCGGAACCCTGGACCCTTTTGCCACGGGAGTTTTGATTGTGGGCGTCGGCCGGGGGGCTACGAAACAATTGGATAAATTCTTAAAACAAGATAAAGAATACATTGCCACCCTGCATTTGGGAGCGACATCGGATACTTTTGATAAAACCGGCGAGATAAGAAAGCGCGGTGACGCCACCGTGCCTTCATTAAAGGAGATAAAACAAACTTTAAAAATATTTAAAGGAAAACAAAAGCAATTGCCGCCGATGTATTCCGCCAAAAAAATAGGCGGTAAAAAACTTTACGAACTGGCGCGCGCCGGTAAAGAAGTGAAACGCAAAAAACAAAAGATTAATATTTACAAAATAAAACTCTTGGAATATTCTTGGCCCATTCTTAAAATTAAAGTAAAATGTTCCTCGGGTACTTATATAAGAACTCTAGGGAACGATATTGGTGAGAAGCTCGATGTTGGTGCCTATCTTGATGAATTGCAAAGAACCAAAATTGGGAAAATAAAATTAAAGCGAGTAATTGATTTGGAGGATATAAATCAAGACAACTGGGAAAAATTATTAACGCGCCTTTAGAGACGCATTGCAATGCGTCTCTACCATAATGGCAAAAAGAAAAACGGCTCCGTCTTGGAACCGTTTTTTATGTGTTTGTTGTGTTTAGGATGCGTTTAGGGGATGGCAACCGGAAAAACAATGGTCGCAGCATCCACCTTTCTTGCCAATGGCCCTGTATAGCCCCTTAAGGGAAAGATAGCCCAGAGAATCTGCGCCGCCGATTTCTATCCTAATCCTTTCCACGTCTCCTCCCGCGCGAGAGGCAACCAAACGCTCGGGATCGCGCGTCTCCACACCCAAGTCGCAAGGATGGCAATAAGGCGGTGAAGGAATGCGAAAATGCACTTCCTTGGCTCCGGCGGCGCGCAACATTTGCAATAAGCGGGAACTCGTGGTGCTGCGAACTATAGAATCATCCACAATAACCACGCGTTTTCCTTTGACCACGTCCACCAAAACATGATATTTGAGCGCCACCTGCCGACCCGGATCCATTTCTATAAATGTCCGCTTGCGGCCGTAAGACCTTTCTATGACTATGCCATATTTTAGGGGCAGGTCCAGTACTTCGGCGTAGCCGATAGCTGACGGTATTCCGCCTTCCGGAACGGGAATGACTATAGTATTTTCGTCATTGTCAATCGGATGTTCCCGGGCGAGCTCTCGTCCCATTTCTTCGCGATAATAATTGAATGTTCTTCCGCGCTCATCCCTGGAATCGGGGCGAGCAAAATAAACATATTCAAAAATACAGCTGTGCCTCGGACAAGATCCGATTCGTGAATACATAAAAGACTCGGTTTTACCATTCTCAATCTTAATAATCTCTCCCGGACGCACTTCGCGCTCTTCTATAATATATGCTCCGGCTTCTTGTTTGATTAGATTGTTAATTACACAATCTTCCGAAGTCACTACATAATATACCAAGCCGTTTTGATTGATTTCGGCAAAAATCAAAGGGCGAATGCCCAGCGGATCGCGAAAGGCATAAAGGCGGCGGCCAAATTCGGTCATCATTACGGATGAATAAGCGCCGCGGACATGATCCATCACCTGAAAAATCGACTCCACCTCATTTCTCTTTCGCTCAGTCATCTGATATACAATGGAAGCGGCAATTACCTCCGCGTCGTTTTCAGTATACAATCTGATTCCTCTGCTTTCCAAAAATTCTCTTTGTTCATCCATATTGACTATATCGCCATTGGAAGCAATAGCAATGCGTCCCCTTTGTGTTTGCGAATAATGCGGCTGGATTTGCCGACTACTGTGATTGCCGGGTTTTTGCGTGGGCCAGCGAGTATGGCCGATACAAATATCGTTTAACAGTTCTTTTCTCTTGAGCTTTTCCTCACTCAAAACTTGATCGACTGTTCCGTGTCCTTTGACCACTTCCAGGGTCAGGGGATTTAAATTTGTAAAACCGGCAAAACCGGTAGCGCTTTGTCCGCGATGTCCGAGCATAGCCAAAGCCATAAGAACAAGTTTTTTGCTTTGCGGATGACCATAAATTCCAAAAACTCCGCACATCTCTATTTCCTCCCTTGACAAGATTTAAATTGCAAAAGTGCTTTAAGGACTATAAATTACCATTTTCTCGGCCACTTGTCAAAAAAATAATCTTATGCTAATATATTATTATAATTAAATTAATAATTTATTCTTGATACGAAAAAGCGGAAAGAAAATCGCTAATTTCAGTGGAAAAACAGAAACCCGAAAAGTATTGATTTAAACATAAATTTTTGTCACTTTTGGAAAATCAAACATGAATTGCATAATAAACAATAAAATAATCATATAAAAGCCCGTTTCGGGGGCATATTGTTTATTGCTTCATAAATACTTTTCGCGATTTCTCCGCCTTTCGTTCAAGAAGTGAAATAGGAGAAATATATGGAAAACTTAATTTGGATCCCAATCTTGCTTGTAGGCGCGCTGGCAGGATTTTTTATTGGCTATTTTATTCGTAAATCAGTGGTGGACAAAAAGCTGAAATCCGCCGAGGAAAAAGCCAATACTCTACTTAGCGAAGCCAAACAAAAACAAAAAGAGCTTTTGCTCGAAGCCAAAGACAAGGCCATAAAAATCATTGATGATGCCAAGCGCGAGGAATCGCAGCGCCGCGGTGAACTAAAGCACATGCAGACACGCCTGGAACGACGCGAGGAAACTTTTGACAAAAAACTACTTGATCTTGAAGAAAAACAGCAACGTATTTTGGACAAAGCCAAAGAGGTTGAGCACATCAAACAAAAAATAAGCGACATTAAAGACGAGCAAATTAAAAAATTGGAAAAAATAGCCGGGCTTACTTTTGAAGAGGCTAAAAATCTTCTTTTGGAAAATACCGAACAAAAAATGAAAGATGAGGTTTTGGCGCGCATCAGAAAGCTGCAAGAATACGGCACCGATGAAATAGAACGCAAAACCAAAGAGCTCATGAGTTTGGCCATGCAGAGGCTGGCCTCCTCGGTTTCCATGGAGACGACCACCACGGTTGTCAGCCTTCCTTCTGATGAAATGAAAGGAAGGATTATCGGCCGCGAAGGAAGAAATATTAAAACCATTGAAAATCTGACCGGCGTAGAAATTGTCGTTGACGATACTCCGGAAGCTATTTTGGTATCCGGCTTTAATCCCATCCGCCGTCAGCTGGCCAAAATAACTCTGGAAAAACTCATCGCCGATGGGCGTATACATCCCGGCAGAATTGAAGATACTGTGGAAGAGGCCAAACGCGAACTGGCCCTGGATATCAAAAAAGCCGGGGAAGAAGCCGCCTATGAAGTGGGTGTAGTCGGGCTTGATCCCAAACTGGTCCAAATACTCGGCCGCTTAAAATACCGCACCAGCTACGGGCAAAACGTCCTGCAGCATTCCAAGGAAGTCGCCCTTATTTCCAAAATCCTCGCCGAAGAGCTCGGCGCCAATGTCTCTGTAGCGACCAAAGGAGGCCTTCTCCACGATATAGGAAAAGCCGTGGATCATGAAGTGCAGGGAACCCATCCGCAAATCGGATATGATATTATGAAAAAATATGGATTGCCCGAAGAAGTTGCCTACATGGCTATCGCCCATCATGAAGACAACCCCGGGAGTTTGGAGGGTATTATAAACAAGGTGGCCGATGCTCTTTCCGGAGCCAGGCCGGGCGCCAGAAAAGATACTTATGAAAATTATCTACAACGCCTCACCGAGCTCGAAGAAGTGGCCGGATCATTTGAGGGTATAGAAAAAGTTTACGCCATCCAGGCCGGGCGCGAAGTACGAGTCTTTGTCACTCCCGATAAAATTGACGATCTCGCCGCCATGAAGCTGGCGCGCGACATTGCCGGGAAAATAGAAGAAGAGTTAAAATATCCCGGTGAAATAAAAGTTAATGTCATCCGAGAAAACCGCATTACCGAATACGCGAGATAAATATATTGAAATAAAAATGCTTCCTGAAATTAAGGGAGCATTTTTTAATTAAAAATCTCAAAAAAATAAAAAATGTAAATTACTAATAACTAATTCCCAATTTTTAAATGTCCAATGTCTAATTTAGTCATTAAAACATTAGGCATTGTGGTTCCTGCCTGCCGGCAGGCAGGTGATTAGAAATTAGATATTAGAAATTAGACATTTTCCAAGTATTTGCTAACTTTCGCTAAAATTTGTATAATTAAAGCAAGAATTAATAACACTATATATGCCTATTAAAATATTGTTTTTCGGCGATGTTGTGGGAAAAATAGGGCGAAAAGCCTTAAAAAAATCCCTGCCGCAGATAAAAAAGAAATATAAACCCGATTTAACAGTAATAAATGCCGAAAATTTGGCTCACGGAGCCGGCATTAGCCCCAAAACATTGGATGAAATGATAGAAGCGGGGGTGGATTTCTTTACTTCCGGGAACCATATTTGGGACCGCAAAGCCGCCATGGACATATTTAATGATCCGGCTTATAGAAAGGCTGTCATAAGACCGGCCAATTATCCTCCCGGAGTTCCCGGAGAAGAATGGCAAATAGTAAATATGGGCTCTTATCAAATTTTAATGATAAATCTCATGGGGCGTATTTTTATGCCCGAGGACTTTGACTGCCCTTTTAGAAAATTTGATGAAATAATAAAGAAGGCCGGAAAAAAAGCTAACGCCGTTATTGTAGACTTTCACGCTGAAGCCACTTCGGAAAAAGTCGCTTTTGGCTGGTACGCGGACGGACGCGCGTCAGCCATCCTCGGCACCCATACCCATATTCCTACTGCTGACTATACAATCCTACCCGAAGGAACCGCCTACATAACCGATGTGGGAATGGTCGGCGCCAAAGAATCCGTCATCGGCGTCAAAAAAGAACCTATCTTAAAAACATTTCTCACGCAAATGAAAACTTCTTTTGATTTGCCGGAAACCGGAGAATGTAAAGTGGAAGCTGTTTATTTGGAAATAAATCCCAAAAATGAAAAAGCGGAAAAAATAAAACCGATACAAGAAGAAATAATTATTTAAAATACTAACTATTAATTTTTACAAAGGAAAAAATTTATGAATAAAGCCGAATTAATAGATAACATTGCTGAAAAATTAAATGTCTCCAAAAAAACAGTGGAAGATGTTTTGGAGACAATGCTTGATACCATTGTCGCGAAGCTCAAGCAAAAAGAAGAGGTGACTCTCACCAGCTTTGGCACTTTCTCGGCCAGAGTAAGAAGTTCGCGCATGGGCGTCAATCCGCAAAATCCCAGTGAAAAAATCGAAATACCGGAAGTCGTGGTTCCCAAATTTAAAGCCGGTAAAGGATTGAAAGACGCCTTGAAAGGAAAGGCCGAGTCAACTCCGGAACCAATCCCGACTCCGGAATCTACTTCCACTCCGGAACAACCTCAAACTCAGTCTGACAATCAGTAATTTTTTCAAAAAAAGAAAAAACCGCTCCCCCGTGGGGCGGTTTTGATTTGCTTAATGTACAATTTGGAGATAAAAATTAAACCTAATGTCCGGCGTTCGGTGGGAAAGGTTGTATCGAACCTTTGGGCAAATTCAATTTTTCTTCGATTTCTCGTGCGCCTTCAAGATAGACACGTTCCAATTCCCTCGCCTCGGCTAATGTTAATTTGTCACAATTGCCGAGTCCTGTAATCCGGCTCAAAATACTCTCAACTTCTTGTTGTTCTCTATCTTCTTCTTTTTTTGCTTTCAGATTGAAAAGGCTTGCGGATTTATCTCGCAAAGATTTAAAAAATGAAATTAAAAAGCTCATGATCAATCTCCTCTGTTTTGGTGTGTTGAGAAAGGGCAAACCTATTTATATTATTATACTAAATCCATTTTTTGTCAAAAAACCTCGCTCCGCAAATACGGGGCGAGGTTTTTTTATTGGTACGCCGTACAGGATTCGAACCTGTGACCTTCTGCTTAAAAGGCAGCTGCTCTACCAACTGAGCTAACGGCGCGTATATTATTTTTTGAAAAGGCTGCTGCTCCCCGCCCGCAACGCCTGAGCAAGCTCATGCTTGCGATGGCAGGCGGGTCTACCAACTGCCTGTCCGCCCTGCCTCGCCGGCAGGCAGGCGAATCGGCGGAAGCTAACGGCGCGTATATTATTTTAATTACTGATCGTCCAGAAAAATATTCACTACTCAAAACTCCCAACTCAATACTATTGCAGTGCCCCGTGCAGGATTCGAACCTGCGACCGTTTGCTTAAGAGGCAACTGCTCTGCCAGCTGAGCTAACGGGGCTGAGTATTATATTTTAAAAGATAGCTGCTCCTCATTAATATACTCTGTGCCGGCGGACGGACTCGAACCGTCACGGGTTATTCACCCACGAGATTTTAAGTCTCGCGTGTCTACCATTCCACCACGCCGGCCCGCAAATAAAAAATCCGCCCGGGGTTTATTATAATTTATAAAAAACGACTCTTTTTAATTCTTTGAGCGGTAGATCCCGACATGAGTCGGGACGACCTTCTTCTTGAAATTTCTTTGAGCGGTAGACCGGACTCGAACCGGCGACCTCTTCCTTGGCAAGGAAGCGTTCTACCAACTGAACTACTACCGCATTATAGAAAATTATAAATTAATTTTCTATAAAAATCAAGAAATTAATCGCTAATAATATTTTTTTTCAAAAATTCTATAATTTTTCTATTGCGAATCAAATTAGCAAGGTATTCTTTTCCGGCAGGTGATTGAATTTGTTTTTTAACTTCTTCATTGTCTTTATAAGCCTCAAGCATTTTATTCACTTCTTCTTCAATCTCTTTTTCATCGGCTTTTATACCTTCTTTTTCCGCCACCTCTCGCATTACCAAGGCCGTCTTTACGCGAGTATAAGCTTCCGGTAAAAATTCTTTCTTTAACTCTTCCGGTTTCTTTTTCAAAACATTATTTAAATACTCTTCAAAATCCATTCCCTGGCGCGCCACATTTTCTTTTAGCTCCATAAGCATTTTTTCAATTTCCGCTTCCAAAAGCACTTCGGGAATTTCTCCAAACTCGGATTGTTCCACCAGTTTTTCAAGCATAGCTCTTTCGGCTTTTTGCTCTTCGTGCATTTTGGCCTCTTGTCCCATATTTTCTTTAATAAGTTTCTTTAACTCGTCCATAGATTGCTGTCCGAGAGTTTTGGCAAACTCATCATTCATTTCCGGATATTGAAGCTCAAAAACATCATTAACTTTAACTTTAAAATCAACATTCTTACCGGCCAAATTTTTTTGGTAATGCTCTCCGGGAAACTTTAATTTGAATTCTCTAGTTTCTCCTTTTTTCTGCCCCAAAAGTTTTTCATTGAACCCGGGAATAAACAAATCTTCATCCATGTAAACCGACTGACCTTTTGATTGTCCGCCTTCCACGGGCACCTTGTCCAAAAACATTTCCATATCAATATTAACCTTGTCGCTTTTTTGCACTTCCCTGTCTACGGCCGCTTCTTTGGTCTGCATTTTTGATAAATTTTTAAGGGCCTTATCAACATCTTCGTCTTTAACCTCTTTTTTATCCCTTTTTACACTAAGACTTTTATAATCTCCAAGCTTCACCTCGGGCATCAAAGCTACAGTCGCCTTATACACCAAATCATTCTGCGGAGCCAGCTTTTCCACTTCAATCTTGGGATGGCTTACGGTTTGCAGTCCTTCTTGCTCCACCGCTTTGGTATAAGTATGACGCACCGCATCCTCCAAGGCGCTTTCATAAATAGCCATTTCGCCGTATTCTTTTTTTAATACATCATAAGGAACATGCCCCGGACGAAAGCCGGCGACTTTCGCCTGCTCAGCCAATTTTTTGGCTCCACGCTCCAAAAATGGTTTCAATTCATCATGTGAAACCTGTATAGTTAATTCAACTTGATTTTTGTCTAATTTTTTTGATTCAACTTGCATAAAAAAAATAACCTTTCTTATTTATAATGTAGTTTTTATATTAAATTATTCTCGTGATTTTGTCAATACTGTTAGTATTTTTGTCAAGATTTTATAGAAATGTTGTCAAGATTTTATAGAAATGTCCTACCTGGACACTTTTGTTAGTTTTTTAGCATATTCTAA
>CAYZWC010000037.1:0-8808 GCA_964482065.1 uncultured Gammaproteobacteria bacterium | reverse complement strand
ATTTGGCTCAAAGTATGACATTTCTAAATGGTCTTGACATAAGTTACAAGTTATAAGTTGCGGTCCGCCCGCCGGCGAGGCAGGGTTATAAACCTTGTCTTTTCTTCCAAAATTTCGTATAATTCTTATATAACTTGAGTTATTAATATAAAAAATATGAAACAATTAATATTTTTTGGTTTAATTATAATTACTTTATCTGGAGTTAGTGGATGCGACTTTAAACAAAATATAAATACTCCTAATACTGAAATAAAACAAGAAACAGATTTTCAGTTTTTTTCAAACATGGGTATTAGTTTCTCGTATCCAAGAAATTGGATATCAAGTGATTATTTTTCAGTTTCCTCGTATGAGGGTAGTGCCGCGGATACAATTCATTTATATTCCCCAGAAGCCAAAGATGCCATTGAGAAAGAAGCAGATCTTCCCCCTAATGCAAGCAAGATTACTATAAAGAGATATAAAATTAGCGCAGAAACAAATTTTGACACTTTTGAAATAAATAATTCAGAGGATATTAAATTCCCAGATACTGCGCGAGCAGTTTATCAAAAAGAAATTATTCAAGATGACCGCATATTTATACGCTATATTTTACAACCGGAAATTGATAAAACATATCTTTATACAATAACTTTTTATGGTGCTGAAGGTAATAATTTAGAAAAGCACTTAGAGAGTTTATATTTAATTATAGAAAGTATTAGATTTTTTTAATTATGTCTTCAAAAATCCGCGTTAGAATGGCACCCTCGCCAACAGGACATTTTCATATCGGCACTGCTCGTGCCGGGCTTTTTAATTTTTTATTTGCCAAGCGCAATAAAGGCACTTTTATTTTAAGAATTGAAGATACTGATTTGGAGCGCTTGGACGAGGCTTTTACTAAAGAAATTATTGAAGGTTTCAAATGGCTTGGAATAGAATGGGACGAAGGTCCGGAAGTGGGCGGAAAGTTTGGGCCGTACCGCCAGACGGAGCGGACCGATTTATATGAAAAATATATAAAGCAACTTTTGGACGAAGACAAGGCCTATTATTGTTTTTGCAGCGAAGAAGAATTGGATGAAGAGAGGAGAGTGGCGCTGGCCATGAAGAGGCCGCCCAAGTATTCCGGGAAGTGTCGTGATTTATCAAAAGAAGAAGTGGAGAAATGCCGGCGTGAAGGCAAACGCGCCATTATCAGATTTAAGACGCCCGAGAAAAAAATAAAATTCAAGGATTTAATCCGTGGTGAAGTGGAGTTTGACACTTCGCTTATAGGCGATATCGCCATTGCCAAAGACGAGCGTACCCCGCTCTACAATTTCGCCGTGGTTATAGATGACCATACTATGGAAATAAGTCATGTTATCCGCGGCGAAGACCATATTTCAAATACACCAAAACAAATTTTAATTTTTGAAGCTCTTGGGTTCCCAATTCCCGAATACGCGCATTTGCCGCTGATTCTCGGAACAGACAAATCCAAGCTTTCCAAACGCCACGGCTCCACTTCGGTTTTTGATTACCGCGACCAAGGGTATTTGCCGGAAGCAATGGTGAATTTTATGGCGCTCCTCGGCTGGAAGCCGTCTGATGATGAAAGTAAAAAGGGCGAGAAAGGGGCCAGTCGAGAAATTTTTACCATGAAAGAATTGATTAAAGAATTCTCCATAGATCGCGTGCACAAGAACGGCGCGATTTTTAATCTGGAAAAGCTTGATTGGCTGAACCAGCAATTTATAAAAGAGAAGCCGATAGGGGAGCTCGTAGAGCTTGCGGTTCCATTCCTTATGTCCGCCGGACTGGTGAAAAAAGAAGGTAAAGATTTGCACACCGTTGCTACCGGAGAAAAATTAGATAAAAAGTTTTTGGAAAAGGCGGTTGCCCTGGAGCAAGGAAGAATAAAAAAGTTAAGCGAGATAGGCCTGTCCGCCGGAGAGGCGGGGGAAAGCGTTGATTTTCTTTTTTTGGACGAGCTTGATTATTCCGGCGATCTTTTACTCTGGAAAAAAATGACAAAGGAACAGGCTAAGGAAAAATTGGAACTTGCGCACAAAACTCTCGCGAATACCAAAAAGTTTGATGCGAATCATTTGCAAAAAGAACTTTTGAAGGCAGCGGGTGAAAAGAGGGGAGAGCTACTCTGGCCTTTGCGCGTGGCGCTCACCGGTAAACAATCCTCGCCCGGGCCTTTTGAAGTGGCTGAAGTTTTGGGCAAAGAAAAAACTTTAAAAAGAATAAAAGAGGGGATGAGTCTTTTGTGATTATCTAAAAATATGTTATTATTATAAATAATAAGCTAACCTATTTTTATGAGTGATAAATATAAAAAAAATGAATATTATATGGAGGAAGGTAGTAGGTCTGTTGAGAAAAGAAGTACCTCCGAAGAAAACGGATTGATAGCCTCTATGTTGGAAATTATCAAGGAAAATAGGAAAATAAAGGAAGATTGGGAAGAAAAAACTAGACATGAAAATGAAAGTATTGCCTAGTGAAAATTTAAAGAACGTATTTGAGAATAAATACGTATATTTGGATAATGATTTTTTGGGGATATTGTCCGAAGATGAAGAGCTGTTTCAATCAGTTCTTTCTTTTTGTGGGAGTAATTTAGCTGTTGACCCTTTCACTCAAATAGAATTTTTAAGAGATATTTTTATACCCAAACAAATTCAAGCAAAAGAAAAATTTATATTTAATGATTTTTTTGTTCCTATTATTACTCATCAAGATATTTATAAAAAATTGCAAAAAAATGCTCTTTTATTATCAAAAATATATAAACATCAAATGCAAAAGAAAAAATATATAGCTTGTAAACCGAGTATTGTAGACTTGTTATTAGCTGCCAGATTAATGCATTATCCTAATAATTCAGTATTAATTACTGGTAATAAAAAAGATTTTCCATCTTGTATTTTTGACTCTTTGGGGGTAATTAATTATGAAGATAATGGTGGATATATGAGATCATTTACTGTGATCCAGTTTAATAAAGATTTATTTGAAACATCTTTAGAAGAATTAGAAAAGATGGAAGCGGAAATTAGGACAAAAGAAGTGATAGAGAAAAAAGAGAAGATATAACTTGAAAAACGAATAAAAATTTGTTATAATACAAATAGATAAAAAAACTAAAACAAAAATATGTTTGATGAGGAGCTTTACGAAGATTATAATCAAAAATCATATAAAATACCCGCCATAATAAGCGTTTTTGCCGTGTTTCTGGCCGTAGGCGCTTTATTTTTTTCTCCGTTTTTATTTCACAAAGCCCTAACGGCCGCGGTAAAAGAAGAGGTTAGGGGAGTGGGAGCTGATGACGGCGATGTGAGTGAAGAGGTTTTGGATCTCAATGATCAAATTCAAGAGCAAAAAGATAAAATAGATGAGCTCAAGAGGCAGTCCGAACGTTACCAAAAACAAATTAATGCCAATCGTTCGCAAGCTGTTACTTTGTCAAATGAGATAGCGCTTTTGGACAACCAAGCCGCCAAAATAGAAATAGATATTGCCGCTACCGAAGCGGAGATTGAGCAGACGCAGCTGGAAATAGAAAAAACCGAAAAAGAAATCGAAGAAAAAGAAACGGAGATTGATGTAAAAAAAGAAAGTTTGGCTAATTACATAAGAACCTTAAATCAAATAGATGATGTGGAATATTTGGAAATACTTTTGCTTAATAATTCTTTTTCCGAATTTTTTGACCAAGTGCAGTATTTGGAGAATATGCAATCCGATGTAAGGGAAGTATTGACCGGAGTCATTGCTCTAAAAGAAGAATTGGACGCGCAAAAAAAAGATCTTGAGAATAGGGAAAGTGATTTGGAAGAGTTGGTCGAAGAATTGGAGCATGAACAGTTGGCTCTTGAAAATAGTATTTCAGCAAAAGGGGTTTTGCTTGACCAAACCAGGGAATCCGAGAAAAATTTCCAAAGCTTGCTCTCACAAGTCAAGGCTGAGCAGCAAGCCATAAGCTCGGAATTGGCGGCTCTGGAGAGGCAAATGCGCCAAAAGTTGGAGTCTAGCGATTCTAATTTTGTTCCCGGTGGCGAAGTAATTCTCTCTTGGCCTATTCCCAAAAAAGGAATAACCGCCACTTTTCATGATCCGGATTATCCTTTTCGTTATATTTTTGAACATCCGGCTATTGATTTGCGCGCGAGCCAAGGTACGCCCATAAAAGCTCCGGCAGCGGGGTATGTGGGGCGCGCAAAAGATAACGGTTTTGGATACAATTATCTTATGCTTATACATAATGGAGGTATCTCCACGGTTTATGGTCATGTTTCCAAGTTTGCCGTTTCCGAAGATCAATACGTGACCAGAGGACAAGTGGTGGCTTATACCGGCGGAACTCCCGGTACTCCCGGAGCGGGTCGACTGACCACCGGACCTCATCTTCATTTTGAAGTGCGTTTGGACGGAATTCCCGTGAATCCACTTGATTATTTAATTGATTAGAGATATAATGCAAAGCCACGAAGAAAAGATTGATATTCTTTTTAAAATAGCCTGTAAAAGGCTCAAAATGCCTCATTTGGTATGGAAACCCATGCGAGGCCGAAAAACGCCCGTAAACGTCGCCAGAAGCTATTCTATGGGCTATATAGATATGGAAAAGGGTGTTATTACTCTTGATATCTACACACCCAGGCGCCGAGAACCCAAAAGCCTAAAATCTTTGCTTAGGATAATGGCGCATGAAATAGCTCATCTGCAAAAACCACCTTATCGCCAAAGGTACAAAGGCCGCTGGATCACCCGCCAGCATTATCCGAGATTTTATAAGCAAGTTAATAAAAATACCGACCGTTTGCTGCGGGATAAGGAAATAATAAAAATACTTAATGACGCTTAGCATAATAATTCCGACTTTAAATGAAGAAGAAAACCTGCCTAATTTATTGGAATCGATAAAAAAGCAGGATTTTTCAGATTATGAAATAATAGTGGCTGACGCCGAATCCAAAGACCGGACCCGAGAGATTGCCGAAGAATACGGAGCTCGCGTAGTAGAAGGTGGACTGCCGGCTGAAGGAAGAAATAGAGGTGCGGCATCCGCGCAAGGTAAAATACTTTTATTTTTGGACGCGGATGCTCTTTTGCCACCTAATTTTTTAAAAGATTCACTGGAAGAATTTGAAAAAAGAAATTTGGGAGTCGCTGCCGCGCCCTTAAAGCCTTTGAGTGAAAAGATGATGGATAAATTTCTTTATAAGTCAGTAGATTTTTATTTTAAGTTAACGGAAAAGATTTGGCCGCATTCCACGGGAACCTGTATATTTTCACGCAAGTGGGTCCATGAGAAACTTGGCGGTTTTGATGAAGATGTAAAGCTTGCCGAAGATCATGATTATGCTCGTCGAGCGCAAAAAATAACCAAATGCGGGTATTTATCCGTGGCTATTGATAATTATGTGCGGCGCTTGGAAAAAGACGGACGACTGAAAACAGGAGTAAAATATACTTTATGTGAGTTGCATAGGATTTTTCTCGGAGAAGTTCGTTCCGATATTTTCAATTATAAATTTGATCATTATAATAAAAAAGATAAAGAAATTTTAAACTAATAAAAATATGATTATTTCAACAACGCCGACAGTAGCCGGCAAACAAATTTCGGAAACTTTGGGAATAGTGCGAGGGAATACCGTGCGCGCGCGCAATGTGGGGCGCGATATTTTCGCTTTTGCCAAAAATATAGTTGGAGGAGAAATCAAAGAATACACTTCGCTTATGGCGCAGAGCCGCGACCAAGCCGTGGACCGCATGGTTAAGGAAGCTGAAAAGCTCGGAGCTGACGCGGTGGTGGAAGTCCGCATCGCCACTTCGGCCGTCAGCGCCGGAGCCGCCGAAATTTTGGTTTATGGCACGGCTGTAAAATTTTCTTAAATTTTATGGATATTATAGCTTTTGTAATTCTAGCTTTTTATGCCGTAATAGCCCTAGTTTTTATTGTTGGCTTGATTTTAAAAATTATTGAACGGATTAAAGAGAGTAAGGAAGACAAGTATAAGAATATAGTTAAGTAGTTAATTAGTTAAATGGTTAACTGTTTTTGCATAAAACGCTTTTTTACAATTTACTAAGGAGAAAAAACCACGAGTTGTCCAATTTGCGGAGGATCCGGAGAAGGAGAAAACGGCCAGCCCTGCCTTTGTCAAACAGGTATTCCAATCAACAAGGATTTTCAAAACAGCTTTAACGCGCATTTTGAAGCGAGCGGAAGAGCGGATCCGAGCAAGGCATTTCGCGCCGCTCAGGCCGAAATCGGCGGATATGAAAATCCTGATGATATTCAAGAAGAGATTGATAGGTTAGATGAAAAATATAGCCGCCCTCGAAGCCTCTCGGAACACTGGAATGACATACCGGCGGACGCAAAAACAACGGTTATGTTGTTGTTGATCTCGTCAGGATTTTTGCTTTTGGTAATAATGGCAAATATAATCAAAAGCTGTTGTTGCGATTAAGAAAATTATTTCCAGCACAGTTTTTTAACAAAGGATGAGGAAAAAATGCAGGAATTTGCGGATTGGTTTTTCGTGATTTGGTATGGAGGAATTATCTTTATTTTCATTTATTACGCTCAAAACATAGGAAAATAAGTTTAATTGATTTTTGTTGTTTTGCCACCTTTTAACAAAGGGTGGTTTTTTTATTCTTGACAAAAGATATTTTTTATAGCAAACTGATTTAGGAAACCGTACTTTACAAAAAAACCGGAGCAGAGGAGGGAAGTGATGAAGCTTGCCGAAAGAAAATTGGCGGTAAATCAGCTAAAAACTTTAGCGGGGTATATATGGGGATTAAAGATTAAAGACCCTCAAACTTTTCGGAATTGGGCGAGAAAAAATGAACAACTTTTGAATGATATTTTTCTTTACCGAAGAGAAGGGGAGATGCCCCCGATATATTCTCTGGTATCACCTTTTTATCATCCTGAGTATCCACTGGTAGGATTTAACTACACCATTGCGGCGCATAACCTGCTTTATAAGTTTCCTTTGGGCTGGACGCCTGTATTGCGTTGCTGTCGAGGAATTATGCTTGACCACGAAGATAATTTGGTGGCTTTTCCTTTTTATAAATTTTTCAACTATGGAGAACATCCGGAAACGAAAAAATTACCAGAAGGACCATATGAAGCGACTGATAAGCTGGACGGTCATCTGGGTATTATTTTTAAGTATAAAGGAAATTTTATTATTGCCACGCGCGGAAGCTTTACAAGCAATACCGCAAAGATAGCGCAAGGAATACTTTATGATTATGCAGCTCTAAATAATTGGGAAAAAAGATTTCCCGGAACGATGACACTTTTGGTTGAAATTATCCATCCGCAGACAAAAGTTTTGTTGGATTATGGCTCGGCTGAGAAATTTGTGGCTATAGGCGCTTTTAATCGCAATAATCTGCGTGAGTTTAATTATTCCAATCTTGCGGCTACCGCCTTCAATTTGGGAATGGAAACCGCTGAATTTTGCGAAGGCCTTGATGCCAAAGAGCTTTTAGACGAAACAAGAGATGACAAAATAAAAGATAGGGAAGGATATGTACTGAGTTTTCGCGGCGGTTTGAAGATTAAATTAAAATTCAAATCATATGTTGGTAGAATGATTTCCGGAAATATATTAAAGGATGGAAGGATTAATTATCCGTATTTGCTAAACAGGATTATTGAGGGCGATTTGGAGGAAAAGCTGAAGTTTATGCCGGAAGAAATAAGCACGCGCATTTTTCTTACAAAGGAGGCGATTGAGAAGAGGTTGGAATACGGCGATACGCAGCAGGGTAAATGGACCGCGTTATATGGGATTGCGCCCAAAGAATCCCAAACCGCGTATTTTAAAGAACGGTGTCGCGAGCTTGTCAAAATTCGTTTTCCTAATTTGCCTAGACGATAATAAACAAGAAAAGTTTTTACCGGCGGAAAAACAATCCGCCTTTTTTATTTAAAAAAATTGTTTGATATATTTTGCGACGCTTATTTAGGGGAGAGAAAGCGGGGAAGAGAAGAGGTGTTTGATATTAGTGAAATTTTGGAGTAATATGAAAATAAACTTTGTTAATTTCTTGCAGTAAGGAGATTAATTATGCGCGAAATTAAAATTCATAAAAATAGTGATGATCAAAAAAAAGACAAAGTATCAGATGAAGAAAAAAATGAGCAGAGAATCGCTCTAATTATCACAACAATCGTTCTTTTAGCACTTGTAATGATTCTTATAAATACTTATAAGTAGAAAGTTTTGAACAAAAGCTTAAAATAAATCGCAATTGATCCCCATGATCCCCATACTTCTTATGGGGTTTTTCTTTAGAAGGGAACGGTTGGTAAAAAAAATAATAAGGCGTCGCACAATGTATCTTATACGAACCATAAGTTAAGAAAAGCTTTACATATTGGCAAATAAGCCTATATTTAAGGATATTTGCCATATATACCCTTTTTATGCTATAAAATAATAATGTTAACGATCATTATATAAGGAGGTTTAAAAAAATGTTTGAAAAAAATAATGATTTTGAGATTCGTGTTTCGCAATTTTTGCAAGGCCCGGATGAGCAAATTTTGTTTATTATTGAAACTGACAAAAATTTTACATCTTATACGGTGTATACCCGCACAATAAAAATTTTTCCAAAGACATTATCAGAAAACCCACGAATTCCATAAAAAAGTATTTCAAACCGATTAATGCGGAAGTTTATATCAAAATTTCCGCGTAATAGGGCTTTAGTTGAGCCCTTTTTATTTGACTGTCAAGACCATTTAGAAATGTCATACTTTGAGCCAAATAGAAATGTCAT
>CAYZWC010000036.1:0-8916 GCA_964482065.1 uncultured Gammaproteobacteria bacterium | reverse complement strand
TTTTATACAGCAATTTTATTTTTTAATACCAATAATTTGTGTATTATGCGAACTTATTTTAATAAAATCCCGACAGCGCCGGGGTCCTGCCCGCGATGCTTCGCATAGCGATGCAGGCGGGTTTCTTATCTTATATATCCAAATTCTTTACGCTCTTGGCATGGGTCTGAATAAACTTTTTACGGGGCGCGACTTCCGAGCCCATGAGAACATTGAACACTTCGTCAGCTTTGGCCGCGTCTTCAACGGTAACTTGCTTCATAATACGGTTTTCCGGATCCATGGTCGTTTCCCAAAGTTGATCGGGGTTCATTTCACCAAGACCTTTGTATCTTTGAATATGCACGCCGGCAATCTTCTCCTCTTCAGAGGATATATCTTCTCCTTTTGAGGCTTCCTTACCCACCGGAGAGGCGGGGGTTTCCACGACTTCCACTTTTTTACCTTTGGCTTTTAGCTCTTTTTGTATTTCATTTATAATTTTTTCTTTTTCCGCGTCGCTAAAGACATAATGAATTTCTTTGCCCTTTTTGATCTGATATAAAGGGGGTTGAGCGATATAGAGATGCTCTTCGCGGATTATTTCCGGGAAGTATCTATAAAAAAGAGTGAGAAGAAGAGTGCGAATATGGGCGCCGTCAACATCGGCGTCGGTCATGATTATTATTTTGTCATAGCGGAGACGAGAGATATCAAATTGTTCGCCAATATTGGTGCCGAGGGCGATGATTAATGATTTGATTTCGTTATTGGCAAGCATTTTGTCCAAACGGGCGCGTTCCACGTTTAGGATTTTACCGCGAAGGGGGAGAATGGCTTGCTTTTCCCGATCGCGTCCTTGTTTGGCCGAGCCGCCGGCCGAGTCTCCCTCTACAATGTAGAGCTCGGAGACACTTGGGTCTTTTGAGGAACAGTCCGCTAATTTGCCGGGAAGAGTCAGGCCCTCAAGAGCGGATTTGCGGAGTACGGATTCACGAGCGGTTTTGGCGGCTATTCGCGCGCGCGCGGCTATTATTACTTTTTCTATTATATTTTGGGCGTTTTTGGGGTGTTCTTCCAAAAATATGACTAAAGAATCGGAAACTATACTGTCTACAATCGTTCTAACTTCCGGATTTCCGAGCTTGGCTTTGGTTTGCCCTTCAAACTGTGGATCTTTTACTTTGACGCTTACGACGGCAGTCAGGCCCTCGCGGGTGTCTTCACCGGTTAAGTTGTCTTCTTTTTCTTTTAGAAAATTATGTTTTTTGGCGTAATTATTCAGCGTCCTGGTAAGCGCTGTTCTAAATCCCACCAAATGCGTTCCACCTTCGGGGTTTATGATGTTGTTGGCAAAGCAGAGAACGTTTTCTTTGAATTCATCGGTATATTGAAAAGCCACTTCCACGTTTACGTCTTCCATTTCCTTTTCCACATAAAAAACCATTTCCTGTTTGGGAGTTTTTTTGTGGTTTAGATATTTGACATAAGATTTTATCCCGCCTTCAAAATAAAAAGAATATTTTCGGGGCAGAGAATTGTCTCGCTTTTCTTCGGACCGGTCGTCTATAATATTTATTTTTATTTGTTTGGTGAGATAGGCCTGTCGGCGCAAATGGCTTATTATGGTATTTAGATCAAAGTTCGTGGTTTCAAAAATGTCGGCATCGGGCTGGAAATAAATGGTTGTACCCGTGCCCTTGGCTTTGCCCATAGGCTTTACTTTTTTTGTAGCTTTGCCTTTTTTGTATTCCTGAACATAGAGCTTGCCGTCGCGTCTTACTTCGGCTTTTGCCCAGACAGAGAGGGCGTTGACCACCGAGACACCTACACCATGAAGACCTCCGGATACTTTATAACCCCCTTCGCCGAATTTTCCTCCGGCGTGAAGCGTGGTCATGACCGTTTCCAATGCTGATTTTTTGGTTTGCTTGTGAATGTCAACCGGAATTCCACGTCCATTGTCCGAGACGGCAACTATATTGTCGGGCATTAAAGTAACGGTTATTTCGTTGGCATATCCGGCCATGGCTTCGTCAATGCCATTATCCACTACTTCCCAGATCAGATGATGAAGACCCGAGGGGCCGGTGGAACCGATATACATTCCGGGTCTTTTACGCACCGGGTCAAGTCCTTCCAAAACGGTAATTTGCTTGGCGCCATAGGCGTTTTTATCGTCGGCTGCTTTTTTTGAGGTTTTTTTCGCCGCCTTGGGAGCGGCCTTTTTATTTTTTGGCATAATAATAAAGAATTAAGCCGAAATGATGGCTTAAATTTTGCTAATATTAGAGTGATTTATTTACTAACATCTTAGTATATCTTAGCATTAAATGCCTTTATTCGCAAGTCCGAATATTGCATATTTTTGGTTTTATTATAATTGGCATAGAAAATAAAGAATGTGTTGTTTGGGGAAGAAGTATTATAATATTGTAATATTTAGTATTTTTTCAATTTGTAGTGTTAAGATTATAATTCTTACAAATACCCACAATTAGGCATAGATTAAATTTAAGAATCATTTGACTTTACAATATAATTTAGTAAAATTTAGGTAGTCCTTTTTCATTTCTTTTTTAACCAGTTCCGGTCAACCGGAGCGCAACCAGTAGAGGAAAGCTTAATATGCTGCATCGTGGCTATCCTCAGAATTTTAGGTTTCTCAGACCGCAGGAGCAAACGGGAATTTGGCTGAAATATTTTCCCGATCTTGACGCGAGTCATATAGATGAGCTTGCCCAAAGGAGTTTGCGCCGCAAAACAAAACAATTTATGGAGGGGTGGTGCGTAATCCCCAAACCTGAAAAAATTATGAATCGCCGGAATGGAGAAGATTTTCTTTCGGTTTATCGGTTAGCAATATCGACAATGATAAAGTGCGTCACGGAAGTGAGGCGTTTTACGGGATTTCAGATTCTAAACAACGGCTTCCGCAATTCGCTTTATCTTTATCCGCGAACGCGAAATTCGCTGGAAACGATGATTGAAAAAACCTCGGGGGATTTTTTGGTTTTCCCCTTTCAGTTCGGAGGCAATTTTCAAGGAAGACTTTGCCGGGAGATTAATTTTCATTTGGCAAACGGTGAATTTGCCTTGGCGCCTTATGAAATAATCGCTTTGATGTTTCTGTATTCTTATCACACGATTACGCCGGAAAACTCAATTTATTTTGAAAGGTTCAGGGGAGAAGATAATCTGGACATTTATTGCTTGGGCGGGAAATATGTCAAAAGTAGAGATAACGAAGAAATTGAGTGTTATATAAAATTAAGCAACCGATACGATGACCGAGGATCCAACAGCTTGTATTTGGAGCTGGTAAAAAAATGGACTCTCATCATTCTCTCCGGCGTACCCACCGGTTACCTAAATTACTAATCCAACGGGATTTGCGGACTCTGTACTATAACAGAGTCCATTTTTTGTTTCCGGATATATGATAATTATTAGCCCAAAAAAGAAGCTGTAATTTTGGAATAAATATTAGAATATTAAATATTAGTTGCTGTAATTCAGCACATCACTTTATAGAAACTGAACAATATTTTAATATTATAATATTTAATATTTTTTTGAATAAAATTTGCTCTCTTTATTTCTAGATTTAATTTCGTTATAATAAATAAATGGTTAATAATAAACCAACAGAAAACGGATTTTTGTCGCGTATCAAAAAATCAATACGCGATGTTATTTTTGGTTTGGAAGACGGACTGGTTTCCACTTTGGGCGTTGTCATCGGAATCGCCGAGGGTAGCCGTAGCAGCTATGTTGTGATTCTTTCGGGAATTGTGGTGGTTTTTGTGGAAGCGCTATCCATGGCGGCCGGGACCTATCTTTCGGCAAAATCGCATAAGGAAGTTTTGGAAGAAAAAATACAAGAAGTCAAAGAAGGCCTCGGAGGGATTTCCGAGCGAAAATCACGGCTTGAAAAAATTTACAAAGAACATGGGCTTAATGAAGATAATGCGAAAGTTTTGGCCACCAGGGCCGCTGAAGACGAAAAGGTATGGCTTGAAGAGATTAAACTTCATGAATTGGGAATTGGGCGCGAGGAAATGCAAAATCCGAAAATCAATGCTTTTTTTATGTGGATTTCTTATGTGGTTGCCGGTTTTATTCCGGTAGTGGCTTTTTTCTTTTTTTCGGTGGATTTGGCGATTGTTTTTTCCATAGTTTTTACTGTTGTAGCGCTTTTTTTGATTGGCGCCGGCAAAACTTTTTTTACAAAAAAGAATTGGTTTAAATCCGGATTGGAAATGACAAGCATAGCCCTTGCCGCCGCCGTACTTGGGTTTGTAATCGGAAAAGTGGTATCGTATTTTTATTAATTGTTTATAATCCCACCTGCCCCCCCTAAAATAAGGGGAGGGACTAGAAATTTTAAGTAATACAGGAATAGAAAGTTCCCTCTTATTTTAACCCGCCTGCCAAAGCTATTCTTTGCATTGCGGGCAGGGACGGGACAGAGGAGTTAAAAAATTATGAATGAAAAAATAAGACAAGATTTCCCAAGTTTAAATGAAAAGATGGGTGACAAGCCTGTCGTTTATTTTGATAATGCTTGCATGAGCCTGCGTCCGCGGCAAGTTATTGATGCTATAAATGAATATTATGAAAAGTATCCGGCTTGCGCGGGACGAAGCGCGCATCGCTGGAGCAATGAAGTGGAAGATCGCGTGGCGGAAGCAAGAAAATTAATTTCCAAATTTATCGGCGCCAAAAAGTCGGAGGAAATTATTTTTACAAAAAATACAACCGAGTCCATTAATTTAGTCGCTAACTCTTTGGATTTGCAATCGGGGGACACGGTCCTTATAAGCGACAAAGAGCATAATTCCAATCTTGTGCCTTGGCTGGTTTTGAAAAATAAAAAGGGGATAGAGGTTCGAGTTGTTCCTTCCCGTGAAGATAATACTTTTGATTTGGAAAAGTTTAAAAGTTTGCTGGATGAGAAAGTTAAACTGGTATCGCTCGCGCATACTTCAAACTTGGATGGTATTACAATTCTCGCCGAGGAAATAATCAAACTCGCGCATAAGAACGGTTCGCTCGTAATGCTTGACGGAGCCCAATCTGTTCCGCACAAGAAGATTAATGTGAAAAAGTTGGATGTTGATTTTCTCGCTTTCTCCGGGCATAAAATGCTCGGGCCTTCGGGAATTGGCGTTCTTTATGGCAAAAAAGAATTACTTTTAAAACTAAATCCGTTTCTCGTGGGCGGAGATACAATATCCGATGCTTCTTATGATTCCTATGAAATGTTGCCTATCCCGGAAAAGTTTGAAGCCGGGCTCCAAAACTACGCGGGAATTATCGGACTTGGCGAGGCGGTAAAGTGTTTGGAAAATATCGGTATGGAAAAAATCACCGAACAAGAGTATAATTTAAATCAGTTTATAACAGACGAATTAAAAGATGTTTCCCAAATAAAAATCATCGGACCGGAAGATCCAAAACTCCGCGGCGGAATTTTTAATTTTACGGTGGAAGGTATGCCACATCATGAAGTGGCGGTGATGCTTGACAGGATGGAAAATATCATGATGCGTTCGGGCCGGCATTGCGTCCATTCTTGGTTCAATTCTCGAGGAATTTCGGGTTCTGTCCGCGCTTCATTTTATTTCTACAATACACTTGATGAAGCTGAAATTTTCGTTAGAACGTTAAAGAAAATAATATCTTTATAAATTGTAACATTGCAACATTATAACATTGCAACATGGACAGCCAAGAATTTCATAAAATTTTAAAAATCAAAATGGATGAGTATGTTCATTTGGTTTATAAATTTACCAGAAGTTTTCCCAGAGACGAATTATACGGAGTAATTTCACAAATAAGAAGGGCGTCCTTATCTGTAATTTTAAATTATGTAGAGGGCTATGCTCGCCGCAAAAGAAAGGTGTATCTTAATTTTTTGGAAACTTCTTATGGTTCTCTCAAAGAGTCAAAATATTTATTATACTTTTCTTTAAAAGAAAATTATTTGGAAGAAGAAGATTACAAGAAAGCACTGTCTTTATCGGAAGAAATAGGAGCGATGTTGTGGAAATCAATTCAGTTCACGGAAGCAGATATTAATTAAAAAATGTTTTAATGTTATAATGTTACAATGTTTTAATGTCTTAATCATATGATCTGTATCGCTTCAGCAATTATATTCGCCATACTTGGTATATTTAGTTTGTCATATAGAAAATTAGCCAAGGAGGCTTTTGAATGTGTTGCCCGGCGCATTGCTTTTCGTCCCTGTGACGTCGGTTTTGCTGAAAAGATAAAAGCCATGTTTATTGGTAAGCTCATGAGCAAGAATGAGAAAGTCGCGAGATTTTTTCATAAGCATATTGAAATAGTGTCCTGGATTTTTGTTATTCTTGTAGTGCTTTCAACAGTCTACACCGCCAATACTGTTTATAATTTGATACGATATCAAACTTGTAATCCGGATGAGCCCGAGGCTTGTATTTTGACTCCGGAATCGGAAGAATGCTCACCATCGGAGCACTGCGATCCTTGTAATTGCGGAGATAATGAGGAAAATTGCACGGCCGAGAATAATTACGCCCCTTGTGGCGGAGAAGAAAATTGTGATTGTAACGAAACTTGTGAAGAAAATTTGAAGTAAAGCTAATATTAAAAAGAGACGTTTCCAGATTAAAGCGTCTTTTTTATTTAGGTGCTTAGGTACTCAGGTATATTTAGGTACCCCGAGTACCTTTTTATATTGTTATAATGTTTTAATATTTTCATGCTTTTATATTTTAATATTTTCATGTTATAATGACAGAATATGGCGGAAGAACAATTTACTACAAGCGATTTGAACCAAAGGGAGTTAAAATTCAGCTATTGGTTTGTAAAAAACAGGGATTTATTTAAAAAAATCCTCACCGGTTTTTTAATTGCCGTAAATGTTTTGCTTTGGGGATATTCAATTTATGGAGCATTGAGTATTTGGGTTTTTCACCGTGCGGATTATGAAAATATGTTACGAATTTTGCCTGAAAATTTTGCCAATTTTTCCGGTTTGCGCGAAGTCAATACTCCGAACGGTTTGATTATTTCCAAAATAAATATCATATCATCGGGCGAAGGAGAATATGACCTTGTGGCCTTGGTGCAAAATCCCAATGAGAGATGGGTGGCGGAGTCTTTTGATTATAAATTTCAAGTTTCCGGAGCGGAGACTGAGGTTGGGCGCGGATTTATTTTGCCCGGGGAAGATAAATATATCACGGATTTGTCGGTATCTTCGAGAATTAGACCGCGCAATGCCGAGCTTAATATAACCAATATAAATTGGCGCAGGCTTACCCCACATGAAGTGGAAGATGTCAGTGAATACAAAAATTCCCGGCTGAATTTTAAGGTGGAAAATATAGAATACAGACCAAGCTCCGTTACGGACGGCGGCGCGCCGATTAGCACCGTATCTTTTGACGTGTATAATAATACAGCATATAATTATTGGGAAGTAGGATTTTATATTATTTTGCGCCGGGGAGCTTCTGTGGGGGGTGTTAATTATATCACCGCTACGGAATTTATGTCCGGAGAAAGGCGAAGTCTGGAAGCGCGATGGTTTGAGCCGCTTCCGGCGGTGACCGAAGTGGAGATAAGTCCGGAAGTAAAAATAACCGATCCTTCGGTTTATATGGAATTCCGTGGAGAGTCCGGCGAATTTTTAGAACGATAAATCATAATGTTTTTAAGAAATCTATCTTTCCTAAAAAGAATAGATTGGGTGTTGATTGCTTCCGTGATTTTTTTGATTTGTTTCGGCTTGGCGGCAATATATAGTGTAGCGCTTTCCGGAGGGGAAGCGGGTTTTTTTAATTTGCAAAAACAAATAATAGGTTCGATTATAGGTTTTGCCGTGCTTTTTGTGCTGGCTTCAATACATTATAAAGTTTTCAAAACATATAGTACGGCGCTTTATATCCTTTCGGTTTTGATGCTTTTGATTGTCCTTTTTTTTGGCAGCACTTTGCGGGGTACCACCGGATGGTTTGTGGTGGGAGGATTTGGATTCCAGCCCGTGGAATTTGCCAAAGTTTTTGTTTTGATATTTTTGGCCGCTTATTTTTCCCGCTTGGGTCACAAGATAGACCGTTGGAAGGAGATTTTGGTTAGTGGGTTTGCCGTGTTTATTCTTTTTATTTTAGTGGCGCTGCAGCCTGATTTTGGATCGGCAGTTATACTTTTTACAATTTGGGCGGGCCTTTTGCTTTTGCGAGGAATCAAGAAAAAGTATCTTATTATTCTTGTAGTTCTTTTGATTGCTTCTATAATAGCCGGTTGGTTTTTGGTTTTGGCTGATTATCAGAAAGAAAGAGTAATGACTTTTATAAATCCGGAGCTGGATCCTTTGGGCAGTGGTTATAATGTAACCCAAGCCAAAATCGCCGTGGGATCCGGAGGGATTTTGGGCCGCGGTTTGGGATTTGGCTCCCAAAGCCAATTAAAATTTTTGCCGGCCAGCCAAACCGATTTTATATTTGCCGTTATTGCCGAAGAGTTGGGGCTCTTGGGGGTTTCTTTTATACTTGGATTTTGGGGGATTTTTTTCTGGCGGCTTATCAGGGCGGCCCGCCTTGTTAGGGATAGTTTTGGATTATTTTTTATTTTGGGCGCTATTATTTTATTTTTGTCGGAGATTACCGTTAATATAGGAATGAATTTGGGGATGATGCCCGTTACGGGGATTACTCTGCCCTTTGTAAGCCTTGGAAGTTCTTCTCTTATCTCCAGTATGATGGTAGTGGGGATTGTGGAGAGTGTTATTGCACGTAATTAATATCACATAATATGGAACAAATTATTGTGTCTAATATAAAAAACTTTTTAAACGGTTTTAATGTTTTAAACATGTAGTTTCTGTTCAAGTCCATGAACATAATTCACACTTAATTAATTCTAATTTGTAAGGTT
>CAYZWC010000035.1:0-9021 GCA_964482065.1 uncultured Gammaproteobacteria bacterium | reverse complement strand
AAATCATCACACTTTATTTTTTTAGCTTTGGTAATATTCCCCTTCTTTGTATAAATTCCTTTTTCAAAAGCATAAAAAATCGCCCTTGGAGTAAAAAGGGACGACCAGCATTTTTTAACATTCTCCAAAAGTGAATCCTTGTCGGTGTTAAGATAAGTTTCCAGCTCCCCGGCCCAAGAAGCGGACTTGGAATCCTCGGCCGTGGCTGAAGAACGAACCGCCACCAACGGAGTTTCAAGATTTTGAAAATCAACCTCAATTTCCTTTTTTAGATCCTCCGGCATTTCCGTGCTCATAATAATACTTCTAATTTGCCTTGAGGAATGCTCCACGGATTTAATATTCTCGGGATTTACGCTATCCAAAATCGCCGCAATTTCCACATTCATATCACCTTGTTTAATAAATTCGTAAAAAGCAGCAGATGTAATTACAAAACCCGGTGGTATGGGATTGGCATGTGCCTGCCCGCCGAAGAGGCGGGTCATTTCTCCGAGCGAAGTGCCCTTGCCGCCGGCCAAATCTACGCTATTTTTAGTAATTTTCGAAAAAGGAAGAGTAGGTTTTTTTTCCATATTTTTTATTTTATATTCTCCAAAATCTCAACAGCGGAAAGAGCCGCTTCATAACCGCGGTTAAGATCATTATCCGCCGAACGCGCGGCCGCTTGATCGATATTTAAGGCGGTAATCACACCAAAGAGAATCGGAATATTATATTCTAAGGATAAATCAATAAGCCCCTTAGCGCAAGCACCTGCAATGTGGTGGTCATGATTGGTCTCGCCTTTGATAATCGCGCCGAGGCAAACTATGGCATCATATTCTTTTTTGTCAGCGATCTGTTTGGCGCCGAAAGGCAGCTCAAAAGATCCGGGCACTTCTAAAACTTTTATATTCTCTTCCTTAACACCACATTCTTTGAGCGCTTTTAGAGCACCTTGGAGCAAGCCGCTTATTACATCTTCATTAAAACGTGATTTAACAATAGCAATTTTATATTGTTCACCGCTGCAAACCTTTTTCTCTATTCCTTTTTCCATATAGTTATTGTTATTTATATTGTTATAGTTATAGAACGCGAATTGAACGAATTTAATAAATTAGAACGAATTCGTTAAAATTCGTTTTATTTGTTAGATTCGTGTTCTATTTTTTATTATTAATTAACTTCTCTAAATATCTAGCAATAACATCAACTTCCAAATTAACTTTGTCGCCCGGTTTTAAATTTTTAAAATTGGTAATTTCTCTCGTATAGCTGATAAGAGAAATACGGAAAGCATCTCCCAAATCTTCGGCAATAGTAAGACTCACGCCATTTATCGCCATTGTGCCTTTTCTAGTCACATATTTTTTCAAACTCTCCGGAAAGGAAATAATAAAATCAATAAATTCACCTTCTTGTTTTATTTCTTTAATCTCCCCTACTCCGTCAACATGCCCCAAAACAAAATGGCCGTCCAGCCTGTCTCCGACGCGCAATGATTTTTCCAAATTAACTTCGCTGCCTTCCTGCAATTCGCCGAAAGTAGTTACACGAAAAGTTTCAGGCATAATTTCCACTTTAAAATTATCCTTATCAAATTCAACAACCGTGGCGCAAACTCCGTTAATGGCAATACTGTCGCCGATCGCTACATCAGACAAAAAATCAAACACTTCTATGTCAAAAAAATGTCCGTCAATACTTTTTATTTTGCCTGTCTTTTCTATAATACCAGTAAACATTGTTAATTGTGCACCTGCCGTCCGGCAGGCGGGTTGTTAATTGTTGATTGGTTAGAAATCTTTAAAGTATTCTTTGGCCTTTATGATATCTTGCTTAATTTGAGCAAGCAAACTCTCCTCATCGGAAAAATGTATAATATCACGCATTTTTTCCAAAACTCTGGCCTCTATATCTCGCTCATATATATCTCCATCCCAATCAATAATATGAATCTCTACGTCATTACCCGCTGTTCCTTTAATCGCCAATGCCGGCAGCCATTCACCCTCCAAACAAACCAAGGTATAATAAACTCCGTTTTTCAAATCAGAACAAGAGCCTATATTAGCTGTAGGATAGCCTAAAATACGGCCTACTCCCTTGCCTCTGCCCACTTTTCCTTTAATAATTAAAGCTGTGCCCATAGTAAATTATTTTAACAAAACAGGCTTATTTTTTCAATACTTATTTTATTATACCGCAGAAAACAAAAAAGGGCGATTTGCCCTTTTTGTATATTTAATTTTATTCTCCCAAAATTTCCAGAGCTTTATCGAGCTGTGGATCACGATCGTTGCTAAAATCTTCTTTGGTCAGCTCCACTTTAATATCCGGTTCAATACCGACTTGATCAATGGCACGCTTATCCGGCGTAAACCATTTGGCTACTGTAAGCTTCACTGATGAGCCATCCTTGAGTTCTTTTAGTTCCTGTACCGAACCTTTGCCAAAAGTGACTTCTCCGACAATAGTCGCTTCATCGTAATCTTGCAAAGCGCCGGCAACAATTTCCGAAGCGGAGGCGCTGCCTTTATTAACCAAAACTACAGTTTCATAATCGCGCAACCTTGATCGGGAGCGAGAACGATATACGTCCTCCTTGTCATCTCCAAACTCTTCATATACCACGGCATCTCCTCTTTCTATCCATTCGGAAGCGACCTTAACTCCGGTATCCAAAAATCCTCCGGGATTATTTCGCAAATCCAAAATAACTCCGTCCGGATTTTCATTTAAAACCCACTTTACCGCTTCATCAAAACGCGATTCGGTATCGCTGTTAAAATGAGAAATTTCTATATAAGCTATTTTTTTATCGTCGGTTTCCTTCATTTCCCATTTTACGGTTTCCACATTGATGGTGTCTCTCGTGATTTCAACATCGCGAAAATCTTCTTCGGCTTCACCTCTTACAGTCAAAACAACTGCGGTTCCTTTTTCACCCCGAATTAAGCTGACCGCGTAATCAAGAGCCATACCGGTGGTGTCAAGACCGTCAATGGCAAAAACTTTATCACCTGCTTTAAGTCCGGAATTATAAGCCGGAGTTCCCGGAAGAGGGGCGATAATTGTCAAACGATCATTTTTGATTCCCACCTCAGCGCCAATACCCTCAAAACTGCTGGAGAAAAGCTCTTGGGTAAATTCTTCGGTGGTTTCCGGGTCAAAATATATGGAATGTGGATCTTGAAGAGAAGCCACTATTCCTGAAAGCGCACCATAAAACATTTTGGTCGGTGGAATATCCTGGTCAATATAATCCCGTCTTACGGTATTCCAAACATCCCAAAACAAATTAAA
Organism: uncultured Gammaproteobacteria bacterium; assembly: GCA_964482065.1. GTDB lineage: Bacteria > Patescibacteriota > Patescibacteriia > JAQUQO01 > JAQUQO01 > CAYZWC01. Next base: position 5,730 of record CAYZWC010000035.1, on the reverse strand, counting down.
ATCAACATCTTCTCTTAGATAATCGGGCACATCCTCGTCTTCAAAATTTTCCACTTGACCTTCTTCATTTCCGGCAAATATCCCCGGTGAACCCTTCTTTTCGCCGAGCAAAAATCCGCCTACAAAACTAATTAACAGCAAAATAATAACAGCGTAGACGCTAAAATATCTTACATACCATGATCGATGTTTAAAATCCATATATTTAATCTTAAATAATTCATTTATTATAACACAGTTTGGTGAATTACTAATTTCTAATTGACCTAATTACTAATCAATGACTAATGCCAAAATATCTAATGTCTAACTTTGGTCATTAAATCATTAGACATTTGGGTTTGATTAACATTGCGGGCAGGTATTAGAAATTAGAAATTTTTAATTTACACGCTCAATCTCCGCTCCCAAATCCCGCAATCTTCCTTCTATATTTTCATAACCGCGATCAATTTGATACGCGTTGTCTATTTCACTTTCTCCTTCGGCGCACAAAGCTGCTATCACAAGAGCTATTCCGGCCCGTAAATCCGGACTTTCAAGCTTAGCTCCATGGAGCGCGGTCGGTCCCACGATAAGAGCTCGGTGCGGATCGCAGAGAGTTATATTGGCCCCCATTTTAATAAGTTTGTCTGTAAAAAAAAGCCTTCCCTCAAACATCCAGTCATGAACCAAGGTATCACCTTTTGCTTGTGTGGCGAGAACTATGAACGGACTCATAATATCGGTGGGTAATGAAGGCCACATGCCGCATTCTATTTTTCTCACAGCTTGTAAATCTTTGCTCGGGAAAAATTTTACTTGATGCTCCCCTATCTCAAACTTGGCCCCCATTCTTTTTAAGAATACCAAAATCATTTCCAAATTCTCAGGGTTGCAGTCGGTAACGGTAATTTCACTTCCGGAAGCGACAGCTAAAATAGAAAAAGTTCCGGCTTCTATATGGTCGCTAATAATCCTATGGGTAAATCCGGATAATTCTTTTTTGCCTTCTACCGTGTAGGAAGCTCCTTCGTTGGTAATTTTTGCTCCCATTTTACCGAGAACCTCGGCCAAATCTTTGACATGCGGCTCAAGCGCGGCGTGTTTAATGGTGACCGGACCCTCTTCCAAAGCGACTGCCATTAGGCAATTTTCCGTGGCGGTTACCGAAGTCTCCCCTAAAAATATTTTTTGTTCTTTTAATTTCGGCCATTTGGCGGTATAATAACCCTGGTCCTCTTTTATTTCCGCTCCCAAATCGCGAAAAGCGTCCAGATGCGCATCAATCGGACGGCGTCCAATCACACAACCTCCGGGATGCACCATTTCCGCCTTTTTGAAGCGCGCGAGCAGCGGTCCCATGACAAGCAGCGAGGAGCGTAATTTTTTTGCTAAATCATCGGGAACTTTTGTTTTACTCACCTCAGCACATTGTATTTCATAAACATTATTTTCCGGATGAGCAACTTCCGCGCCGAGATTTTCTAAAATTTCTAAAAGCACGTGCACGTCTTTGATCTCCGGAACATTCTCCAAACGGCATTTCTCAGACGTCAAAAGAGTAGCCGCGATAATAGGCAAAGCGGCATTTTTATTTCCTGAAATACGCACCGATCCGGATAATTTTTTACCTCCTTTTATTATAAATTTGGACATAAAATATACTTTGTGAAACTTATATAGTACAATACACTATATTGGCATACTTGTAAATATTAAGAATACTTTAATAAAATTTCTAATTACTAATCAAATCCCAATGCCTAATTACTTAATGACTCATCTTCGGACATTGGGCATTTATGAATTAGACATTGATTAGAAATTAGACCCGCCTGCAACGCTATGCGTAGCACTGCGGGCAGGTATTAGAAATTAGTAATTAACTTGTTATGAATCTAAAAACACGTCGAATAATTTATTTTACATTTATTATACTTTTTTTGATACTCGCTCCCCTAACCATACTTTATACGGCGGGATACCGTTATGATTTTAATCGCCATAAAATACTAAAAACGGGCGGAATTTTTTTATATATAAAAACTCCTCGCGTCCAAGTTTTTCTAAACGACCAATTAAAAAAAGAAACGGGAATTTTTGGTAATGAAGTAAGACTTAATAATCTTATTCCAAATATTTATAATATAAAAGTACAAAAGGAAGGATATTATCCCTGGGAAAAAAATCTCCGCGTACACAGTGGTGAAACAACCTTTGCCGAACATATAATTCTCTTTAAAAAATCAATGCCGGAAAAAACAGTAAGCTCCGAAGCCGAGCTTATAAACTTTTCTCCTGATGAAAAATTCATTTCATACATTGATAAAAAAGAAGGTGCCGCCGAAATTTGGATTTATAATTCGGAAACTAAGGAACAAAGCCTCCTTTATCGTTCAACTGAAGAAAGTTTTGAAGATATACCACGAGAAGAAATAATCTCCTGGTCGGCCGGCAGTGAAAAAATTATTCTGACTTATTCCAAAAACGATAAAAAACAATATATAATATTTGATTCTTTGGCTAACGAAGATCCTTTACCTTTGGGGAAAATCACTAATGTGGAATTTAAAAAAATATTATGGTCGCCTTTTAACGACAACTTGTTATACGGACTCGGAAGCAATGCCATATACCGCATTAATTTATTCAATGAATCATCGGAAAAAATAACTTCCGAACCTAAATCGGAAACAACCTTACTGGTAAGCGACTTCGCCATAAAAAATAATAATTTCTATTACATAGAAATAACCGACAAAAATTCTTTTATTGTTCGTAAAGACCTTAGCGGTGGAGAGAGTGAACGCATTGTAAGCATGGAAGCCGAGGTTTGGAATTTTGTAAACGGCGGTCCCGGAAATATAATAACTCTCTTGGGATCTAAAAACCAAAAACTGCGGCTCATCAACATTGACTCCAAAACAATTAATTTGGAAAAAACCGCCTCCCAAGCGCAATGGTCCGATAATGCCGAACGTTTGCTTTTTTACAATGATTTTGAATTATGGTCTTATAATATAGAAGATACCGAGCCGATTCTCATAACCCGCTACAGCCGGGAAATAAAAAAAGCGGCTTGGGTGCCGGGATTTGACTACATCACTTTTATTCTCGGCGACGAGCTTAATATCATTGAGCTCGACGGACGCGATGGGAGAAATTTATATGACATAACAGGCGGAGCCAAAATCAACTCTTTTATCTTTGATTCAGATGGTGAGTACATATACTTTGCCGGCAATGTCGATGAAGAGCCGGGGCTATATAAACTTACTATAAAATAAAATTACCCCCCCCCTGATAGGGGGGGGCTGGGGGGTTAGTAAAATCCCAGCTGAAACTACCCCCCCCTTTCCCCCCTTGTCAGGGGGGTACATGTGAAATAAAACTTCTCTTAAAAGGAACTAAATTCCTTTTTTCTTATTTTTATATTAAAATTATTTTTCACCTTTGGCTTTCTTAGCTACAAGATTCGCGGCCAGAAGCAAACTGTCAATGCTTTCTCCGCCATCTCCCCACCAACCTTCCAAATTGGAAAAAGTCATACTGCCGTCTTTTACATAAAAATTATTCACGTCGGTAATCTCCAGTTCTCCTCTTCCTGATGGCTTCAGGGTTTTAATTACTTCCCAGACTCTATTGTCATACATATAAACTCCGACCACCGCCAAATTCGATTTTGGCTCCGCTGGTTTTTCTTCGATGCCGACTATTTTATCTCCATCCACTTCAGCCACGCCAAATGACTTGGGATTTTCAACTTCCTTAAGAAATACTTTAGCTCCTTTTTCTCTCGTTTCAAAATCTTTTGCAGCGTCGGAAATATCATCTTCCAAAATATTGTCTCCGAGAATGACAACAACCTTGTCGTTATCGACAAAATCCTCGCACAAGCTAAGGGCCTGTGCGATTCCGCCCGGCTCTTCCTGCACGCCATAGGAAAAACTGGCGCCGAATTCTTTGCCCGAGCGCAAGAGCTCCAAGAAATGCCCGGCATGCCCTTTGCCTGAAACAATCATAATGTCTTTGATCCCGGCCTTGGTGAGCGTTTCAATCGGATAATAAATCATCGGCTTATCATAAACCGGAAGCAAGTGCTTGTTGGTTACGTATGTTAGAGGGCGCAACCTTGTCCCCTCTCCTCCTGCTAAAATTATTCCTTTCATAATTGAAGTGATTACTTTTTTAGAAAAATATTTTTAATACACAAATAACTAGCCAACCTTAAATCATGTATGTAATTATCAAAAATATTATTTAATAAATCTCCATATTCTATTTGCAACTCCCCCTTAAATTCTACTTTATCCCTTGGATGAAAACCTAATTTTTTAATAGTTTGACCGCTATTTAACAAACCTCTACTCTCCAAATCTGCAACCATATCATCAAATTTTAATTCATATTCTCTATATATTTTTTGCATTTGGTGAATATAATTAACTCTAAGTATATCTATATCATTGTTATATATAAAACAATATATTATCAATAATATTAATAATATAAAAACCCATTCTATAAAAAATGAAATTAATGCAAAAATTACAGCTAAAGACCCCAGCACCAAACCTATTTTAAAAGATTCTTTTGAACAAAAATTATTTATTTTTTCTATAAAATACTCAACTCTTTCCAGGTGAAGATACTTAGGATCCGTATACATACTATTAGAATAAACCTAAAAACCAATTTTTAACTTTGCTAAAAAAATTTCCTAAAACCTGAAAAACTTTTATTTCTTTCTTACCTTGGTCGTCATTGTTGACTATGCTGCGATTATTCTCTTGAACATCTTCTTTAACATTCTCTTTATTATTGTCTGAATTCTGCGCGCCCATATTGCCATTGTACTCTTCTTTAATTTGTACATTTTTGTCATCCACATTGACATCATATTGAATAAAATTTGTCTCTTGCTCTTCTTGAATAATAGCTGGGGGGTTGATTTCTTCTTTTGGCTTTTCTATTATTTCTTGAGCTGGAATAACAGTTTTTTCAATACAAGCAGTCTTGGACTCATTCCATGTATACCCAAACTTACAATAACATAAACTGCCATTGTTCCCCTTAACACCATATGATACGTTGTCTCCAAATGTCCTTTTACAATCCTCTGTATATGTAATACATTCATTATTTTTTAAAACATATCCTTCTTCACAAACTAAAATTTCATCTTTAATACATGCATAATATTTTTCTAAAAAAATTGACCAAGCAGCTTCTTGAGACGCTTCCTCTATGTCGTCTGCTAATCTTTGATTTTTTTCAGTAGTAGATTGTATACAATTTGAAACAGTTTGAGGGCTTAGAGCTCCTAAACTTTCACAAAAACTTCCTACACCAACTTCAAATTTATCTTTTAATTTTTCATAAACTCCCGCCTTGATCTGTATATAGGATTCATTTCTCCTAGCAAGCGCTTCTGCTCTGCATAATTTATCATCAAATTTAGATAAATTATTATATTCATAGCCATCGGGGGCTGTTCTATAATGGCTATCAACTTTAACGCCATCGCTTCTTGTGTAATAATCAATATGCAAAACATCTACGGCATATATATTATTTCCATACAAAAAAGTAATTGCTAATAAGATAAAAATATATACCACTTTCTTCATATTTTAACTACTTAAATACTCCTCTAAAGCTTCTTTCCAAGACCTCATCTTGGGTAATTTAGTATTGTTCAAGTCCATGAACATAATTCACACTTAATTAATTCTAATTTGTAAGGTT
>CAYZWC010000034.1:0-9091 GCA_964482065.1 uncultured Gammaproteobacteria bacterium | reverse complement strand
TATTATGCCACAAATCTCACTTTTTAGCCCCACCAAAATGTCTAGTTACTCAATTTTATAATTTTTAAATAATTATCTAATTTTCAATGCTTATTTTAGTAAATAACTATTTAATACTTGACAAAAAATTAATTATACATTATAGTTAAATATTCTAGAACCTCTGGAATAATGTCCAAAACTCGCCAAAAACACCAAGCCATGTGGAAGCAAAAGAAATTCAGTGATTTCGTTTCCAGCAAAACTGCCTCAGACCAGGCTCTTGAATTTATTAACGAGAAAGGATTGAAGCCTGGTCAGTTTCAAATCTCCGAAGCTTTCAACTTCAACCATTTCACGTCTGGCAAATCAGGGTACGCCACGGTTTTCTACTTCGTCGACGAGTCCGAAAAAAACCCGAAGAGGAGTAATCTTACTTCGTTCTGCAAACCGTTCCCCGTTTCGTAACATGCGACTCGGGGGACTTTTTATTTTATAGAACTTTACTTAAAAAATTAATGGCACGCGGATTTCCATGATTACCAGGATTTACACTGACAAAAATCATGGGTTATCAGGGGTATCTTGGAAATCAGCGTTCTATTTTATTTATTCTCTTTTTTTGGTTTCAACGTCGGAAATAAAATAACTTCTTTCAAATTATGTGAATCGGTAAGAAGTGCGGCGAGGCGGTCAATCCCCATGCCAAAACCGGCAGTCGGCGGCATGCCGTGCTTTAGAGCAATTACAAAATCTTCATCATAAGGATGAGCCTCTTCGTCTCCGGCCGCTTTCATTTCCTGCTGATATTTAAAACGCTCTTCCTGATCCAGTGGATCATTAAGCTCGGAAAAGGCATTGGTAAGCTCAATTCCTCCGGCCACCAGCTGAAAACGTTCCACATAAGCCGGTTCCAGCTTTTTTCTCTTAGCCAGCGGCGAAAGCTCTATGGGGTGGTCAATCACAAACGTGGGTTGTATTAAAGCCGGTTTTACCTTGTCTTTAAATATTTCATCCAAAATTTTCCCTCTATCCATTGTTTTATCAACTTCAATCTCTAATTTTTGAGCCGCTTCAGCTAGAGTCTCTTTGGTTGAATATTCTTCTATATCAATTTTCGCGTATTTTTTAATCAAATCACAGAAGGTTTCGCGCGGGTATGGCGGCGTAAAGTCAATCTCGTGTTCGCCGTACTTCACTTTCATTTCTCCGCCGTTAATTTTCTTGAGCATATGCGGAAAAAGCTTTTCCGTGAGCTTCATAAGGTCATTATAATCGGCATACGCCCAATAAAATTCAATCTGGGTAAATTCCGGATTGTGGGAGTGGTCAATTCCTTCATTGCGGAAACAGCGGGCAATTTCATAAATTTTTTCATATCCGCCGACAATCAATCTTTTTAAATACAGTTCCGGCGCTACGCGAAGATACAGATCGGCATCAAGCGCGTTGTGGTGTGTAATAAAAGGCCGGGCTACAGCACCTCCGGGAATCGGCTGCAAGATTGGAGTTTCCACTTCCATAAATCCTTGTTTGTCAAAAAATTCACGTATAGAACGTACAAGTAAACTGCGCTTTTTAAAAACATCTTTGGTTTGTTCATTGGCTATCAAATCCAAATAACGCTGCCGGTATCTTGTTTCCGTGTCGGTAAGGCCGTGAAATTTTTCCGGAAGCGGCAACAAAGCTTTGGAAAGAAATTTAAGCGCCTGCACTTCAAGAGTTTTTTCTCCACTTTTGGTGTTAAAGAGTACTCCCCTAACTTGAATAAAATCTCCAAGGTCAATCAAATCTTTCCAGAGGTAATATTGTTTTTTGAGAACATCGCGGCGCAAAAAAATCTGAATACTGCCGGTTTCGTCTTTTATGTTGCCGAAGCTTGATCCACCGTGCATTCGCTTGCGGCTAACCCGCCCCGCCATGGTTAGTAATTTTTTCTCTTCGGAATATTTATCAAAAAAATCCAAGGCCTTGTCCACGCTGGTGGTTTTTTTGGCCTTGCTCGGATATGGCTCGATATTTTATTAATCCTATTTTTTCTCTCTTATTTTTTTGAGTCGTTCCCTTCTGTCAATTTCTTCTTCAATTATATTGTCTTTTTCCATAAAATTTTATTTAAAAACTAACCAATATTCTTGGCGGTAGTTATTTTTATAATAAAGGTTTTTATTATAATTGTCAAAATAACTTATATGAATTACAAATCTATACAAATACACAAATAAATTGTCAAAATTAATCGTAAAATCAAACACTCGCCATTCTGCGGGACGAGTGTTTGAAATATTTATATATTCGTAATTTGTATCTATTTTTTCAACAAACAGCAGATATTGCAAGTTTGCTTGTAGGTAGCAGATAGATAAATTGCCATAAGGAAAAGCAAAAGATTGTATTCCAAACTAATTCCGGCCAGATTTATTTTGCTGTTAAAAAAGCTAATCAAGATAATCGCGGCTAACTCAATCGCGAATAATATCCCCACAACTTTGGTAAAAATTCCCAAAATAAGAAGGGCACCGGCAATAATTTCAAAATAAGATATGGCTGCTGCAATAACCATGGGTATGGGCATGGCTGCCATGTCAAGAAAACCGGCAAAAGAAGAAATGTCAGCGGCTTTGCTTACGCCATGAAGAATGAAAATTAAACCCACAAAAGCTCTAATCAACAAAAGAAGCAGCCCGGCCATGTCCATTTTTTCTTTATAATGTTCACATTTAAACATAGTTTTTAATTAATTAATAATTTATTTTAAAATTTTAACTGTAATTTCGCGCTCTCTGGGTTTTTCATCAAAATCAATAAGGGTTATCTGCTGCCAAGTGCCGAGCGCCAATTCCGCATTTACTATGGGAACGGTTATGCTTGTACCCACAATCGCGGATTTGATGTGCGCGGCTCCGTTTTTATCGCCCCATTTTTTATGATGTTCGTATTCTGCGTCCTCCGGCGCCAGATTTTCAAAAACTTCGGTTAAATCCTTATGTATCCCTTCTTCAAATTCCATGGTGGTTACGGCCGCTGTTGAACCGCCGACAAAAATAACAGCAATTCCTTCATTTGCATCCGAAGCATCCAAAATTTCTTTGACCTTGGGAGTAATGTCAATATAGTCATAATGGCCTTTTGTTTTTACGCTGAATTTCATATTTTACAGTTTTGTCTTTTAATGGTTTTCTGTATTAATTTTTCAAGACGTAAGTGTAAATTTTTATCTTTAAAATCCTCCTTTTTGTCAAAAGCCTTATCGGCTCGGCTGATAAAAACTTTTGGTTGTGGGAGCACAAAAACATTTAAAGCGTCCAAAATTTCCCGCAGATGTTTTTGTCCGCGCATGGTTCCAAATTTTCCGGGAGAAGCACCAAAAACCACGGCAAATTTTCCATCCAAAGAATTTTTGCCGCGTGAGAGCCAATCAATGGCGTTTTTTAGCGCTCCGGAAATGGAATGGTTGTATTCCGGCGAAGCTATAAGCAAAATATCTGCAGCTTCCACTTTTTCTTTGAGTGTAAGTACCGACTTCGGAAAAGCACGGTCTTCAATGTCTTGATCATATATGGGAAGTTTCAATTTCTTAAGATCAGCTTCTTTTACTTCAGCTCCGAAATCACGGCATATTTTTTTGGCGATTTGTAGCGCCTTTCTATTGTAAGAGGCTCGACGCAAACTACCGGAAATTCCCAGAATTTTTAGTTTTTTCATAGTTGTATTTTATCTTTTACCACTGGTTTTTACCATCTAAAAAATCAGTTAAAAATTCTTTTACTTTTCTAAAAGCCTTACCGCGGTGGCTCAAACTATTCTTTTTCTTATCAGACATCTCCGCGAAAGTTTTTTCGTATCCTTCGGGAATAAAAATCACATCATAAGGAAGTTTTGGTCTCGGAATTCCTTTTTTCTCCAAAGAAATTTTACCATTAACTCTGCCTTCAAAAACATACTCTTGTCTCTCGGGAGAAACAAGAACGGCGGCTGTGGCAAAATAAGAGCTCCTCTCCCCTTCCGGAATATTTTTTATTTTATCTAAAACAAAGTTTATTAATTCTTCATCGGTTTTCCCTTCGCCGGCATAGCGCGCTGAATAAACTCCCGGTTCTCCGTCAAGCGCGTCAATACAAATTCCCGAATCATCGGCAATTGTCCATTCTCCGGTTTTATCCGCAACAAATTTTGCTTTTTTCAAAGCATTTTCCGAGAAAGTCTTTCCATTCTCTTCCGGTTCCTCAAAAACCCCGGCTTCTTCGGCTGACAAAACTCTAATTGGCAAGTCGGACAAAATCTCTTTCATTTCTTTTATTTTTCCGGAATTGTGTGTGGCAAAAATTAATTTCATAAAAATTTATTCAGCTGCCGTATGTTTAATTATATCCAAAGGATAATTTTTGCCGGCTAGATAATCACGCACTTCATCTTTAATATCCAAATCCCGCAATTGCTCTGGCGGCATCTGGTAGATTTCCTCCGGAGTAAAAAGCTTAACCTCGGATATTTCATCTTTGTCTCGCTCCCCCTCCCCTACTATCTCACCGCGAAAAACTATTTTAATGGCGTGGCGTACCGGATCTAAATCATTCCTGAATAGCGAATAAATTCCGATAATACCGCTTGGCTTGAAATCAGATCCGGTTTCCTCCCTAACTTCTTTTTTGACAGCATCAAGCGGGTGCTCTCCGACCTCAATCCAACCGGCGGGTTGATTCCATTTTCCATTGTCTTCACCTTTTATATTTTCTTGCACCAAAACTATTTTACCATCCTTTTCTATAATAGCGCCGGCAACGCCGAAAGTTTGAGTAAATACTCTTTTAGCCATATTTTAAAATCCTTCCACCTCCTCCAGATTATATTTAATTAAAGTTTTTGTATCTTTAAGATAAAATTTTCCTTTAAATTTTTTTCCTTGCAAAAAAAGAGGCAACCAATGCGGATCGTCCGGCCACATCGAATGAAAAGGAATTTTATTTTTAGAAAACCAGCCCGGGCGCATTTCTTCGCTTTCCCTTGGTTCGCCCCCGAAACGTTCCACATCAAAAATATGAACTTCCAAAATTTTCGGATTATTTTCAAATTCAAAATACAGCAATCCCCTTTTGTCTATTTTTTCAGCTTTAATCCCGCATTCCTCCCAAAGCTCTCTTGTGGCCGCGGTTTCTATCTTTTCGCCGGGATTTATTTTTCCACCAAACCCATTCCAATAACCTTCACCAAAACCTCGTTTTTTCATACCCAAAAGAATCTTATCTTTTTTGTGGACCATGGCCAGGGTGGTAATCTGTTTCATAGCTTATTTTTTCTTATTTTTCTCTTGTTCTTTTTGGGCCTCTTTGTGCTCTTGTTTTACTTTTTCTTCCACTTTATAAAATTTAAGCAATGAAAACATTATAAAACTACCAACAATTATACCGAAAAGATTAAACAAAAATACCAAAAAATAAAAACGCACCGCGGGAATATTCCAAGTGCTAAGCCATATTCCTATCAAACTCAAAGGCGGAACGAGAGCCATGGCAATGGCTATCCCTGGCAAAATCTCTACCGCGCCTTTTCTAACCCAGGCATAGGTGGAGGCTATTCCTGAAGCTACGGCGACTATAAAATATAAAATCGCGGTACGAATCGTGTTGTCAAAAAGAATCGGACGTTCCGGCACATCAAAAAGCAACGAAAGTATAAAAGAGCCGGCAATTACTATAAGTACGGATTTTAAAAGCAAAAAAGTGGCGCTTTTTGAGGCGCCCAATTGACTCGCCACAATTCCCAAAGCGATAACGAGAATGGGAGTAAGGAGCGGTGTTACGAGCATGCCGCCTATGATAATAAAAGCATTATCCAGGAGAAGTCCGGAGGCCACTATAAAAACCGATAAAATAAGCAAGGTATAATAAATTGAAGAAGGAGTGCTTTTTTCAAAAAGCTCGTCAACGGTTTGGTATCTATCACTTTTACTGATTTTTAGAAGTTCTTTTTTTGCCATAAAATTATTTTTTTATAATATCAATAAGTTTTTTTACCATTGTCTGGTGTATAGCTTCGTCATTTCTTATTTTTTCCACTTTGTCATGAAAGCCGTTAGCTTTTAATTGCTCAAGAATTTTATCACAGTTTTCTTCGGCTTTTTTCTCCATACCCAAAGCTTCTTCAAGTATTAATTCCACTTCTTGTCTTCTATTTATGCCCATATTTTTATAAATTATTAATTATCTCTTCCAATGTCTCTTTGTGCCCCCCGCTTTCGCGGATAAGTTGTCTTAAGGTTTTTTCAGCTTCTTCTTGCTTATCGCCAAAAAATTCCATAAAACCATCGTCGGTTACCAATTTTAGATAAGAAGTAATAAATTCATCTTCATATTTTACCCCTTCTTTTAACAATTTATATAATTCTTCCATATATTTATTTTTTAGATTTTTTATTAAAAAATTTGATAAGATAAATACTTGTTATAACCACAATAGCAGTTATTATTACCGCATAAAAAAATTTTGCCGCGATAGTATTTTTTTCAAGCGGGAACAAACTTTCTATAAGAGATGAAATTGCATCATTCCAGGCCAAGCCGGCCACAAGCCCCAAAGCGGCCAAAATATAACCGCTTACTTTTCTGCTTATTTCATCACTGATATTTTTTTTATTTTTCTTGCCCATAATATTAAATAATTATAACATAATTGCCCAATAAATAAAAAAGGACAGGGCGGACTCGGACGAAGTCGTAGCTTCGAAGGAGTCGGCCCTGCCATGGGGAGACGATTATTAAGCCAGCCTGAATAAAAGGCTCACAATCGTCGTTTGCCGTAAAAAACGGCCCCAAGCGCCCAGGCGAGAGGCGAAGAAGAAGTTTTAGGTAAGCGCTTAAGGCCGTTGGCGAAACAGCTGAAAAAGATCGATTTCCGTAATGGACCGCAAAATTTTGGTAGGATTGTACTCGCCCGATACTGTCACACAAATAGCGCGCTGCAACGCCTTCAATGGCAATCTATTTATACCACAAGTTGATTATTTTGACAAAATTTATCTATTATCACCGCTGCCGCCGATTTTGCCGCGTTCTTTGCGTGAAAAAAGCTTTTTTATATTTGATTTTGCTATGTCATCAAGTGATAAATCGAGTTCGGTGGAGATTTGCGCCACATACCACAAGACATCGCCAAGTTCTTTTTTAATTTCCAGTCTTTTTTCATCGCTTATCTTTCCTCCTTCATCCCGCAAAATTTTTTTCACTTTTTCAGCGACTTCTCCGGCTTCCCCGGAAAGACCAAGTGTCGGATAAATAAAATTATTATCTTTATTCGGATAAAGGGCGGTCTCTCTGGATAATTTTTGGTATTCCTTAAAATTCATATTATTTATTCAGAGTCCAAATTACATAAGTCAGATATGTGGCAAAAGCAACCCAGCCGGCGTAAGGTAAAAGTAAAATCGAGGCCAATTTGGAAATGGGCCAGATTAGAATAATTAAAATAATTACCGAAATATCAAGTAACACGGCTTCTAATACGGCCAGACCGATAAGATGAGAAGTAAAAAATAAAAAGCTCCAAAACACATTAAGCGCCGCATTGGCAATAAAAATAATAATAATCCGGCGCAGGCGTTTATTAAAAGGTGTTTTAGAGGATTTATTCCAAACTATAAGCGCCGAAATTGTTGTTAATATAAAAATAGTTGTCCACACCCCTCCAATAAAAGAACCTTCCGGAGTCCAAGCCGGCAGATTGATGGTTTTATACCAATCCATGCCTTGGCTTGTAAAAAAACTTCCGGTGACTGATGTGAGAATGGTGATTAAAGGTATTATTATATAATTTGGCTTCATAGATTTATTTTCTCATAAAATTGTAGCCATGGCAAATAGATTAAAAACCGGAGCAATCCCCGGTTTTTAAATAAAAAATAGCTAATTTAAGCTATTTTTTGGCTAATTTTGGTGAAATTATCAAAAGATAAATGGCAGAGAGACCAACCAAAGCGTAGATAACCCTGGAAATGGCTGTCATGTCTCCAAAAATGGCGGCCACCAGGTCAAAATTAAAAAATCCGACCAAACCCCAATTTAGGGCACCAATAATGACCAGAATAAAAGTAATCCAGTCAAAAGCATTTAATTTGTTCATAGCTAATTTTAATTAATTATTAGCATTTTAGAAAAGAGGACGACCTTTAATAGTTTTATTATAGCACATTTTAAAGATATTTAATAATTTATGGAAGTGTTAGAGTGATTTGTCCATTGCCGGCAAACAGATCAAATTTTTTATTGGGATCAAAATCTTTCCAGTTGTAATCTTTGCCCGCGAAATTTTTAACTTCACCCCCGGCTTCTTTTACAAAAAGTACGCCCGCGGCAATATCCCAAATATTTATCCGCGGAGTAAAATAAGCTTCGGCGCGGCCGGCTCCCACCCAAGCCAGCTCAATGGCGGCCGAACCGAATTTTCGAACCTCTTTTTTATTTTTATAATTAGCATTAAAAATTTTTAAAATTCTTTCACGATCCCCCTCCCCTCCTTCGCAAAATAATATATATGCTTTGTAATCTTCAGATATATTTGAAACTTTGCAAATTTTTTCTTTACTGTTTAAAAAATCATACCTCCAAGCTCCTTCGCCTGAAACACTTACAAACCTTTCATAAAGCGCCGGAGCTTCAATAACTCCGAGAAGCGGCTCGCCATTTTTCCACAAAGCGATTGATATGGAAAAAAGCGGATTATGATTTACAAAATTTGAGGTTCCGTCCAGCGGATCGATAATCCAAAGATAATCACTCTTCTTATCCACTAATCCCGTTTCTTCGGTAATGTAGGAATGCTCCGGAAATTTTTTTTCCAGATCCTCTTTTATTATCTCATCGGAAAAATTGTCATAAAAACTTTTTACTTCTTTGCTGGTGCCGCGCTCAACCGGCGCTTTTGTTCTAAATTCATCAAAAAGTTTTTGCCCGCTTTTTTTGGCTATTTCCTCGGCAAAGTCCAAATATTTTTTTGTTTGGCTATCCATAAGATATTTTAATTATATTTTTTATTATCTCAAAAATAAGGATTTTTGGCAATTGTAAAATAAAAAATGTCGTAGCCATATGATAATGTCATAGTACAGCCATTTAGAAAT
>CAYZWC010000033.1:0-9351 GCA_964482065.1 uncultured Gammaproteobacteria bacterium | reverse complement strand
AACCTTACAAATTAGAATTAATTAAGTGTGAATTATGTTCATGGACTTGAACAGTAATAAAAAATAGAAAATAGTTAGTTATGGCAACCCGGGGTTTGGGGCGGCAACTGTCTGAGCTCCCGAGGATAGAAAACTCTTTAGTATAATTCAACGCGAGTTTTGCCGCCCCAAAACTTTTTCTGCCGCTTTTTGGTTACAAAAAGAGGCGAAGAAATATTCCCAAAGAGAGATTAATTAGATACGCAGACTATTTGGCACATACTTGACTTAAAGCGATCTCTCGGCTCGCTACGCTCGCTCGGGATGACAATAACATGAAAGAGAATTAATAAATAAAAAACCCGCCTTTTAGAGGGCGGATTTTTTATTTAAGCCCAATCATGCGACCGGGCACGCAAAATTACTTCAAATTTACCTTGGCGCCGGCTTCTTCAAGCTTGGCCTTGGCGGTTTCGGCATCTTCTTTGGAAACACCTTCTTTAACAACTTTAGGAGCTCCATCCACCAAATCTTTAGCGTCTTTAAGTCCCATTTCGGTTAATTCTCTTACCGCTTTAATAATGGCAATCTTATTGGAACCGGCATCAGCCAATTCCACGTCAAAGGAACTCTTTTCCTCGGCAGCGCCTTCTTCTCCGGCGGCAGCGCCTTCTTCTCCGGCGGCAGCGCCGGGAGCGGCGGCTACAGCCATGGGAGCGGCGGCGGAAACGCCGAATTTTTCTTCCAAAATTTCAACAAGCTCGGCAAGATCCAAAACGGACATTTTTTCAACTTCCTCAACCAAGGATTTAAACTTAGCGGGAACTTCAACGTCCTTCTTTTCCTCACTCTTGTCTTCGACAGGAGCAGCTTCGTCCTTGGCCTCTTCGGGCTTACTTTCTTCAGCGGCCGGTTTTTGTTCTTCGGCTGCTGGCTTTTGTTCGTCAGTCATAAAATTATAAATTAGTGATTAATTAATTATATAATAAGATACTAATATACAAATGCCTGCCTACCGGCAGGCAGGATTGGCATCATACTTAGCTTTTTTGTTCTTTGATAGCATTCAATACCTGCACCAAACCACGTAAATTGCCGGAAAGTACGTTTACAAATCCGGAAACCGGGGCTTTCAGACTACCAACCATCTTGGCCAGCAATTCATCTTTGGACGGAAGTTTGGCTAGATTCTTAACTCCTTCGGCGTCAATCATATTATTCTCCAAAATTCCGGCGATAAACTGAAGCTGTTCATGGTCTTTAGCAAAATCATTTAAAACCTTAGCGGCCGCCACCTCATCTTCCATACTAAAAGCTGACCCCACTTCTCCGGGTAAATCATAGTCACTATAACCCTCTTCTTCCAGGGCTTTTTTGAGCAATGTTTTTTTGGCGACAAAATATTCCACACCAGCTTCCTTACATTTTTTTCTAAGCTCTTCAACTTCTTTTACTTTTAATCCTTCAAAATTGGCAAACACAACAGATTTGGAATTTTTGATATTTTCCAGCACTTTATTTAAAATTTCTTCTTTTTGTTGTCTTGTTTTTGGCATATTGATTGCGAATTATGCAAATTTTCGCGAATAACGCGAATAACTCGCTTTAGTATTATTAAATTATTTTATTATTAACTATTCTTTTATATTTAACTCCCGTTTTTGTAAAATAAATTATAATTGCTAATTTTAGTTTAGTGGCATATAAATATTCCAATACTTGCCTCAAATGTATGCCCTGAAATTCAGGCGCAACTTTAAACTCAACTATAACCTTATTATCTACGACAAAATCCAGAAAATATCTACCTATTTGCTGCCCTCCATGATAAAGATTAATGCATTTTTCTCTTGCATAAGCAATACCCAAATTATTCAATTCCACCTCAAAAGCATTTTGTATATACTTTTCTCTGCAGCTATATCCAAATTTATTGTATAGATCAAAAGATATTCCAATAATTTGATAACTCAAATCTTTATAAATAACATCCCCTCCCATATTTATATAAATAATTTTACAAACTTTCGCGTTATTCGCGTCAATTCGCGCTATTTGCAATCTAAAAAAATCTGTGGCATAACCACAGACCTAAAAATAAGTTTAAACGCTCGACTCTAAGCCGATTTTTTAACCTAAACAGGGTTTTCTGTTTAATCCGCCGAATCGGCGAACCCCGTTGTCTGTGGTTTATTGATTTTCATACATTATAACATAGGATAAAAATATGTCAAGGATTTTCGAAAAAATTGACGAAATGCCCTGTTTTTTAGTAAAATTAAAGAATAAATTAATTAATTTTTATGAAAATAGTAATTTGTGGAAGCGTAGAATTCACGCCAAGAATGAAAAAAATCTCGGACGAACTCCATAAAAAAGGACATGAAACTTACCTTCCCCTGACCGCGGAAAAAATTATAGCGGGCGAAATTTCGCTTGAAGATTTCAAAAAAGAAAAGGACACAAACGGCGACTTTGCTTTTCGTAAACGGACCGGTGAAGATTTAATTAAAAAACACTACAATTTAATTTCTGATTGTGATGCTATTCTTGTAGTAAATATAAAAAAAGATGATCAAAAAAACCATATCGGCGCCAATACTTTTTTGGAAATCGGTTTTGCCCATGTGCTTGGCAAAAAAATTTATATTTTAAATGAAATACCTGAGAATATTTATACTGATGAGATAAAAGCCATACAACCAATTATTCTCCATGGAGATTTGGATAAGATTATTTAAAAAATAAAATACATTACCCATGCTGCCAAACATTAATGATTACAAAAAAATAGTTGGAGATAAGGTTATCAAAAATCTCCGCCAAAAAGCCAAAAAATTCCAGAATAAACATATTGTCTGCATCAATTCCACTCATCAAGGAGGCGGGGTAGCGGAAATGCTAAATAGCATGGTTATACTTTTTAACCAGCTGGGAATAGATTTTGGCTGGCGCATACTCCAGGGCAGTACTGATTTTTTTAATGTCACCAAAGGTTTTCACAATTCCCTGCAGGGTGGAAAAATGAATTTCGGAACCAAGCAAAAAATAACTTATGAAGAAACCAATAAACGTTTTTCAATTTTTACCCACCTAAACCATGATCTCGTCATAATCCACGATCCCCAGCCCTTGTCGCTTATAAATTATTATAAAAAGAAACAACCCTGGATTTGGAGGTGTCATATAGACCTGTCAAATCCAAATCCTGAAATTTGGAAGTATCTTAAAAAATTTATCCGGCAATACGATCATGCAGCGGTGTCTGCCGAACAATACAAAAAAACCCTAAAAATTCCGCAAAGCATCATTCATCCCGCTATTGATCCCCTAACTTCGAAAAACCGCGAGCTACCCAATGAAAAAATGAACAAATATCTACGCAATTTGGGAATTGATTTAAGGATACCGATTATTTCGCAAATTTCCAGATATGATAAGTGGAAAGACCCCGAGGGTGTTGTTAAAGTATTTGAAAAAGTAAAGAAAAAAGCAAACTGTCAGCTGGTGCTTCTCGGTAATACCGCCTCCGATGATCCGGAAGGAACAAAAATTTATAACAACATCATGGAAAAATACGGCCACCGGCATGATATAAAAATTTTGGTCAATGTTCCCAACAATGATTTTGTTGTTAATTCGCTGCAAAAAAAATCAGCGGTAGTCTTGCAAAAATCAACCAAAGAAGGATTTGGTTTGACTGTTTCCGAGGCGCTTTTTAAAGAAACTCCGGTTGTTGCTTCCAATACAGGAGGCATTCCCCTCCAAATTATCAATGGTGAAAACGGCTTTCTTCATGAGCCCAAAGATTACAATGCTTTTAGCGCAAGCATTGTAAAACTTCTGCAAGATAAAAAATTGCGTAAAAAAATGGGAGAAAACGGTCGTGAGTATGTAAAGAAAAATTTTCTAATCACCCGCCTGCTCAATGACTGGCTGAATATTTTTGAACTATATTTATAAAATGGATAAAAAACTTGAAAAGAAAATCCAAAAAGTGGCTGAAAAGTATCTGAAAAAAGGAAGGCCCGGGTGGGATCTGCCGCATACCAAGGCGGTGGTGTATTTTATGAAAGAACTTATAAAAAGAGAAGGTGGTGATTCTAAAATACTAATTACCGCGGCTTGGCTGCATGATATAGGATATGCCGGCCTTTTTGAAAAAAATAAATACAATTACAGCGGCGTAAAAAATGTAAAGCCGGAGCATATGAAAAAGGGCGCTATTTATTCCAAAAAAATACTTAATTCTTTCAAAGAATTCTTTCCGAAAGAAATAAAAGAAATTTGTCATCTCGTGTCTATTCACGATAAAAAAACAAAAAAGAAAACCCAAAACGAACAGCTGATTTTTGAAGCCGACAGTCTCGGGCAAATAGACTGTAAAAAAACAACAACAACTTTCGATGGAAAAAATTATAAAAAATTTATTAATAATTTTGAAAAAGACAGACTCCCCTATTTCCAAACAAAATATGGGGAAACAATGGCAAAAAAATTGTTTAAAAAGTTAAAAAATAATATTTAAAAATTAAAAAACCGCCTCAAGTAAAGTCGCGAGACGGTTTTATTTTTGTTTAAAAAATTTTACAATACATCAAGGCAAATTTTGCAGAACATCCCTGGCTTTGTACCAGGTATTGTCATTATCTACGGTATGTGCCAAGAGCAAAATTTCAGACTTTCCCAAGCTGTCCCAATGAACATGTTTAGCGACAGCTTCCCAAACCACATATTCATCCGCCTCTTTGGCGATATGGAAAAGCTGATCATTTTCCAAAGTGCCCAAATCTATAGTCTCGATAAAAACACTCCAGGCGTACTCCATGTATTTTACAGCTCTCACAACATAAGAAATTTGTAGTGATAAATTCCCCTGTCCGCTCTGAATTATGTGCCGAAGTACCTCAGCCCGTAGATCCATTTTTTCAATTTTCTCAACAATCTTCCAAAAGGAAGAATGATCCAGGCCGAAAATATCAATTCGTTCCTTCAGATAATTTATTACTTTGCTGGAATTACCGGCTTTAACTAATATATTTACAATCTTTTCTTCGTGTTGCGAATTTAAAAACTCTTGAAAATCTTGAGTTTGAAAAAAAGCTTCCCAAACCCGAAAGTCGCCTGAATTTGCGCAAATTTCAAGCATTTCATTGAAATTCAGTTTTCCTGTTTTTAAGATATCAATGGCGGTTAACCTCTCTATCATGATGCCTCCTTGGTTTTGGATTGTAAAAAAGGGCTGTCAAATCGATTTTAAATTATTGCATAATAATTTTTAAAAGTCAAATAAAAAACCGCCCCGGATTAACGGAACGATTTTTTTATTTTATCCAATCAAAGTTCCTTTAAATTTTTTGCCGGCTAAAAACTTTTTCAAATTATCCAGTTTTTTGCCGTTTAAGACAACCACCTGTATACCATTTTTTTCCGCCAAGCGGCTTGCTATCGGATCAAAAGGCAGGTTTACTCCCGGCTCCCATTTGGATCCCACGATTTTTTTAAACTCCGGCCAGGAAATCTCTTCTATTCTTTTAGCGTCGCGGTGCTTCTTCGGATCCTTAGTATAGACATAATCTATATTTGATAAATTGACAACCAGTTTGGCTCCAAAATTTTCCGCCAAAAGGACGGCATCCTTGTCCGAGGAGAATCCGGGCAGCCAGCCGGATCCGATAATTATTTTCTTTTTGGTGTCAACCGCCTCGGTAGGATTGTGAATTATTTTTTCATAAGCGTGCGAGCCAAAAATGGAGCGTAATAATTCTGCGTTTATTTTTGTGGCGCGAATACCTATCCAATCCAAGTCTCTATCCTCGGGATCACCCAGTCTCTCGGCCGCTTCCTGATATTTGCGGCACAAAACCCCACCTCCGGCGACAATTACAAAACGATGTTTTTTTGTATTTTTTAAAATAAATTTCTTGAATTTACGCAAGAAATTTATATCAATACCCCTCTTGGTGGAAATCAGGGAACCGCCGAGGGAAATAATTATGGTTGTTTGTTTCATTTATATTTTAAAGTTTATTTATGTAATATTTTTGTGTTTTGAAATTTTCATTTTATTCCTCTTTTAGCAGAACATTCGTAATCCAGCTGATAATCCACATTATAAAAGCTGTCCACAAAGCGGCGGCAAAACCGGCAACTTCAAATCCTTCGACTACACTGCTCGTAAACCATATCAAAAGCGCGTTTATAACCAGAGTAAACAATCCCAAACTAAGAATATTTATGGGCAAAGTAAGCAAAATCAAAATCGGCCTGATAAGAGCGTTTATAAGCCCTAGAATAAGTGCGGTAATAAGCGCGGAATAAAAACCGGATACTACGACTCCGGGAATAAGGTAGGCCACGAGCATAAGCCCGGCGGCATAAATAAACCAGCGTAAAATTAATTTCATAAATATTATTTAAATCTTTAAATAAATTAAAATCGTTTAAATCAAAATTTTGTACTGATGAATATAAATACTATTTGTATTCCATGTTATGTGGCTAAAAGTATATACTCTTCAACCACTCTACAAGCACAGGTATAAGTTCGCTGTCTTCCTTAAATAAGTCCGTACCGTGTGCGCTTGACTCTTCATAAATTTTTATTTCCTTATTTCCTCTCTTCTTCTCAAAAAGAGTTTCAGCAACTTCAGCACAATCACTACCATCACTTCTCGTATCTCCCCGAGCGCCCACGAAATAAATATGTTGCGTCGGATCTATTTTTTCAACCAAAGGCTCGGTTTCAATTCCTTTATAATTAAATCCGGCAGAAAGAGGTATGGTAGCTTTTATTTCCTCATGGTCGGCTTGATACCAAATAGAGAGATTAGCGCCAATACTAGCCCCTGACAAAGCAATATCACCGGAGTCGTCTTTTTTTAGAAAATCAATGGCCGCTTCAATATCTTGATAACTATCACGGTGTTCTTCTTCCACAAATTTTTTAAAATCAAGCTCCTCGCCATTCTTGTCTATGCTCTCACCATGTCCACGCAAATCAATCGCCAAAACATTAAATCCTTTTTCCGACAAAACATCGGCAAAATCTTCCCAACTTTCCTTGGTGGCGGGCATCATGTGGAGCAAAAGTACAGAAGGAGCCCCGGCGGCGGTTTTATAATAATCGGCGTAAATATTAACACCATCTTCAGTTTTAAAATTAACTTTTTCCTTCATAATTATAATAATTATTTATTGATGAAAGTTATCCTAAAAATCCTCCCGCCCTTATCGTCAGATATATAAAGTTCTCCATTTTCGCCGACCAAAACATCAACGGGTCGACCGCTTGCCGAGCCATCTTCTTTTAAAAATCCCGTTAAAAAATCTTTCTCTTCGTATTTGCCGTTTTGATAATCAAAGCGAACAAGTTTGTATCCGGTCGGCGCGCTTCTATTCCAAGATCCGTGATAAGCCACAAAAATATCATTTTGGTATTCAGGGGGGAAAAGATCGCCGTCGTAAAAAACCAAACCCAAAGGAGCGCTATGCGCCTGAAATTTGAGGCGCGGATGGATGGAAGCGGCGCAAATCTCTTCCTCTCCGAATTCCGGATCTAAAACTCCGTCACCATAACAATAAGGCCAGCCGTAAAAACCGCCTTCCTTTATAATATTTATTTCTTCGGGGGGCAAATTGTCTCCCAGCCAATCGCGACCGTTGTCCATGGCCCAAATTTCGTCGGTTAAAGGATTGACCGCCAAACCCACGCTATTTCGAAGGCCCTTGGCAAAAACTTTATAGCCGGTCCCGTCCGGATTGTATTCCAAAATAGCGGCACGCTTTTCATTATCTTCAATACACACATTGCAAGAAGAGCCGGCCGAAATATACATTTTATTATCTTTAAATAAAATAGTCCTAGTATAATGTCCTTCACCAAACGGCAAATCAGGAACAACAACTTCCCTACTTAATTCATGAACTTCTCCGTCATAAGCAAATCGTACTACACGGTTCGTTTCCGCTATGTACAAATATCCTCCGTAAAAAGCCAAGCTGTTCGGCTGGTTTAAATTCTCCAAAATAACATTCATCTCATCGGCACGACCGTCATTATCCTTGTCCGGTAAATAAATAATTTGCCCGGCTTCCAAATCAGCCACCCACACTTCACCCTCGGGGCTAAGAGTCATAAACCTCGGCTTTTGCATGCCTTCGGAGAAAATATTTATATAAAATCCTTCCGGCAAACTTACATCCAAATTTCCGTCTATAATTTTTACTTCCTCCCCAGAATCTTTTTTGACACTATCCAACTCCTCTTCATTGCTTTGGCTAATTGGCACCGGTTCTTCAAAAACCGGTTTTAAATTTGTCTGACGGTAGTAATAATAAAAAACAGAAGCGCCCACTATCAAAGCCAAAAGCACCGCAATAATTATAATTTGTTTATAATTTTTCATATATAAATATTAAAATTAATCAGGAAAATCACCTCCGGCGCGGCGTCTTTCTCTGGCTTCGCGTAATTCCGCTTCTCTTATATCCGAACCGGCAAAATAACTTTTTTTCTCGTTCTTGTAAATCTCAAAATCGGGATACCTCTCTTGAATCTCTTTTATCCATTTAAAAAATTCTTTTGAATCATTGCCGGTCATTTCATTTATAATCCTTGTTAATTCCGCTAAAATTTTAGGCGCTCTTTTGTATTTTATGCGCGCGACATTATCTAAAGCTTTCTTTAAAATACTTTCGGCAATATCTTGTTTTTCTTTTTCGGTGCAATTTTCGTATTTTTTTATTTTCTTCTCCTCCTTTGATTCAAAATCAAATTTTTCCATATTTTTTAATTTAATTTCTTTTATTTATCATACCAAATTTTCGGTGAAATTAAAAATCCGCTGTACAAAACAGCGGAAAAATAAATTATCTTTTCTATTTATTCGCAATATCCCAATATTTCCCAAAAATACGAATTATTACCGGGCCAAAAAGTCATATACGTAAAATGAGATACGTTACCCACTCCCGCATCACAATAAATTATCACTCCGGAATCCGGTTCGCTACGGTAAGCCTGAGCCAAACCGTAGAAAAAACTTTCACGATCTTCAATTACATCAAACTCTTTGATTTTAACTTCACCTTCGCAAACGGCGGCGGTTTTATTTTTACAATCGCAAACTTTTTTCAAAGCGGGAAATTTCATCTCCGCCAAGGAAAAATCTTTGAGATCTCGGGAATTATGCGAACAAGCTATCCCTCCCAAAACCACAAAAAGAACAAAAAACTTCCTCATCTTTACTCCCCTTTTTTTATTAATTTCCAATTCAGTCTTATATTTTAAACTTTTTGTCAATATCTGTCAAATAATTGTCGTAGCCATATGATAATGTCATAGTACAGCCATTTAGAAATGTCATACTT
>CAYZWC010000032.1:6440-9451 GCA_964482065.1 uncultured Gammaproteobacteria bacterium | reverse complement strand
ATGTAGGACATTTCTATTTAATCCTATTAGGACATTATCACAAAATTTTTACAGGATATTTAAAAATTCTTATTATTTTATTATTCAAATCTCAAAGCGTCTATAATATTCAAATTGGCCGCCCTTCTGGCCGGATAAAGCCCAAAAATCAGACCGATAAGTCCAGAAATACCAAAGGCCAAAATAATGCCCATAATCGATATACTGAATTCCCATTCAAAACCCTGCGATTGCGCTCCAAGAGCTATAACAAAAGCCATGGCCACCCCTAAAATTATTCCTATAATCCCTCCGGCGATTGTTATAAACATTGCCTCCCAAAGAAACTGCCATAAAATATTTTTCTTGGTAGCACCCACCGCTTTTCTAAGTCCTATTTCAAAAGTCCGCTCAGCTATGGAAACATACATTATATTCATAATGCCTACGCCTCCAACAATCAAACTGATGGCGGCAATAGCAATAAGTAAGAGAGATACTCCGCCCATTATGGTATCTACCATATCCATGGCTTCTTCCGAAGACACAACCGCGAAATCATCTTTGTCCGGATCGGTAATATCATGCTGGTCGCGCATAATTTTTACAACATCTTCCGAAGTTGGGGCGGCCAAATCGGGATTTCCCATTTTGGCGAAAATAAAATTTATATAATCTATTCCCATTATCCTTTTTTGTAGAGTTCTAACCGGAATAAAAATCAAATTATCCATATCAAAAAAAGCCATAGCTCCCCGCTCCTCCATTATCCCTATTACTCGGTAGTTTTCTTTATTTATCTTTATATTTATTCCCACGGCATCTGAATCTCCAAATAAACGATCTTTGACTTTGTGACCCAAAACCACAACTTTGGCCAAACTCTTATCTTCACTATCGGAAAAAAATCTTCCCTCAGCCAATTCTCCGGGATCAATTTCCAAAAAAGCGCTGGATACGCCAAATAGAAAAGTTTTTTTAATCTCTCCTCCGTAAGACGCTATTTCTTGGCTCAAAATACCGGCGTAATAACTGCTGATATTGGGATGCTCCAATATGGCTTCAGCATCTTCTATTTTTAAGGTGGTAATATTTACTCCCGTAGCCAGACCCCCGGCATTTTCGGCTGAGGTTTGTGAGGTATTGGGAACTTTTATTTCCACTTCTATATAATCAGAGCCAAAAGCATTGACCTGGCTCAAAATAAAACCCCTAATGCTTTCACCGGCCGACATTACCACAATTACCGCGGCGATTCCAATGACAATTCCCAAAATAGTGAGCAAGGTTCTCACTTTATTGGTCTTTAATCCTGTTAAAGATAATTTTATTGTATCTTCAAAATCCATATTCTAAAATCTGATATTGGAAATATTTTTATAGAATTATTCGTAGCGAAGAGCGTCAATAGGACTCAATTCCGCCGCTCGCTTAGCCGGATAAAAACCGAAAACTATTCCCACAAACATAGAAACTCCGACAGCCATAATAACAGAACTAAAAGAAACAACCAAATCCCATTGATATCCCAAATATCTGGCCACAAAAGCCACAAGAGCGGCTACAAAACCGCCAAAAATAATTCCGGCAACTCCGCCGACTAAAGTCAAAATTACCGATTCGGTTAAAAATTGGGCCAAAATATCTTTTCTTTTGGCGCCCAGGGCCTTGCGCAAACCAATCTCCCTCGTACGCTCGGTAACAGAAACCAGCATTATATTCATAATACCTATTCCTCCGACCACCAAACTAACGGCCGCTATGGCCGCCAAAAAAAATTTTAAAGCGTTGGTAACATTAGTAAAGGCTTCAATGGCCTCCTGCGCGCTTCTAACAGTAAAATCGTCCTGCGAAGGATCGGTAATATTGTGCCGCTCCCGCAAGGTTTGCTCAATATTATAAATGCTTTGGTCCAGATTGAAAACATCATCAACTTTGGCGCGCACCAAGCTGATATGATTTATTCCCAAAAGAATCTTCTGAGCCGTATAGAGTGGTATATAAATCTGATCATCGCGGTTTTGAAAACCGGAAACTCCTCTTTTCTCCATAACTCCGATGATACGAAAATTTTCCTTTTTAATTTTTATATTTTCTCCTATAGGGTCAACTCCGGCAAAAAGATTTTCCGCGACCTGGCTACCCAAAACAGCCACACGCGAAAGGCTCTGCTCCTCCTGCTCGCTGAAAAAAAATCCTCTGGCCACCTTAGTATCTTCAACCTCGGGATAGCTGGCTGTAGTTCCGGTAAAATTAGTATCAACGCTTCTATTGTGCCAAGAAACCGTAGCCACTCCTTGCACATAAGCGGCAGCATCCACTACATGAGGAGCATTGCTTTCTTTTTTTATAGCCTCAACATCTTCATAGGTAAGAGTGGTTATAACAATCCCCATAACTGAAACCGGCGGACCTTCTTCTTCGGAGCCCCCAGGAAATACGGTGATAAGATTGGAACCAACACTTTTTATCTGATTTAAAATCAAACTTTGCGCTCCAGCCCCCACAGACATCACAATAATAACCGCCGAAATGCCGATAATAATGCCCAGCATCGTAAGGGCTGAGCGGGATTTGTTTATTAGCAACGCTTTGAGAGCTATTTTTACGCTGCTCAATATTAGCTGCATAAGAATTTATTTTTTGAACCCATCTTTTTTAGCGCTGTGTCTATGTTCTACAGCGCCGTCGCTTTTTATGAGTCCGTCTTTAAGGCGAATAATACGTTCGGCGTGTTCGGCCGTATAGGTTTCGTGGGTAACAAGTATGATGGTGTGCCCCTCATTATTTAATTCTTCCAAAATAGCCATAATTTGCCGACCGGTATTGCTGTCCAAATTCCCGGTGGGCTCGTCAGCCAAAATAATCGTGGGATTATTTACCAAGGCTCTGGCAATGGCTACACGCTGTTTTTCACCTCCGGAGAGTTGATTGGACATATAATTCAGACGGTGCGACAAACCAACAGCATCAACAGCTTCTTTGGCCATTTTCTTTTTAACTCGCTCGCCGGGAGATAGCTGAAGGCTTTG
>CAYZWC010000032.1:0-6430 GCA_964482065.1 uncultured Gammaproteobacteria bacterium | reverse complement strand
TTTTCTTTTTATTTTTTATATCCGTATAAATCAAGGGTAATTCAACATTTTCCAAAACTGTAGTGCGCGGTAAAAGATTAAAAGACTGAAATATAAACCCTATTTTATCGCTTCTTATATCAGCCATTTCATCATCGGTAAGATTACTCACATCCCGTCCTTCAAAATAATATTCTCCGGATGTGGGATTATCCAAAAATCCTATAATATTCATCAATGTGGACTTTCCCGAACCGGAAGGCCCCATAATACCTATAAATTCTCCCGCTTTTATTTCAAAAGAAAGGCCGTGCAAAACTTTGGTCACGACCTCTCCTGTTTTATATTGTTTTTTTAAATCTTTAACTCTGATTATTGTCTTTCCTTTTTCCATAATTTATTGCTTTTCTTTTTTGAAAGTTATCACTTCATCGCCCGGATTGACTCCGCTTTTTACTTCAACCAAACCTTCATCCGCGTAAAGCCCGAGCTCCACAGGAACTTCTTTTTCTTCGCCATTTTCCAAAATGCGAACAATTTGCTCTCCATTTCGTCTAACCACCGCCCGCTGCGGCATATAGACAACATCGTCTCTGGTGGCCGTCAAAATATCAACATTGGCGGTCATTCCCGGTTTTATATCTTCTGACGGATTATCAATATCTATTTTTACTTGATAATAAACCACATCTTGAATCAAGGTTTCGGCCGGCTCTATGGAATTGACCGTCCCTTTAAATTCACGGTCTTCCCCAAAAGCGTCAAAAGTTATGGCCACCGAATCTCCTTTTTTAACTTTTGGAATATCGGATTCGGAAATATCAACTTCAATCCGCAGCAAATCTCCGCCCAAAACAACCATTACCGGTTCGTTCAAACTGGTATGCTCGCCTATTTCATAATTTATTTTGGTTACAATGCCCGCTATTGGAGATTTTATTCTGGTATTTTCAAGATCTTGCTCGGCCAGCTCCAAATTGGCGCGAGCTTCTTCTACTCTAGCCTCCAATGAAGCAAGATCGACTCTCCGCGGAGCCGCTTTTTTGAGAGCCAAAGAAGCTTTGGCTGATTCTAGAGCAGCCTCGGCTATATTAACCTGTGAGACAGCGGATTTATAAGAACTATCAGCATCCACTTTAGCTTTCTCAAGCGCGGCTTCAGCGGCTTTCAAGTTGTCTTGGGCGGTGTCTACTGAAGATTCAGCATCTACTTTAGCTGAATTGATAGCCTGCTTGTCTGTTTCCAAAGATGTTTGTTCGGTATTTATTGTTGTGCGCTCAGTATTTATGGTAGATTTTTTGGTATTCAATTCCGTAAGAGATAAACCCGTACCGGTAGTGGTATTATCCAGAGTTAATTTTACTTTATAAAGCAAACTGTCAACCAAAAGCAAAAAATCTTCCATATCGGCCATGGCTGATTCTATTTCCACATAAGAACTTTGAGAACTCAAATTATTTATAAGAGAGGAAGATTCTTCCTGTTCTTCACCGGCCAGCTCATACAAATCTTGCGCGTCGGTCAGGTGCTGCTTATCTATAACACCCAGATAATCTTCAAAATCATCATTAATCAAGGTATTGTCAATACCTAAGATATTATCCGCTTCTTGAATAGCCTCATTCGCCGCCAATAAATTTCCAAACAATGTTATGCGAACATCATTATACGCATTATCAATATCAAGCTCCGCGCCGTTTTTGGCATTTTTATAAGCTGAAGAATATTTGGATACATCCAATTCTTTTTGTCGTATTGTTTCTTGATTGTTGGCAATGGTGTTTTCCAGGTCAGTTTGTGCGTTTTCCAAATTAGCCTGCGCTTTTCTGACTTCTTCTTCCGAAACTTGGATGGATTCTCTGCTTTCTCCGACTATTTTTAAATTAAGCTCGGCATGAGCCGAAGCCAAATTGGCTCTGGCTTTCTCAAGCGCCAAAATCTCATCTTTGGCGTCAAGTTCGGCCAAGAGCCGGCCTTCTTCAACTTGATCGCCCACTTCCACGTGTAAAGTATATAATTTCCCCGTCTTTTTAAAATTTAAATCAATCTCTTTGGCAGACTCCACAGAGCCTGTGGCATCAACGGTTTGGGTAAGCGATCCTTTCTCCGCCATGGTCGTAGTGTATTCATATTCAGCTCCCCCGGAAACAGCTCCGTAAATAATTCCTCCCACAATTAAAATTCCCACGATAACTAAAATCGCGAATAGTTTTTTTCTCTTCACTGCAAAACTTTTTATTTTTTGCAATACTCCCTTTTTTTTATTTTCCTCCATTGGTTGTTGATCGAAATTTTCCATAAATTATAAATAATATCGCAGCGCCCAAAAGGGTTACAGCGCCGGCTAAATAAAAAATAAAATTAAACCCGTACTCTTCGGCCAAAAAACCTCCGGCTACGGCGGCTACTCCGGCGGCAAGACCGGTAACCGTATTGTAAACTCCCCATTCATATCCTTCATGAAATTTATCAATATGCCTGGTAAAAAGAGCCATCCAAGTCGGAAAAGCCATAGCCGCTCCCAATCCGGCAATCGCCTGCAAAACATATATATGCCAAGGGTACAAGGAATAAGCATACATAAAAGGGACAACCGCTATAAGAATTGAACCGACTACCATAAACCAAAAATCATTTTTGTCTTTTCTATCCTCATCAACATAGCGACCGATGGGTATTTGAAAAATTGATTTTATAATAATATATATGGAGGCCGACAAACCCGCTACCGCGATACTTCCGCCTATAATTTGTTCATTTACAAAAATGGCAAAAATGGGATTTATAAAACCGGCTGCTCCAAGTACGGCAATATCAGACAAAATCAAAATTTTAACGACTTTATTCATTTTGTCGCCGTTTCCGGACGCCCCTTGGCGCGATTTCGTTAATTTTTGCTCCATAAATATATTATATAACTTTTAATAAGATCTAGCAATCTTTTAAAAAATCCCTTACTTGGCCAATATTCGCTAAATTAATCAATATTAGATTTTAATTTTTGTTATATTAAACTTTTTTGGTGCGTGGACATAACACCCAGATTTTCGGCGCGCAAAATTTTTGGTATTTCTATTACAATATCGCTTTTTCGGCTATGGCAAAATCCTTGTATTTTTTTAAATTTTATTCCATGAATATCTATATTGGTAATTTTCCTTTGCGCATCTCCGCCCGCGGTATCAATATATTCAATTTTTATCTGCTCGTGTTTTTTCCATGAATCAAAAATAATTTGTTCAATTTTTTTGTCTCCGCCGAAATCAACTTCTATAGGCTCCGGTTTACCCGCCTTTTGATACCAAAGATATCCATGATTCCTACCATATTCATAAACTTCCTTGGTTACTCTGACATCTTGCAAACAGTATTTGGCCAAAGAAGCCCAGTCTCCCATATTATAATAATGAATGGCATCCAAACCGCTACCGCTCTTACCTTCATAAAGAGTGGATTGAGCAACCGAATCCAGTTTCAAGCGGTGCCCGAGACTTTTATAAATCTCTTCCAAAATATCCAAATGAGGAATTTTTGACAAATCAAAATCTTGATAATACGGCTGCAAAACCGCATTGTCAAAACTTTTGGAATTAAATCCGATGAGAAGTTCTGTCTCGCGCAAAAGCTTTAAAAATTCTCCCAGATCTTTTTCGCGGAAAACTTTATACTTCGCGTCATTATAATCATAAACTCCCACCAGAGAAATTCCGAGAGCGGCCGCGTTCCTCTGCCCGCCGACCTGATCAAAAGTTTTTTTGGTTTCCAAATCAAAAACAATCTTGCGCATATTACTCTTCCGCTTCTTTAATTTTCTTATCATAGTGTTCCTCCACTTCTTTTTTAATATCCGGCCAACGTTCAATCCATTCCGATCCGTCACCGGCCGGCAAAATTTCTCTATCTTCGGTTACCTCCACACGCATACAAAATCCAGCCTTATTTTTCTCCAGATACAAAAACTCTTTCTGATTCTCAGGAAGATTCATCAAATCTTCATCGGAAAACCCCGGCCAAGAATATTGGCCGTCTCTTATGGGGCGAAGCGGAGTTCCTTTTGGCGCCTGCACCCCCGGCTTACTATGGATATTAAAACGGTAAATTCCCGTGGGCCAATCGGAAGTATCAACTTCAAACCAGCCGGGAAATTCTTTACTCTCTTTCAAATCCATGGCTTCAATCCCGGAAATTTTTTCTCGCGGGCCGGCTTCCGGTTTTTTTGCTTCTGTCCTCTCCCGCAAAACTCTCTCATCTTCATTATCTGTAGGCCCTTCTGGCGCCGGCCCTATCCAAAGCTGGGCTTCATCTAGCCCCAAAAGCTCGGTATTTAACAAAAACAAATCTTTGTCTTGTACTTTTATAAATTTATCCATAATTTTTAAAATCTTAATTATTATATTATGTCTATTTTAGAACAAAAAACTGTTTTTGGCAATAAAAAACCCTCTTAACAGAGGATTTTTTATTTTGTAGGGATGGAGGGATGAAGTTAGAACTCATATTCTTCACTCCAAATAGAGTATCCCAGCAAAGCGCTTCTATTTTGGCTCCTCTCCAGAATTTGTGGGTAAATTTTGGGCCTTGTCGCGGCGCGTCATTTGGCCGTCAAGGGCGACCCCGCTACGCTCGTCGCTGTGGCGACTCTTGACTGCCAAGCCACGCCGCGATCACCGGCTGCAAGGTCAGCAGTGCTGCCCTAACAGCCGTTGGATACCCAAGAATCGCTGCGCGGACAAAGAATTTGTTCGCAGTCGCCGGGACCGGGCAGTCGGATTCGGTATTTTTCTTGTTCTCACGGTCATCGACTTGGCCGCCGTGTTTCCTGTTTTCCGGTTAGGTCGTCAAGGTTTCAAGCCGCCTCGTCCACCGGTTCGCAATTGTAAAGCAGCCGGTATTCCTCACCCGTTTTCATCAGCCGGAGCATCAGCACCGAAAGTTTGCGCGCCGTCGCCACCACCGCCCGCTTCTTCGCCCGCTTGCCGCCTCGCTCGGCGATCTTCAAGCCGTGCCGCCGCAAATCGCTGTCCGGACCGAACGGACCCAGAATGTAGTGCGAGGCGACTACCAGCAGCCGTCGCAAATAGGGATTGCCCGCCTTGCCGATCGACAGTTGCGGGTCGCTGTCACCGCTCTGCTTGCTCTTCGGCGTAAGTCCGACATAAGCACCTACCGTGCGGTTATGCGCGAATCTGTGCGGGTCGCCGATGGTCAGCACAAAGGTCAGCGCGGTGATCGGGCCGACGCCGGGTATTTTACGCAGCACCGTAGCTTCGGGAATTTCGGCGTACAGGTTTTCGATGCGCCGGTCGTACTGTTTGATTTTGTCCGTCAGCACAGCGATGCTCTGCACCACCGCTTCGACCATTTCATACCATTGCGGCCCGGCTTCGGCGACGCGCTTGTGAAACGACTCGGCAGAGCATTTGGGCAGGCCAACACCCAGCGCCTTGAGTACGCCGCACACGTGGTTGATAAGCTCCGTGCGGGCGCCCACCAGCACATCGCGGCCCAACACCACGGCGCGTATCTTCTGCGCTTCCTCGCTGATGTGTTGCAGCGGGCTGAGCAGAGCCGCGTCGGCGCAGGCCAGGCGGGCAAGCAATTGTGCATCGGCGCGGTCATTCTTGTTGACGTTTTTGCTGATGAGTAGCAGGCGGCGCGGATTGGCCACAATGACCTCGTGCCCGAGCTTTTTGAGCAGTCGCGACAGCCACGGCGAGTGGGTGCAGGCCTCCATGGCCACGAGCATGGGCGGTTTGTCGCCGAAGTAGGCGTTGACCGCCCTTTGCGTGGTGCGCAGCTTTCCCTGCTGGACGACCTGTTTGTGGTCGAGCAGACAGATTTCGCAGTATTTGTCGCCGATATCCATTCCCGCGGTGATTGTGCTATGCTCTGTCATGGCTGGCCTCCTGTGTACCGCTATGCGAGTACGTGAATAAATTTGGAGCCATCATACATCGACTCCGTCGGAGGTCAGCCTTCTCATTCCATCTGGTGAGGAGCCGTATTATGAAAGCTTGAAAAAAGTTCTGACTTCATCCCTCCATCCCTGCCAAGAGGTAAAGTTAGGCCGTTCGAGTATTAGCTCGAACGGCCTAACTTTACCTCTTGGCAGCCTCACGGGGAATCGAACCCCGATTTGATGGATGAGAACCATCTGTCCTAACCATTAGACGATGAGGCCAAGGTTATTTTAATCTTAATAAACTTGATGTCTCTGCCTCTCCGGCAGACCCGCCGAAGAGGCTGGCTAACCATTAGACTCACCCGCAACGCCTAAGCGGCTAGCAATGGTGGGCAGGCGATGAGGCCATAAAAAATTGAAAATGGAAATATCAAAAATCAAAATACCATAAAGTAATTTTGATTTTATACTATAATTACCAATTTGTCAATTACCCGTTCTCTTTCATGTCAAATGCGACATAGCGAATTCATTAGGTGTTAACATATT
>CAYZWC010000031.1:0-9568 GCA_964482065.1 uncultured Gammaproteobacteria bacterium | reverse complement strand
AAATATTAACTAAAATTGTCCTCAATAACTAAATTCTTCTGGGCAAGACCCATTTTATTAATTACCAAAACACTCGGCATAAAGGTCCGGATGATGGGACATATGTTCTTGCCACTCCGCGTCAGTATAACCTTCCGGTGTCTGGCATTTGTCCGGCAATTGAGCTTGCATGGCGCGGTTAAAATTCTCCGGCGTCATCTTAAGCTCTGTTGAACTCTTTTCAGCCGCGCCAAAACTCGCCGCGGACCAAGCGAGTCCGCCCACCGCCAGCACAACTAAAATAATAATGAGTATTTTTTCCATATTCATAATTTACTTTGTTAATTATCCGCAACCGCTCTTAACAGCCGCCGACTTGGGACGGCAAAGCGCTGCCCGAAGAACGCGCGGGCGCCACGGCCGACGCGCCCTGCACCGCGCCCGATTCTATTATTCCCTTGGCGTAGCCCCTAAGCTGACTAATCTCAAATGCCTGAAAAACAACAATCAAGATAATCAGCACCGCCACCGCCGGAAAAATAAAATTTAAAGAAAGCTTCTTTCTTGCTTTTGGATCTATTGTTTCTTGGCTCATCATTTCTTCTGTCATAAATTTGTTGGTTAATTTAATTTATTAATTTAATTTTTAACACCCGCCGACTTGCTGCTCTAGAGCGCCGGTTCCGCCGCCTTCCAAAAGTCCGTTGGCCGCGGCATACCTTTGTACCATCGGGCCCGGGAAAAATACGGCTTTCCATTTATTAGCTTCGCCGAGAATCTGCTGGTCGGTCATATCGCCGTGTTTGTCAATAAGGTAAGCCACTGCTCCGCGCATGGCCGCCGAATGAGCGCAGGCGCAGGCCTTGCGACCGTCGTTAAAGACCATGGTTCTCGCGCCGCAGCAAAATTCGCAGGAAGTCATCTGCCCGATTTTCACATAACGCGCGAGCTGCTCTCCGGACAGCTTATCGGGCCTCGTGTCTTGCTCATACCTTGAAAGAACGGGAATGGCCTCAGCCGCCCGGTCAAAGCTTACGCCGAGTTCGGCTCCGTAAACGGGCGGAATGCCGCTTGGCAAAATCTTGGCGGCCAGAGCGGCGATATCGGTACCTCCTCCGGCTGCGGCCGAAAGGGAAACGGTTTGAGCTAGAACATCTTTCGCTTCCATATTCACCTTCATCATCTTGTGAAGATAAGAAATCTGGAATTGGTTAAAGATGAGAAGCGCCGCCAAAAAGAGCATTAGCGACAAGGTTAATTTATTGCTTGGCATAAATTAATTTTATTAATAATTATTTTTTATCGGTTTTTATTGAGGCCAGAGTTTCATCGGAAACATGGCACATGGCGCAGCCGCCGTTTTTTTGTTTTTTCTTGCCGCGGTCTTCGGCCGCGTTTCTTTCTTTTTGATTTTCAGCTTTTTTGTTTTTCTTAAAGTTAAACAAAGGCATAAAATTAGTATTTAATTAATTAGTTAAACGAACCAAAGAAGAATAATTACTCCGAGAGCAATCATGACAAGGCCGCCCCAAAATTTTAGGCCGCGGTCGGTTTTTTGCTGCCACTCAGCCACTTTACCCAGCGTATGGCGGTTGCCGGCCAGGAGAAGAAGCGCCGCGAGAGGCAGGATAAACATCAGGTTATAGGCAAGCAAATATCCAAGGCCGAGCAAAAAGGTTCCGCGAGAGGCCAAAAGCCCCACAATCGCCACGTAAATTCCGCCGGAACAGGGAAAGGTGCAGAGACCGACAAGGAATGCCCCCACTACTACAGCCGGCAAAGTCGCTTTGGTGAGCCATTTCTTGAGCGCTCCTTGGGTAAAGCCGGGAATCTGAAGCTTGATCGGAAATTTCGGTAAATAGTAGCCGATAATATTTATGAAGCCCAAAGTAATAACCAAAACCGCGCCGATTTTTGCCATCAAATGCGGTTCGCCGGAAATAATAATCGCTTTTAAAAGCCCGAGACCGATGCTCAGATAAACAAGATAAATAACCGCAATGTAGATGAAGCCGTACTTAAATATTTTTCCAATGCCGCTTTGCAGAGTAAAGAGAAAAGCGATGAAAAAAATCAAGACGGCAATGGCACAGGGATTTACCCCGTCCAAAAGCCCGGTAAGCAGCACAAGGCCCCAAATACTTCCCTCTCCTTCTTTTTGCATACCGCCAAAACTACTTTTATTTTCTTCGTACCACCGCAGATAATTCTCAATCGGTTCATTAATGCCATAAGTTTGCGCGGATGCTCCCGGAGACCAAACTTGGTAATCGGTAACGGAATCGCCGTGGCCTTCCATTTTATCCTGAAAGACCAAAAGTCCCGCGGGTAAATTTTCATTAATTTGCCAAAGCTCGCGCATAATATGGACCGGCACATGCCCGCCGAAAATTAATTTTCCTTCGTCAATAAAAACCATCAGATGAGATTGAAGCTCCAATGGAATGCCAATCTCTTCATTGCGATTATTCAACTCTTTTCTGAATGAGCGATCATTGATATAATCTTTAACTTCAATATCGCTAATTCCCATTTCTTGAAGGACGGGCAAGAGTTCCGCTTCCAAATACACCGAGCAATCGGCGCAGGCCTCATTAAAATAAATTTTCGCCTTCCCTCCGTCTTCGGCATGGACGACATGGAGCGCCCAATGGAACGCCAGAAAAATAGCTAGGACAAGCACCGCCGCAAAAATAATCTTTTTCCAGATATTCATATACTTAGTCGGTTACCGTAAAAACGCTCGAAACTTCAGTTTCACGGGATCCGGGAACATTACTCTCAATATAGACCACGCGCTCAGTACGGCCGCGCACATAGTGGAAGTTGGGATCAAAGGTTACTATAAGCTCTGCCGTCTCTCCGGGTTTAATCACCTCCTTGATCCGCGGCAAATTGCCGTGATCCATACCGAGCCTCGGCGTGGCGCCGGAAGCGGTTTTTAAAACCGCCGTGGTGCAGCCGCAGGAAGTTGCTATTTTTCTAATAACCAAATCGGCTGTTCCGGGATTGGAAACCGCAAATGTTTTGGAGACGGATCCGGTCGCGGCCGAGATTGCTCCCCAGTCCAGCGAGGGCGGCTCCACGGAAATTAAGGGTGTTCCGCCCTCCCCGCTATCCGCCCGGGAATAAGCGATGAAAACTACCGCGCCGAGCAGTATCATTAGCGCGATTCCCAGGAAAAAGACTGCTTGAGAATTTTTTTTACCAAACATAAAATCTCTCTAGTTAGGCGCGCCCGCGGCAAAAGCGCCGCGGGGTCGCGATTTTACTTAAATAAGCAAATTAAACAAGAGAGATCTTGGGCGGAGGCGACTCCGGAGTAAGTTTTATATTTTGAGGTTTAATAAAGTTGAATAAAATAAAACCGGACAAAACAAGGACCGCGAGCGACACAAAATAACCGCTCACCGGATAAACGTGCGAACTCATGTGGCTCGCCGGACCGCAATCCAGACCGAAGCAATTGCCGTGGTCCATCATATGCATGCCATTTCCGCTAATGTTAATAAAAACAACAAAAGACAGCGCGGCCATCACCACGAGCAAACATAATGAAATTATTTTAAAATTTTTTCTCATTTTCTATTTAATTTATAAATTTTTAAAAGTTCCCGCGACTTTTTTTCCGAAGCGGCCTTTTTGTCATGGTCTAAAATATGCGTCTTCAAATGGTTCTCAAGCATCAATGCATCAAAACTTTTAAGCGATTCCTGGATGGCGCTGGATTGGTTCAGGACATCCACGCAGTATTTTTCGCTCAGCACGGCTTTCTCAAGGCCTTTTATTTGTCCCTGCATTATTTTTAACCTGCGGATAAGCCGCTTTTTATATTCAGATTTTATGCATCCGTGCATATTGTGCTAAGATTATTGATAAATCTTTCTAAATACCCCCTGAGGGTATATAACATTTTTATTATATAGACATTAAAAAAATAAGTCAAATAATTAATTTTTTAACTTATTTTTTATCTATTTTTAGATTAATTTTTTTTCTCTTCAAGATAAGAAAACCTTGGGACATTTTTTCCTTCTATTAAAACTTCTCCCATAAACATATCCGGCGGACGCGCCCAAATCTTTCCCTCGCCATAAAGCGCTTTGTATATCACAAGTCTTTCTCCGGTCTCGCTATGCGTGGCCACACCTAAAACTTCGTATTCACCTCCTTTGAAGTGTTTATATTTTCCTGTTTTAATTTCTGAATTCATAAACTTTACACTGACTGGTAGATTTTTAATCTAAAACAATTTTTATAATAATCCTAAATAATCCAATCCCAAATATCCAACTTCCACATCAGTCATATTGCCGCTGCGGAGTAAATCCCGAAATTCATCCAAAGAAATCAATTGCACTTCGGCAAATTCAGAATCATCCAAATTTTGTTCTCCAACCTTTTCACAATCCGTGGCCACAAAACAATAGCGGTGTCTCGTGGAATATCCGCACTCATAACATCTGTTCACTAATTTTAAATTTCCCTTATATCCCGTCTCTTCAAGAAGCTCCCTCTTAGCGGCAATAGCAGGGTCTTCATCTTTCTCCACTCCACCGCCGGGGAGTTCCAGAAAAATTTCATCCGGCCCGGGACGGTATTGCTTGACGAGAACAACCTGATTGTCTTTGGTTAGGGGCAAAACGCAAACCGGGCTTCCTTCTGCCTTGATATAAAAATCACTTTCTTTGCCGTCCGGCAACCTAAAAATTACTTTTTCTATTCTTTTGCCATATTTATCAAAAACCATCTCACGGGACAGCACCTCCCATTTTTTGATATTATTGTTTTTCATAACTTATATTCTACCCGACTTTAGTCGGGGTTTCGAAGTTTTATTTCAAGACCAAATTTATTATTAAATAAAATATCATCAAATTTGGTAAAATATTATTTTGTATTTGCTCGCCTACCCTCGGCGGCAAGCCCGGGTAGAATTATTTCCTCTCCTTTGCCTACTAATTTAAAATCATCGCCTTGGACAAGAATAGCCTGTTCGTCGTTTAAAACTTTAACCGGATACTTCGTGCTTTCTATTCCTTTTTTAATAAATTCTTTATTCTCCGGCTTATAGTGAACACTCATGAGAAACGGCACCAAATTCATGGCCGTGAAATCTGTTAAGCCAACAAAATTACGAACTCGTTCTTTCCAATTTGCCATTTCAATTGTCGGACAGGCAATATATGATCCGGCGGAAACGCCGATATAAACTTTCCCTTGGTCCAACAAATCTCTAACAACTTTATCAAAACCGCTTTCCCGCGCGCATTTCAAAAGATAAAAAGAATTACCGCCGCGCACAAAAATTACATCTTTATCATTAAAAAATTCTCGCAATTCATCTTCATTCTTACCTTCGATATCAATAGAATAAACTTGACAACCCAAACTATTCAACATTCCTAAATCCAAATCATCCTTTTCTTTGTACTCTTCTCCGGGTTTTCCTTTCTTAGCTGTAAAAACATAGCCAACTTTTGTCGCCTCCGGGCTCTTCGGGAAAACTTTTAAAATCTCTTCGGGAATTTTGCGACCCTCTGATGTTAAAAGTATTGTTCTTTTATTTTCCATAATTTATATTCTACCCGACTTTAGTCGGGGTTTCGTATTTAGATTTCTAACCCTCGGCTAAAGCAGGGTAGAAAATTAATTCCACAAAGAATCATCTTCCAGCAACTCTTTGAAATACATATCTACGTCGTCCAATTGTTTTGGCTCCTCAAAACTATGCCACTTGCACATATCATTTTCTTCCGTATCAAGCTCTATCTCCCCTTCTCCCTTGCCCGCAAAAGTAAGGCGCACCACGTGATGCCCGGGCTTTCGCAAAATATCTTGCGCGGCAATAAGCCTTGGCGCACCGGTTATTTTTAATTTCGTCTCTTCCATTACTTCCCGCTCTAAATTTTCAATTAAATTAGTGCCGGGTTCAATTCTCCCGCCGACAATATCCCAGCGTCCGATGATATCCGGATATTTTTCCAGAGACCGGCGCAAAAGCAAAAATTTTCCCTCTTCATTTTGGAGGAGTATTTTTACGCCAACTTGTAGTATTAGATTATTTTTCATACAAATTAACACTTTTCACCTTTTCGCAAAGATTCAAATTGATTTAATTTCTCTTTTAATTCATTTGCGCCGAATACAACTTCATAAAAATATCCTTAGGAATGTGTTTGCGGTAAAAAAGAAGCATATCCCTCTAATGACTTAATGTATTCATCTTTTAATTTTTTCATATTCTTTTCCTCTTTCATTTGCTCTGGCAAAACCCAAATCATAAATTTTAAATTCATATCATGATAAAGTATGGGCGAAAAAACTTTATATAATTTACCACATTTATTACAAATATTTGTTCCTCAATTATTTTACTCATATTTATTTTTTCCTATAATTTGAATCCAATTTATATCTTTTTTTATTCTATAGAAATAATCTGAATCCCCTTTTCTTTAATTTCTTCTTCCGGCCAAAATAATTTATCTATTTTGAATTTGCCTACATGAGATACTCTTTTTTTAATATTTTTACCGGTATATTCTTTTGTTTTGGGGTCCCATTCTTCAAGTATAATAGTATCACCTTCTTTAATATTAAAATCATTGAGGCGAAACTCATACTTTTTCTTACCCGAAGCAA
Organism: uncultured Gammaproteobacteria bacterium; assembly: GCA_964482065.1. Taxonomy (GTDB): domain Bacteria; phylum Patescibacteriota; class Patescibacteriia; order JAQUQO01; family JAQUQO01; genus CAYZWC01. The sequence continues at coordinate 2,944 of CAYZWC010000031.1, read as the reverse complement.
CGTCGTCAAAATATTCCGGCCAAATTTTTTTCTTAATTATCGCCATATTTTTATTTTCATATTGAACCATCTTATGCTCCATGGCATTTTTTATATTTTTTACCACTTCCATCCCGTCATCCGACGGGGCTCCGCTCTTATTTTAATAATTAAGCATTCTTGCCGTGGCAATGTTTATATTTAATTGGACTTCCATCCGGTTTGGTCGCTCCGCATGGGCAGGGATCGTTTCTGCCGACTTTATTTACTTTCTCCGGAACGGAGGGCGCTGATTTTTGTCCGGTGGAAGTTTTTTGCGGAGCGGTAAACATCATTTTTTGTTCTTTTTGCGGAACAAACCCCGCCTGCGGAGCCAAAGCCACTTTGTAAATACTGTAAACAACTTGTTTTTGAATTAAAGCCAAAAGCTCATTATACATTCTAAAAGATTCCTTTTTGTACTCCACGAGCGGATCACGCTGGCCGTAGCCGCGCAAGCCGATACCCGTACGCATATAGCTCATAGCATCCAAATGATCCATCCAAAGGGTGTCAATCGCCCGCAAAACCAATCCTTTCTCTATTTGTTTCAAAAGCTCTCCATTGTCGAATTTTTTTTCCATCTCATCATAAGCCGCGCAAGCCAAATCATAAAGATATTTTATGATAGCATCGCGAGCTTTGGCATCGTCTTCTTTATTGCCGGCTTTATTTCTAATATCATCAATTTTGATATGCAAATTTCCGGGCGCGGGAAAAATGGTGTTGGCCGCTTCGTAAATTTCTCCCAAATTCCATTCTGATTCCTTGTCGCTTGCGGTATGAAAAAGCACCATCTGTTCCAATTCTGTATGAACCATTTCCAAAATATTATCCTTTACCCTATCCTTGCGCAAAATTTCCCGGCGGCGCTCATATATGGCTTCGCGTTGTTTGTTTAGAACATCATCATATTCCACCAAGTGTTTACGGATATCAAAATGATGGCCTTCTACTTTTTGCTGGGCAGACTCAATTGAACGGGAAACCATGGAGTTTTCAATCGGCATATCTTCGGGTACTTTGAGAGTAGTCATTATGGCTTTTAACCGATCGGATCCGAAAATTCTCATCAAATCATCTTCAAGAGAAATATAAAATTGGGAAGAACCCGGATCTCCCTGCCGTCCAGCGCGTCCCCTGAGCTGATTATCAATACGGCGTGATTCATGGCGCTCGGTACCGATGATATGGAGACCGCCCGCTTCATAAACTTTTTTCCGAGCTTCTTCGGTCCCGGGATTTCCTCCGAGAATAATATCAACTCCGCGTCCGGCCATATTGGTGGCGATAGTCACAGCACCCGGACGCCCGGCTTGGGCGATAATTTCCGCCTCGCGCTCATGATGTTTGGCGTTTAAGACGTTGTGTGGAATTCCCTCACGTTCCAAAACATTGCTTAACTCTTCATTTTTTTCAATGGAAATGGTACCGACAAGAACCGGTTGGCCTTTTTCGTGCCGTTCCTTTATTTCCCGAGCGACGGCTTGGAATTTACCCCGCTCCGTCTTGTAAATCCTGTCCGGTAAATCTTTTCTCGCTAAAGGTTTGTTGGTGGGAATAGCCACCACTTCCAAATTATAAATCTTATGGAATTCCTCGGCTTCGGTAATGGCCGTACCGGTCATACCGGATAGCTTGTTATAAAGACGAAAATAATTCTGAAAAGTGATGGTAGCCAAAGTTCTTGATTCCCGCTTGATTTCAACTCCTTCCTTGGCTTCAATGGCTTGGTGAAGACCTTCGCTATATCTGCGGCCCGGCATCATTCGGCCGGTAAATTCATCAATAATTACCACTTCTCCGTCTTTTACAACATAATCGCGGTCGCGCTTAAAAAGCGCATAGGCCTTGAGCGCCTGCTCGATGTGGTTGACCATGGAAATACCCCCGGAAGTATAAATATTATCTACTCCGAGCATTTTTTCCATTTGGGAAATTCCTTCATCGGTCAGGGTGGCAGCGCGCATTTTTTCATCAATATTGTAATGTTTGTTTTCTTCGAGCTTTCTTACCAGTCCCGCGAATTTATAATACATTTCCGTGGACTCCTCGGCAGGAGCGGAAATAATAAGCGGCGTTCTGGCTTCATCTATTAAAATGGAATCAACTTCGTCGATAATGGCGTAATTAAGCTCGCGCTGCACCATTTGATCTTGCGACAGCGCCATATTGTCACGCAGATAATCAAAACCGAATTCATTGTTTGTGCCGTAAGTTATATCGCAAGCATATGCTTCTTTTCTCTCTACCGGCCGCAAAAATTCCTCTTCCACTTTAAAACTACCGAGTTTATCACGCTCTTTATCATCTTCTTTGTCCGTAAAAGACGGATCATACACAAAAGCCGATTCATGAGTTATCACTCCTACGCTAAGTCCCAAAAAATGGTAAATCTGGCCCATCCAAACAGCATCACGCTTGGCCAAATAGTCATTGACTGTAATAACATGCACGCCCTTGCCCGAAAGCGCGTTTAAATATACCGGCAAAGTGGAAACGAGTGTCTTACCTTCACCGGTTTTCATCTCAGCGATTTGACCGCGATGCAAAACTACACCACCCACAATCTGCATATCATAATGGCGCTGCCCGAGTGTGCGTTTGGCTGTTTCGCGGACCACAGCAAAAGCTTCGGGTAAAATATCATCAAAAGATTTACCCGATTCTATTTCTTTTTTAAATCCTTCCGCCCGGTTTTTTAATTCCCCGTCAGAAAGCTCTTCAAACTTCATTTCCAAACCATTGATTTCCTGGACAATCGGCTGGATTTTTTGTATTACTTTTTCATTCGGATCACCGAATATTTTAGAGAATATAGACATAGATATTTATAATTGGTAACTAATAATTAATAATTTTAGCGCAAATACTGTCAAGACCATTTAGAAATGTCATACTTTGAGCCAAATAGAAATGTCATACT
>CAYZWC010000030.1:0-9601 GCA_964482065.1 uncultured Gammaproteobacteria bacterium | reverse complement strand
AATATTAACTAAAATTGTCCTCAATAACTAAATTCTTCTGGGCAAGACCCTTAATTTTTATTCAGCCACCCTAAATACTTCTTCCACGCTGGTAATTCCGTCCAGGGCTTTTAAAAGTCCATCTTGCACCATGGTAATCATACCCTGTTCCACGGCCAGTTTTTGTATTTCATATTCGGAAATTTTTCCCGAGAGAATTATTTTTTCTATTTTTTCGTTCATGGTAAATATTTCATAAATGCCAATGCGGCCTTTATATCCCAAGCCATTACATTTGTCGCAGCCTTCACCTTTGTAAAATTTCATGGTTTCCAAATCAACCTTCTCCTCGGCCTTTTCAGGCAGTTCGGAGAGAAGTTGTTTTATTCTTTCCATTGCTTCCGAATCAATATCGGCTTCTTTTTTGCAATCTGCGCAAAGTCGACGCACTAAGCGCTGACCGATAATAGCGTTTACCGCCGGTGCCAGAAGAAAGGGTTTGGTGCCCATGGAAAGAAAGCGGGGAATGGCACCCGAGGCGCTATTGGTATGTATTGTGGACACTACAAGATGCCCGGTGAGAGCCGCTTGGGTGGCGATTTCGGAAGTTTCCAAATCCCTAATTTCGCCGACCATGACGATATCGGGATCTTGCCGCAAAATTGATTTTAATCCATTGGCAAAAGAATATTCTTTGGAATGATCTATTTGGCTTTGATTTATTCCTTCAAGCTTGTATTCTATGGGATCTTCCAAAGTAATTATTTTGGTTTCCGGCGTATTGAGTTTGTTTAAAATCGCGTAAAGAGTGGTAGTTTTACCCGAACCTGTTGGTCCGGTGGTAATAATCATGCCGTTGGGGCGCTCCACTTCTCGCGTGAGACGTTTGAGAGCCAGGCCCCTTATTCCCAGGTCTTCAAATTTCAAACTGGTGGCGGTAGCGCGCAAAAGTCGCATTACCACGCTTTCACCATAAGCGGTAGGTAGAGTGGAGACACGGACGTCGGTTTTTCCTTCTTCTATAAAAATAGTAAAGCGACCGTCTTGCGGCTTGTCTTCCACGTTGATTTTTAGTCCGGCTATGACTTTTATCCGCGAAATAACACGAGGCCACAATTCTTTTTTAAGCTCCGCCACGGTGTGGAGAATGCCGTCGATGCGGAATCTTATTTTTACATCTTTTTCCTCAGCTTCTATATGTATATCGGAGGCGCGATTTTCCAGAGCTGAAGCGATAACCATGGCCACAATTTCGGTCATGTTGGCTTTTTGTATTTTTTGATTTAAATCTTTAAAATTTTGGAGCTCCTTTCTATATTTTTTTAATTCTTCTTCCGTGATATTGACACCGGTTTCCACTTCTTTAACCTCGGGCACCATATCATAAAGCTTAAAAGCATGGCGGAAACTGTCTTCGGACATTAGATATAGTTTGGCCTTGCCGTGAAAGCGCTCTTCCAGCTGGAAGATTAGTTCTCTAAGCTCTTCGTTTCCGGGCTCGGTGGTAGCCACCCTGATTTGTCCGGCGTTATTAAAAAAACAAACAGCTTTTAATTTTTGTGCTTGTTCTTTGGGTATGCTTGTTAAGACTTCGGGACTTATGGGAAAACCCTTTAGATTAATATAGGGCAGACCCAAATTTTGCGCTTGCGCTTCGGTAGCTTCTTCTTTTTCTTTGAGTCTTATTTCCTGCATTTTTTCTGTAAATTTCTCTTGTGCTTCCTCCGCGTTTAACGGGCGTACATGTTTTCGAGATTTTCTTAAATTGTCGGCATTAGGATTGATATTTGTCATAAATTATAGAATTATTTTTTGACGAATTGGTAAGCCGATCTTGCCATCCTTTCAAGTTTACTTTCTTGTCCTTTTTTGAGTTTTTCAAAAAGGATAACCCATGATCCCAGTTGAAAAGTGGAAATAAAAGCGCTAAAAGCAATAACCGCCGTAAAGAAAATTAAGCTCATAAGTAGCATAATTCCCAAAATTATAATTTCAGTACTTAAATATTCGGCAGCCATAAATAAAAATGAAAAGGGTATACTGAGAAGAGTTGTGAACAAAGCAAAGATAATTCCCAAAATTATATTTACCGCCAAAAGAAGGATGGCGGTTTCTATGCTGATAAGCCAATTATTCTTAAAAAGGCGGATAGCTGATTTTATAGAAGCGCCTATTTTATAATTTTCAACAACCGTAAAAATAGAGGCATACACCGCTAAGAAAGAAATAATAAGAACCAGGGCGGCCAAGATTACAAAAAGTATAATATATAAAATAAGATATATTAGAGAACTGTTATTCATAAGTAGATAAAGCGGAATGCTGACGGCAAACAAAAGTACTATGGCTGATATTTTGGTTAAAATGTATATAATGAATAATTTCCAAAAATTATTTATGCCCGCGTGAAAGCTTTCCGAAAAAGAGCACTTTTCTCCCTGAATAATTTTATGTACCCCGTATATTAAAGCGCCTAAAGATACCGTAGATAACCATAGAAAAAAAGCCACTACCGCCAAAAGCAAGATGGCTATTAACAAAAAAACGACCGCATTTAGAGTTTCGGTGGATATAAAAGAAACAATATTCGGCCAAGAAAAAGCTTGCACCAATCCGGTTTCCCAAAAAAAACTTATAACCGGCAAGGAAAATCCTTTTTGGTTACCGGTAACATCAATGATTTGTATAATTGTTTCATAGTTTCCGCCCATTCCCAAAAGAGCGGCGAAAAAACCAAAGAACCACAAAAATTTTTGGCGCCAGGAAAGATGCCAGGCATTTTTTAATATATCTCTATAAAGACGCATAAGCCTCCTTTTTTAATATTTATTTTATTTTTTTAATATTTTTTCGAAACGCTCCCGTTCAATAGTTTCTTTGTCCAAAAGTTCTTTGACTATTTTTTCTAAAGATTCTTTTTCACCGGCAATAATGTGGGTAGCGGTTTTTTGCGCTTCTTCTATCAGCTTGTTTATTTCTTCATCAATAAGTTCAGCCGTTTTTTCGCTGTAATTGGGTTTTTCATGTATATCGCGCCCCAAAAAGACCATGTCTTCCTTTTCACCGAAAGTTCGGGGACCTAGTTTTTCGGACATGCCGTATTCTGTTACCAGTTTGCGCGCTGTGGCGGTGGCTTCTTTGAGATCATTGGAAGCTCCGGTAGTAACATCGCCGAAAATTATTTTTTCGGCTACTTGCCCACCCAAGAGAACGGCCAGTTCTTCAATAAATTCTTGCCGTGATTTCAAACTTTTGTCTTTATCCGGAAGTTTTAGGGTATAGCCGGCCGCGCGCCCGCGTGAGATAATAGATACTTTATGCACCGGATCGGTATGGGGAAGCTCGTGGGCCACCAAGGCGTGTCCGGCTTCGTGGTAGGCGGTTATTTTCTTTTCTTCTTCGGAGAGAATATGGCTTTTACGCTCCGGACCAAGCAAAACTTTTTCAATGGATTCGAGAAGCTCTTCCTCTTCTATTTTCTTTTTGTTTTTTCTAGCTGTGGCAATGGCCGCTTCGTTCATGAGATTGGCCAGGTCGGCTCCGGAAAATCCGGGAGTGCGTTCAGCTATTTTACGTAAATTAACTTTTTCGGCCACGGGTTTGTTTTTGGCGTGGACCTTGAGTATGGCTTCACGATCGTCAATATCCGGCAGGTCAATAATTACGCGACGGTCGAATCTTCCGGGACGCAAAAGCGCCGGATCAAGAACGTCGGGCCTATTAGTAGCGGCCAGTACTATAATTCCGATATTGGGATCAAAGCCATCCATTTCCACCAATATTTGGTTTAGGGTTTGTTCGCGTTCATCATGGGATCCACCGAGTCCGGCTCCGCGCTGGCGTCCGACAGCGTCTATTTCATCTATGAAGACAATACAGGGCGCGCTTTTTTTGGCTTTTTCAAAAAGGTCGCGTACTCGGCTGGCGCCCACGCCCACAAACATTTCCACGAATTCCGATCCGGAAATATGAAAAAAAGGAACTTCGGCTTCACCGGCCACGGCTTTGGCAAGTAGTGTTTTTCCGGTTCCGGGATTTCCCATGAGTAGAACTCCCTTGGGAATCTTGGCTCCCACGTTGGCGAATTTTTTCGGTTGTTTTAAAAATTCCACCACTTCTTCAAGCTCTTCTTTGGCTTCTTTTACTCCGGCCACATCTTTAAAACTGATGCGGTCTTTTTTGTTGGGAAAAGAGGCCTGTTTGGCGCTGGATTTTCCAAACATCATAGCTTTGGTATTGGCCCCCTGTGCTTGGCGCATCATAAACCAAATAAAAGCGCCGATCAAAAGAAAAGGAATCAGAAAAGGCAAAATAATCCCGGCCCAATATCCGAATCCGCTGGGCTCTTTTACTTCAAGGGGAAGACTTTGCAGTTTTTCTTTTTCCAAGCCGTAGTTTTCGAGAAGTTCGCTCATGGGTTGGCCGGGCTCTTTTATGAATTTTTTTTGACTGTCATCTTTTAGGGTAATAAGAGCCGTATTACCTTCGACTTCTATGGATTTGATATTTTCATTTTCTATTTGGTTGATAAGTTCCGGAGCGGCGATATTTTCCGGTTCGACAAATGAATTATTATAAAGGTTAAATAAGGCGGCAATGATTAGAAATACCAAGAAAAAAAGCAAGATATTTTTTACCAGATTTTTCATAAAATTTAGAAAAATTTAATTATCTTTATTTTAATATTATAGTTTAAATCGTTTCTTTTTACAAACGGGCAGCTTTTGTTATTTTTATCATACTGAAAGCGCCCCCCATAATTACGGGGGACGCTTTTTTATAATTTTGGTTTTTTATTTTTTTTCTTCGGGTTTTTCTTCCGCGACTTCTTTCTTTTCTTCCTTTGACTCCTTTTCTCCTTCACCCTTTTTTTCTTCGGGTTTTTCTTCCTTTGGCTCCTTTTCATCTTTGGCGGAAGATTTTTTCATTTGTTTTAGACTCAAACCCAAGCGATGATGCTCCGGTTCGATGGAGATTATTTTGAATTTCATTTTATCGCCCGGTTTGGCTATTTCTTCTATATTATTTATGGTTTTGTCCGAAAGCTCGGAAATATGGGCCAGTCCATGAATGTCTTTGTCTAATTCCACAAAAAGGCCGAAAGGATTAGCCTTGATGACTTTTCCTTCTACGGTTTCTCCGGTTTTATATTTTTTATCAACATCTTTCCATGGGTCATCCTGTAATTTTTTGATAGAGAGGAAGATTTTTGATCCGTCGATATTTATTATCTCCGCCTTTACTTTTTCGCCGACTTTGATAATATCTCTCGGATCGTCAATTCTCTGCCAAGCCAGCTCAGAAATATGAACCAAGCCTTCCAAATTATCAAATTTCATAAAGACTCCAAAATCGGTTACGGCGGTTACTACGCCTTCAACCGCGTCTCCGACTTTGTATTGTGAGATCATTTCCTGTTGTTTTTCTTCCCAGGCGGCCTTTTCCGAAACAATTAGTTTTTCGTTTCGCTCATTGGCGTCAATAACTTTTACTTTAAGCTCTTCGCCAGTAAGATTTTTTAATTTTTCCAAAATCTTGGTTTTGTCTCCGCCCTGAACTCTGGGATAATGTTCTGCTGTTAGCTGGGAAACGGGCAAAAATCCGGTAATGCCGAAAAGTGTTACCATAAGGCCACCTTTGTTGGCATCTTTTATTTTTACCATAACCGGCTCCTCGGATTTCAAAAGTTCTTGGAGATTGTCCCAGGCTTTGCGGTGTCCGGCATAGCGAAAAGAAAGCTCCATTTCTCCGTTTTCATTTTCCAGCTCCATAACCGTGGCTTCTACTTCATCGCCCGGTTTGAGATCGGCATAATCTTCAGCTTCCGAAAAAAGCTCACGTCCGCGGACTACCCCGGTATACCTTCCGCCTATATCCATATAAACGGCGCGCCTATTGGCGCTGATGATTGTTCCTTTGACTACGTCTCCTATTTTGGGTATTTCAAAATACTCCTTTTTTTCAAGGAGCTCTTTCATTTCGTTTTGATTTTGTGTTTTAGTGTCGTTTACCATATTAATTGTTAGATGATTTGCTCGCAATATTTGGTATGGTATTGCGGGCAAAATAGTTAACCTTTGGATTTTTCCAAAAGCTCTCCGCCGAATCGGAGGAGATATTTATTAATTTAGATAGTATAGAGAGTGTATCATACATATATATTTTTGGCAATATTATTAAATTTTGGTTAACATATGTTAACCATTGACACCCAGGTTAACATAGAATTTTGACTGAACACATTATCCACAACTTAAAAATAATTTTTTGCTAAAATTAGCCAATTTTATTTTTTTGACATAGACTAAATTTTCATATAAACTGTAAATATGAGTAAAAATATCACTCCAAAACAAGAAAAAGTTTTAAAGTCTATTTACGAAAACCTTAAAAATTCGGGTTTTCCACCCACTCTTCAAGAAATAAAAGAAGAAATGGATGTTGTTTCTAATCAGTCAGCCTTAAATTTTTTGGATGCCCTAGAAAAGAAAGGCTATATTGAAAAATCAGAAGGTCAAGCAAGAGGCATTAAGCTTTTGCCGCTGGCTTTTAAAATTTTAGATGTTAAACCTATTGCTCCAGTAGTTGGAATAAGCTCAGCCGGTCCATTTATGGAAACTTTAGATGAAACTTTTGAAAAGTGGGAAACATTGCCTGGAGAGATCACTGATGTTTTTGAAGCTAATGAAAATGTTTTTGTAATTCGAGTTCAAGGCGATTCTATGATTAATGCAGAAATTTATAATGGCGATGTTTTGTTGGTTAAAAAAACCAGTGAATTTCGTTCCGGTGATATAGTAGTTGCTAGGAGTAATGATGGTACAACTGTAAAAAGATTTATTGCGGATGAAAAACGATCTTACCTAAAACCAGAGAATCCTAATTTTTTTCCTCAAGTGATTACTATTTATCCTGAAACTATTTTTGAGGGTAAGGTCATAACTAATTTAAGCGCGATAAATAGAAAGTATGAGTAAAAATATAACCAATGAAGTTTTAATTAAAATTTTTCGAAGTCCGGAAATTCAGTATGGCTTAACAGAATTTGATGAAATAAAGCCGGAAGAGGTTTTAGATATTTTTGAAAAGGACAAAGGAAAATTTTATGTCAAGTGTTTAAAACGAGATAAGGATATTTTAGTTTATGACGAAAATAAAAACAATACGCAGCCGGAAGAAATTATTCGTCAGCTTTGGATTTATAAATTATTAAATTATTATAATTATCCTCTAGATCGGATTGATGTGGAACAGTCTATTAGATTTGGTCGTGAAGTTCATAGTAAAAAAGCTGACGTAATGGTTTATCAAAAAGATAAAGTTACCGTTTTGGCAATTATAGAAACAAAAAATCCTTCCGAGAAAAAAGGTATAGACCAATTAAAAAGTTATATTAATTCTGAAGGAGCGCCGATTGGCGTTTGGTCAAATGGGGTTGAAAAAGTTGTTTTATACCGTCCTTATCCGAGAGAGTTCCAGACTTTAAGAGATTTACCGAGAATAGATCAAACCATTGAAGATATTTTGGATCAGAAATTGTCGATCAATGATTTAGAAGTTCATTATAATTTAGTTAAAATTTTAAAAATTCTAGAAGAGCTTGTTTTAGCCGGTGCTGGCGTGGATTCTTTTACAGAAATTTTTAAATTAATTTATGCCAAACTTTACGATGAAAAAGAAGCTAGAAAAAGAGCCGATAAAGAAGTTTTCTTCCGGCAGTCCAAAGATCCAAAGATTACATACGATAATATAAATAAATTATTTCAGGGAGCGGTTAAAGAATGGCCGGGAATTTTTTCTCCGCATGACAAAATAGAATTAACCCCGAATCATCTATCTGTTTGCGTAGCGGAGTTTGAAAAAATAAGATTATTAAATTCAAATTTAGAAGTTGTTGATGCCGCCTTTGAATATCTTTTGCCGGATGTTGCTAAAGGAAAACGTGGTCAATATTTTACGCCGCGTCATGTTATTGACATGGCGGTAAAAATGCTGGATCCAAAGGATGGAGAGTATGTTATAGATCCTGCTTGCGGAAGTGGCGGTTTTTTAATTCACGCCATGAATTATGTTTGGAATAACGACTTGAGAGATGCTGGCGAATCAGAAAAAGTTGATTATGCAAAGAAATATATTTATGGAATTGATTTTGATGATAAACCGACAAAAATTGCTCGCGCTATGATGCTTATTGCCGGAGATGGTAAATCTCATATTTTAAAATTAAATTCCCTAAATCCAAAAGAATGGCAGGGTGAAGAAAATGAAAGAGCAAGAGCGGAGCTTCGGGATAGATTGCATGAGTTTGAAGACTATGACAAGAACAAAGACAATAAAGACAATTTTAAATATTTTGATTTTGACGTTTTGCTGAGCAATCCACCCTTCGCCGGAGAGATTATAGAAAAAGAGCTTTTGAAAAAATATGATTTAGCAAAAAAAGATGATGGAAAATTACGCAACAAAATGGAACGCCATATTCTCTTTATAGAGCGCGCTTTGGAATTTTTAAAACCTGGTGGACGCATGGCCATTGTCTTGCCGCAAGGGGTACTTAATAATACCAATATGGAATATGTTCGCGAGTACTTGTTGGATAAGGCAAAAATACTTGCTGTTGTTGGGCTTCACGTAAATACTTTTAAACCTCACACAGGGACAAAGACTTCTGTTTTATTTTTGAAAAAGTGGAGAGAAAAAGAAAAGCCGGAAAAAGACTACCCTATTTTTATGGCTGTGTCCCAGCGTTCGGGAAAAGATAATTCCGGGAACTATGTTTATAGAAAAGATAAACAGGGGAATATACTTTATAGCCCACAAGGCAAAAAAGTTTTAGATCATGATTTAGATGAAATTGCAGATGAATTTTTGAAATTTTCAAATAATAAAAGCTAAGTTCAATGAGTAGAAATAATGTATACGTTTTTATTGACGCTTCAAATCTTTGGGAAGTTCAAAAGTCCAAAGGTAGATTTTTTGATTACGAAAAGTTAAGGTTATTTATTAAAGATAAATTTAATGCTACAGCTATAAAAGTTTTTTATTATACCGCGTATCCGGCAGACGGGACCAGAGATTATAGTTTGGATGGCAAACATAAGTTTTTTACGTTTCTTAAAAAAGGACTTGGATTTGAAGTAAGAAAAAAAGAATTAAAACGTATTCCTATAATTACCGATGAAGGACAATCAATCCAAGAAAAAGGAAATATGGATGTTGAGATGACAATTGATGCTATGTATCATTTTAAAAAATATGATACTACAGTTTTTTTACTGGTGACTCTGATTTTTTAGCCTTGGTTTCTCATTTGCGGCATGGATGTAAAAAGGTTTATATTTTTTCTTCAAAAAATAATATTTCCGAAGAATTAAAAACCGGCGGAGATGGTTATTTTGATGTATTAAAACTAGAAAAAGATATATGGGGCAGGGAATTACAACATCGTCCAAAATAAAAGCAACCCTCCGCGAGGAGGATTGCCCTTGGATGTAATACCCTTCCAGTCTATGGAAAACTGAAAGACACTATTATTATATATTATATTTTTAAATAAGTCAATAGCAATATATGTCGTAGCCATATGATAATGTCATAGTACAGCCATTTAGAAATGTCATAC
>CAYZWC010000029.1:0-9728 GCA_964482065.1 uncultured Gammaproteobacteria bacterium | reverse complement strand
AAGTATGACATTTCTATTTGGCTCAAAGTATGACATTTCTAAATGGTCTTGACAACTTGATTTTTACGAAACAGACATTATAATAATTATACCGTTAAATATGAGAAAAATAACTTATAGCGAGGCCATTAGAGAAGCTACCGAACAACTGATGAAAGAAAGTCAGAACGTTTTTTTAATTGGCCAGGGTGTAACTAGCCCCTGGTATGTCGGCTCTACCACCGAAGACTTGGCCGATCAATTTGGTAAAGAAAGAGTAATTGACACTCCTATTTCCGAGAATGCTATTACTGGCTCGGCTGTGGGCGCGGCTATGGCGGGAATGAGGCCGATTGTGGTTCATCCCCGCATGGATTTTATGTTTTATGCCATGGATCCGCTGCTTAATCAGGCGGGACCTTGGTTTTATATGTTCGGCGGAAAAGTAAATGTACCGGTAACTGTCAGGGCTATTATTAACCGTGGCGGTGCGCAAGCCGCCCAGCATTCTCAGGCCGCTCAGGCATTATTCGCTCATGTGCCGGGCATAAAAGTGGTGATGCCTTCCACCCCCTATGATGCTAAAGGCCTTTTGGTGGCGGCGGTTAAAGATGACAATCCGGTTGTTTTTATAGATGACCGCTGGTGTTATGATTTAGAAGAAGATGTGCCGGAAGAAATTTACTCTGTGCCGATCGGCCAGGCGGCAGTGCGAAGAAGCGGAAAGTCTTTGACTATTGCTACCATATCTTATATTACCAGCGAGGTTTTAAAAGCAGCCGAAGAATTGGCGGACGAGGGGATTGACATAGAGGTAATTGATTTGAGATCGGTGAAGCCTCTAGATAAAGAAATTCTTTTCCAATCGATAAAAAAGACTGGTCGGCTTCTGGTAGTGGAAGCTACCTGGCCCACTTGCGGCCTGGCTGCTGAAGTTTCAGCTCTGGCCGCGGAAAATGTATTTTCATATTTAAAAGCTCCGATTGAAAGATTGTCTTTGCCGGATGTTCCGGCGCCGGCTAGTGTGGCCTTGGAAAAAGGTTTTTATCTGGATAGAAATAAAATAATTTTAAAAATTCGCGAAATGATGAAAGATAAATAAATTTTATGGATAACAAAAATCGTTCGGCGCTCGCCGCCGCCGGCAAACAATTTAGAATAAAAAATATTTCTGAAAGAGTGCAAAAGATCGTGATTTCTCCAATAAAAGAAATGTCCATTTTGGCCGATAAATGGCAAAAGGAAAGTGGCAATGATATTATTTCTTTTGGACAGGGTATTCCTTATTGGGATACGCCAGAAGAAATTAAGCAAGGTATTATTAAATCTTTGGAAGAAATTGATACGGCCAAATATACTTTGGAGCCCGGTATTACAGAATTGAGAAATATGGTAGCTAGAGAGATTGAAAAAAATAAAGGAGCGGAAAACGTCATGGGAGAAAAAGAAATAATGATTAGTTCGGGTTGCCAGGAGGCTTTGGCCTGCGCCCTGCTCTCTGTTATTGATCCGGGTGATGAAGTTTTGCTTCTTGAACCTGCCTTTGCCTCGCATATAGAACAAATTACACAATTCGGCGGAGTGGTAAAATTTGTTCCGATGGTTGAAAGCCAGCACTGGGGACTGGATATAAAAAAATTAAAAGAATCAGTTACGCCAAATACCAAAGCTATTTTATTTAGTAATCCCTCCAATCCCACGGGACACGTTTTAACCAAGGAAGAGCTGAAGGTCTTGGCGGAAGTCGCTTTGGAAAATGATTTAATAATTATTTCTGATGAAACATATGATTTTTTGTCATATGATGAAACAGAGCACGTTTCTCTTGTTTCTTTTCCTGAGATTCGAGATAGAATTATACTTTGCGGAAGTTTTTCCAAAAAATATGCCCTGACCGGTTATCGTATAGGCTTTGCTTTTGCGGACGAAGGTATTATTGACCATATGTTAAAAGTGCATGACGCGTTGGCGATCTGTGCCCCGGCCATTTCACAAAAGGCGGCGATCACCGCTCTCAAATCCTCCAGTGACTCGGTAAAAGAAGCTATAGAAAAACTTACCTATAATAGAAAGCTAATGTGTGATAAATTGGATCAGCTAGGAGATATTTTTTCTTACCAAAAACCCATGGGCTCTTATTATATTTTCGTAAAATATAATATACCCGAGATTAATTCTTTTGACCTTGCTTTAAAAATTTTATATGAGGCCAATGTAGTGGTAATTCCCGGTGAGGCTTTTGGACCCAGCGGAGAGAGGCATATTCGTTTTTCCTTCGCGGGGGAGCGGGAAAAAATTGAAGAGGGTTTTAAGAGGTTAAATAAGTGGAAACTTGATTTTTTTACGGCAAAATGATAAAAATAATGCAATATACTTATACTAATTAGATCAAATTTATGGACTATGAAGTGAGATTCGTTAATCCTCAAAAACAATATCAAGATCATCGAGACGAATTTTTAGGAGTGGTAGATGATGTTTTTTCCCGTGGTGACTTAATTATGCGCCGCGACTTGGAAGAATTTGAAAATAAAATCGCTGAATTTTGCGGAGTTAAGCACGCTATCGGAGTAAATTCCGGCACTGACGCTCTTTCTCTGTCAGTGGAGGCGGCGGGTTTAAGGTCGGGAGATGAAGTAATAACAGTTGGTCATACTTTTATGGCAACCATCTCTTCCATTATTCATAGTGGAGGTAAGCCCATCTTAATTGATGTTGGACAGGATTTTAACATGGATGTCCAAAAAATAGAGTCCGTCATTACAGATAAAACCAAAGCCATTATGCCGGTGCATTTAAACGGTCGTTTGTGTGATATGGAAAAAATAATGGAAATTGCTTCGCGCTATAATTTATTGGTTATTGAAGACGCCGCTCAATCTCTCGGAGCAAAAATGAGAATGTCTGATGGAAATTATAAAATGTCCGGATCGTTCGGTTTGACTGGATGCTTTAGCATGTATCCCTTTAAAATGCTCGGGGGGTTCGGCGATGCTGGTATGGTCACTACGAACGATGACGAAATGGCCAAGAAAGTAAGACTACTCAGATTTAACGGGGAGAATCGGGAAGATAGAAAATTTTATTATCATGGATATACCGCTCTTTTAGATAATGTGCAAGCGGCGCTTTTGGACGTTAAATTTAAATATTTCCCGGAATGGATTAAGAAGAGAAGAAATTTAGCGGAAATTTATAACAATGGGCTTGATTCCATAAAAGAAGTGTGCCCGCCCAAATTTACAGATGAAAAATTTTTTGATGTTTGGCAGAATTATGTTATTCGCGCCGAGAAGAGAGATGAGCTGGCCGAGTATTTAAAAAAGGAAGGAGTGGAAATTTTGATTTCTTGGGCCACCCCCACTTATCGGGAGCCTGTCATGCAGCCCAATGATATTACCTTGCCGGAAACGGAGAAAATTTGTCAGGAAGTTATTTCTTTGCCTATGTATCCGGAACTTACTGAAGAACAAGCAAAATATGTCATAGAAGTAATACATAAATTTTATGGAGAATAGTTACAGTACAGTTACCGAGCTGCCGGGCAATGAAGCAAGCGGGGAACAGTTGCGCCGTCTGTGTACGCGTTATTATTTTGCCGGTGATTTTTGCGTCGGTAAAAATGTTTTGGAAGTCGCTTGCGGCGGAGGACAGGGTCTCGGTTATTTAGCGGATAAAGCCAGCCGAGTGGCGGCCGGAGATATTGATGAAGAGATTTTAAAATTTCCCAGAGAATATTATAAAGATCGTCCCGGAATAGAAATTAAAGAGTTTGATGCGGAAAGTTTTCCCTTTGAAGACGAATCTTTTGACGTGGTTATATTTTATGAAGCAATCTATTACTTAAAAAATCCGGAAAAATTTTTCCAGGAAGCTCGCAGAGTTCTTCGCACCGGGGGCAAGCTGATTCTCGGGACGGTGAATAAAGATTGGTCTGATTTTAATCCCAGTCCCTTCAGTCATAAATATTATTCCGTGCCAGAATTGTTTAATTTTTTGGAAGAAAATGATTTTCAAAATATTAGATTCTTTGGAGATACTAAGGTGTCTTCAGAAAATTTGAAAGACAAAATAGTTTCTTTGTTAAAAAGAATTGCCGTCAGACTGCACTTGGTTCCCAAAACTATGAAGACTAAAGCTTTGTTAAAAAGAATATTTTTTGGGAAACTTATGTCCTTACCGCCGGAAATTAAAGAAGGTATGTGTGATTATGTGCCGCCTGTTCTCATCGGCAGGGAAGTTAATATACAGTATAAAGTTTTATTGGCTGTCGCCGAAAAATAATTGTTATGGTTAAAGAATTAAAATCAAAAATTTTAGAAAGGACTAAAATTAAGAAGATAATATTTTTTGTTTTGTCTGATATAATTTTAGTCAGCTTATCTTGTTATTTTGCTTTTTTTCTTCGTTTTGACGGTGTGATTGAAGCTGAATATTTTCCGGCCATTCAGTGGTTTATTGCTATAACCGTGCCTGTCATCTTATTCTTGTTTTATGTTGAAAAATTATATTCAATTACTTGGTCTTTTGTAAGTATTCAGGATTTGTTGCACTTAGCTAAAGCGGTAGTGCGGGGGTTTTTTGTTGTGGGAGCTATTTTGTTTGTTTTGCAGTATAACCCATTTTTTAAAGGCTTTCCGCGTTCCATAATTTTTATCGCCGCCTTTTTGGCTTTGCTGTCAACCGGAGCTTTGCGTTTTGCCAAAAGAATTTATCTCCATGGGTTTAAAAAAATTAATTCTTCCGATGACCGACGCGTTTTAATTTTTGGCGCTGGTGACAGCGGGGAACAGATAGTGCGTTACATTGTTAATTCCCACAAAACAGTTTACGCCCCGATTGGATTTGTTGATGATGATATAATGAAACACGGTTCGGTAATTCATGGAGTTAGAGTTTTGGGAGCCAGACAAGATATGCCGCAGATTATAAAAAAACACAGTATACATGAATTAATTATAAGTTTGCCGACCGCCCCGTCGCGCGTGGTAAGGGAAGCGGTAGATTTAGCTAGGAGCGCTAATATTGACAAAATAAAAATTTTGCCAAGCACCAGAGAAATTTTGGAAGAAAGGGTAAGCCTGAATGAAATTAGAGATATTTCCATTGAGGATTTGCTTGGTCGCGATGTAGTTAATCTTGATAAAAGCTCCATACGTAATTTAATTACTGGGAAGAGAGTTCTTGTAACCGGAGCTTCCGGCTCTATCGGTTCTTGTTTGTGCCAGGAAATTTTAAAATTTTCACCAAAAGAGTTGATTGCCTTTGACCAAGATGAGACAGGAATTTTTAATTTGGAAAATTTTTTAAAAGATATAGGAAATGCGGAATGCAAAACTTTTGTAGTGGGAAATATTTGCGACCAAAATAGAGTATCCCAGCTATTTGCAAAATTTAGCCCGGAAATTGTTTTTCATGCTGCTGCTTATAAACATGTTCCTCTCATGGAAGCGTCTCCGGATGAGGCGGTTAAAAACAATATAGCGGGGCTTCTAGTTGTTACCGAAGAGGCTTTGCGCAGCGAGGTAGACAAATTTATTTTTATTTCTACAGATAAAGCCGTGAATGCGTCTTCAGTGATGGGCATGACTAAGAGAGTGGGGGAAATGATTTGCCAGGCTTACAACCAAAAGAATCATACCAAGTTTATGTCGGTGCGGTTTGGGAATGTTTTAAACAGTCGTGGGAGTGTGATTCCGATTTTTCGCGAACAAATTAAAAAAGGCGGTCCTGTTACGGTTACTCATCCGGATATGAGGAGGTTTTTTATGGTGACCTCGGAAGCGGTACTTTTGGTTATGCAGGCAGGCGCTATGGGCGAGGGCGGTGAAGTTTTTGTCTTGGATATGGGCCAGCCGGTTAAAATCGCTGATTTGGCCAGGGAAATGATCCGACTTTCCGGTTTTGAGCCAGACAAAGATATCCCCATTGTTTTTACTTCACCTCGTCCCGGTGAAAAATTATTTGAAGATATGCTGACTGCCGAAGAGGGCACTCTGGCAACAAAGAATCAAAAGATTTTTAGAGCTAAACTTTCCGAAGTTGAACCCGATTTTCTCCAGTCCCGTTTGGAGGATTTATGTTCTCGAATTAGAAAAATGGAACAGGCGGAAGTGACGGAATTTTTGAAAAATATCATTTATAATAAATAGCAATGTTTTTACAAATTTTTCAAGAATTTTTAATACCCAGCGTTTTTTTATGGATATTCTTCGTTGTCGGAATAGTTTTATATTTTGTTTTAAAAAATAAGAAAAATATAGGAATTTATTTTGTTATTGCCGGAGCAGCGCTTTATTATATTTTTTCCGTTACTCCCATCTCCGATTTGATTTTATCTCCGCTCGAAAGTTCTTATTCAAAATTAGATATAGAACAAGAAATGTCAAATCCGGGCGCCATTGTTTTATTAACAGGCAGTCGGGAAGCGAATACTTTAAGATCCGCCGAGGTTTTAAGAATTTACATGTCTTTGAAAGAAAATAAAGATAAAGCTCCGTATATAATAGTTTCCGGCAGTAATCAAGCTTTATCTCCCTTAAAAGATGAGGCAAATATAGCCAAAGAAATTTTATTGGAAAGCGGGATTCCGGGTGAGGATATAGTTTTGGAAAAACATTCATACAATACTTTTTCCAGCGCCGAGGAGATTAAAAAAATTTTAGGGAAAGAAAAGTTTTATTTAGTGACTTCTGCTTATCATATGCCCCGCGCCATGGAAGTATTTCAAAGATTAGGGGCAGATCCTATTCCTGCGCCGGCGAATTTTAAAATAATTCGCGATTATAATGTATTTAATATATTCCCGAATTCGGCTAATTTAAAAAAATGTGATTTGGCTTTTCGAGAATATTTTGGATTAGTATATTATAAATTAAAATTAAAATTTCAGTATGGAAAATCAACAAACTAATTATCAATTTTCAGGAGGCAGTACAGGAGGAAAAAATAGCGATTCTAAAGACATTGGTCTTATAGATTATCTTTTGGTTCTTTGGAAAAGAAAGGTGAGTATTATTATAATTTTTGTGGTGGTTATTGCTATAGCATTAGTTTTGAGTTTTGTGGCCCCGGAAACATACCAAGCTGAATCGTTACTGAAGATTGGCACGTTTAGAAATATTCCGATAGTTTCTATTAACGATATGAAAGCGGTTTTTTATAGTGACAATATGCTTGAGGAGATTAATGAAAAAGTCGGACTTAATAAGGAAAATATAAAATCAATTGAGAATATATTCAATATTAATCAGAAAAAAACTTCCGACAAAGATGGTATGGCAAATTATATTCAAATCACAGCCAAAGGCGGATCACCGGAACAAGCGCAGCATATTGTAAATGTAATAGACGACCTAATCCTTCAAAGGTATGAATTTCTTTTTAAAGAAGCAGAAGAACGTTTTAATTTGGAAGTTGAATTGATTAAAAGAGAGCAGGAACAGACACAAAATAAAATTGCTATAAAAGAGCAAGAAATAAAAAGACTTGATGAGGATATTAATTTTTATGAAATAGAAATATCAAAAAGATCTGATGCGCAGTCAGAGGGCCAGGGTAGAATAACGGAAAGTTATATCAATTTATTAGCTTCAGCTAAAGATCAAAAGGAAAAAGATTTGTCTGAGTTGGCAAATTTAAAACTGGCTTTGATAAATTTTGATGCTAAATTTCAAGAAAAGAATTTTGAAAAGAAGTATGAAACCAGGCCTACCACGGTGGAGGTTGAGCCTCTGCTGCCCAAAGAAAGAATATCTCCGGACCGCAGAAAAAATGTAACTTTTTCAGCCATTTTAGCATTATTTTTGGGGGTTCTTTGGGCTTTTGCAGCAGAGTATATAGCCAAAAACAAGAATGAATTCACGAAGCTTAGCAAAAAAAATAAAGATTCACTCAATTTTTAGAAAATTAGTTATCCACAATTTTTTAAAGTAGATATTTTAAAAAAAAAGTTTTTTTGCTATAATTATAATATAGGTATATTGTGTTTTTAATTAAAATGTAAATTTAACTAAATTTTTTAATACAAAAGTATGGGAAAAAAATTAAGATTTTTCTTTAAAGAAAAATACTTTTCCACCTTTATAGCAGTAGCGATGGTGGCAGTATTTATTTTTGTGCTTATTACTCCCACGACCTATGCTGAATTTTTAAGACAAACCGGAGATGAAGGTTGGGGCTATGGCTACGGTTATGGTTATGGAATAGGCTATGGCTGGGATTCCGGAGCTGTTGCCGGATATAGGACAGAAGAGGGGAGTTATGATACATATGCTTACGGTTACGGCTACGGTTATTTAGCAGGTAGCTATGATAGTTCAACTGGTGTTACCCTCACAAGCGCTAGCGATTTGGCAACCCTTTATAAACAAGGTGCTGTTACAATTTCCGGAGCACAGTCAGCGGCTAGTTCTATAACTTTTAATGACAAGGTTACCTTAAATCTTTCGGTTTCCGGCGGAACCCTAACAGTTACCATTCCTTCCGGAGCCAAGCTTACAAAGACCGGAGGAGGAAATTTTGACTTTACCTCATTTACCGCTTCAGATCAATCATCCAATGCCAGCGGAATTACCGGACAAAGCATTAAAGGAGCCGTGCAAGTGGGTATTCCTACAGTAGGACTTACTTCCAGTTCCGCGATCACCATTAAAATCCCGGTAAGTAGCTCTTTGAATGGGCAGGGTCTTAATGTATATAGAAGCTCCAGCGCTGTTGATTCCGGATATTCCTTGTTGGGCAGCTGTACGGTTGCTTCCGGGATCTGCAGTTTTAGTACAACATCACTTTCATATTTTTCAGCTGCGACTGATGATGGAAGCGGAGATGATGGAGATGGCGGCGATGGCGGTGGCGGAGGAGGAACTCCGGTTACCGAAGAGGAGAAACAAGCTACAGCTAAAACCGGTGATGTAACCATTGAAGTTTCCGATGTGATAGTTACCAATCCTTCTGATGTCAATGAAGTATTGAGCACTTTAGGCTTAGAGAGAAATACCGCTGATGAAGCTAAATACGCCAAACTTATTAATGACGATTTGAAAGAATTTGGAGTTCAGATAACCGACAATTCTCAAAGATATGCCATGATTAATTTCGTTACCTACGGCATTTCTCCGGAAACTCAAAAGTTCGGATCCGGTGAGAGGCGCGCCATACTTCGCGATTATCTCAATCTCGTAGGCAGAGCTGACGTTATTTGGACCGATATCCAAAGAATGGCTACCGGACAAAAGATTGTTAATAGAAATCTTCCCAAAGAACAAGAACAGCTTCCGCAAGTACTGGCTATGTTTGAGAAAGCTTTTGGACATAGACCGAATTTTAAAGATGCTAATGAAGATCTGGCCTGGAACACCTTTATGTACAGAATCCGCTTTACTAGAAATCTCGATCAGGAAAGAGAGGGTATTACAGACTTCCGCGGTATCTTTAATAGAGATCCAAAATCACCTCTTGACTGGTCTGTTGTGAGAGCTCTCGGATATATTTACTAAGAAAGTCCTTAGATAAAAAACATCCTCCGTTAATTCGGGGGATGTTTTTATTTTAAAAATCCCCCGCTAATATTAAGCGGAGGATAGTTATTTGCAGTTTGTTAAATTTTAGTTGATGGGGAAGAAATTTTCTTTTACCCAATTGCGGGCGTCCTCTTGATTGAATATGCCGTCTTTTACATTAAAGACGATTTTTCCGAGTAACTAGACATTTTGGTGGGGCTAAAAAGTGAGATTTGTGGCATAATATAG
>CAYZWC010000028.1:0-9876 GCA_964482065.1 uncultured Gammaproteobacteria bacterium | reverse complement strand
CAATATCAGTCCTCTTTATCTTCAAAATAGTCACCCTTGAATGTTAACCGTACAGTGTTTTAGCTGATTTTTGGCTAAGATTAGAGAAATTTAAAAAGGTTCTAAGGTTCTTTAAGAGGTCCTTAGAACCTTTTTAAAATAAATATTTGTTATTTTTTATTCTCAATTTCCGAGGTTAATCTTTCCACAAATTTCTTCTTAGACATCTTCTCTACTTCCTTTTTTCCCCGAATGCGGACATGCAAATCCTTGGATTTCATCTCCTTGTCGCCGATAACTAGCATATAGGGAACTTTTGCCTTTTCAGATTTGCGGATTTTATTGCCCACGGTTTCATTTGATAAATCCGCTTCCACCCGAAAGCCCAAAGCCCTGAATTCCTCCGCCAGTTTCAACACATGCTTTTCATGAGCCACGCCGACATTTATGAGCTTAATCTGCACCGGGGCGAGCCAGACCGGCCAAGCACCGGCATAATGCTCAATAAGCACGCCGATAAACCTTTCAAATGATCCGAAGAGCGCGCGGTGAAGCATATAGGGCTGTTCCTCTTCGCCCTTTTCATTTATAAATTTCAAATCAAACCTCTCCGGCTCATTAAAGTCAAACTGCAATGTAGAACACTGCCACTCGCGGCCAAGGCAATCCTTGATTTTGAAATCAAGCTTAGGTCCGTAGAAAGCCGCCTCCCCTTCTTCCTTAACGTAATTCAATTTTTTTTCTTTTGCCACTTTTTCCAAAATTCGCTCGGTAAACTCCCAGCCTTCATCATGCCCCGCATATTTCTTTTTATCTTTGGGATCGCGAAGGGAAAGATAAACATTATAATCTTTGAAGCCAAAGGTGCCAAGCATAAAGGTGATAAAATCAACCACGCGCCCAAGTTCGGATTCAACCTGTTCTTTGGTACAAATTATATGAGCATCGTCTTGAGTGAATCCCCGAACGCGAGTGAGCCCCGAGAGTTCACCGGATTTTTCATAGCGGTAAACAGTACCGGTCTCCGCCCAGCGAATCGGCAATTCACGATAAGAATGCAAAGTGGAATTATACATAGCAAGATGAAATGGGCAATTCATGGGCTTTAACAGATATTCTTCATCTTCCACTTTTATCGGCGAATACATGCTGTCACGGTAAAAATTCCAGTGCCCGGACTTTTCCCAAAGCGAACGGTTGCCAATATGCGGCGAACGCACGAGTTCATAACCATTTTTCAAATGCTCATTATACCAAAAATCTTCCATAATCCTCCATATCAAAGCGCCCTTGGGCAGCCACATCGGCAGACCTTGCCCGACTGTTTGGTCTATAAGAAACAACTCTTGTTCTTTGCCGATCTTTCTATGATCGCGCCGTTCCGCTTCTTCCAAAAATTTTTTGTAATCTTCAAGTTCTTTTTGAGTTTCAAAAGCCACGGCATAAATCCTCTGCAGCATGGGATTTTTTTCATCCCCGCGCCAATATGCTCCCGCCAATTTTTGAAGTTCAAAAGCTACCCCTTTCAAAGCCGCTGTGGATTTAACGTGCGGACCGCGGCAAAGATCTACAAACTTTCCGGTTTTATAATAACTGACTTTATCTGATTTTTCTGCCACATCTTCAAATTCTTTATCTTTAATTACAGTTGTTCCCCTTTTCTTCAGGTCTTTGAGTAATTCTACTTTATAGTCCTGTTTTAATTTTTTAAACAGTGAAACGGCCTCGTCAATGGAAACTTCCTCCCGCTCAAAAGCTAAGTTTTCCTTAATAATTTTTCGCATTTCTTTTTCAATAGCGGGCAAATCTTCCGGGGTCAATTGCCTTTTAAGCTCAAAATCATAATAAAATCCATTTTCAATTACGGGACCGATACCGAATTTAGCTTCGGGAAAAAGCCTTCCTACGGCGGCGGCCATAACATGAGCCAATGAATGCCACTTTAAAACAATGTCATTATTTTTTTCTTTTTTCATAAAATTATAAATGTTAAATATTATAGATAAAGAGATAGTTTAAATAAATAATATTATTTACTTAAATTTTATTGCGCTAAATACTATAATAATTAAAAGAATTAAAAACCTTCCTTCCCAAAAACACAAAAAATATGCATTTGGGACGAAAGGTTTAATTCCTCACGCGGTTCCACCCAATTTTCCTCCGCCTTCGGCGAAGACTCTTTGTTTTTTTAGGCTTAGTCTCCTACTAATTTGGAAAAACTCCGAACAAGAGCTGCATGGCTGGTGACCATGCCAATCGCCTTTATATTATTTTATATAATTACGCCAAATAGTCAAATTTATCAATTTCCAAATCCTCTACTCCTCTATAATCCTTAAAATAAACCAAATCGCCGCACTCATTTCTTACCTCCAAAAGCAAAGGTTCTCCGGAACGGCCAAATTGCGCTCTAAGATAATAACTCTTTCCACCGCGGCTAATTTCACGGTATATTTTTTTGGAAATAGTTTGCTCAAAAACCGCTTCCATTTTTATTCAACTTCTATTTTGATATGATCTTTCAGGCTGGGTATTTTTCTGATCCAAAAAGGGCTGAATTGTACTACTGCGTCTTCTATATCTTCAAAGCTTTCCAAATAAGCCTCGGCTTCTTCCGCGTTCATCCCCACTAGGCGAGATTTGTTCAAAATTAAGCTATTTTTTTGCAGTGATGAAATGCCGTCCAAATAAATTGATAAAACTGCGCTTTGTTCCTCGGAATTATAGCTTTCCAGGCTGTATTTCAAGCTACCGGGAATA
The DNA here is from genome assembly GCA_964482065.1 of uncultured Gammaproteobacteria bacterium. Classification (GTDB taxonomy): domain Bacteria; phylum Patescibacteriota; class Patescibacteriia; order JAQUQO01; family JAQUQO01; genus CAYZWC01. Next base: position 7,134 of record CAYZWC010000028.1, on the reverse strand, counting down.
ATATTTATCAATCGTCTATCTTCCGGAAGTGAGCTTCTAAGCTTGGTTTCCGAAAGTGCCAATAGTTTGTCAGTATCTACTGAAATTCCGATAACCCTCATATTCATATCAATTGTAAACTCATCAACTTCTTCACCGGGAATAGCATCAATCGTACTTTCAATAATTTCGCTAAAAATTGTCTCCTCGGGCAGCGACCGCCCCTCGCCAAGTTTTTTTAGAAGCTCCTCTTTTCCCTGTTCCAACAATTTATTTTTTAGCTCTTCACGAGCATTCTCTATGTCATTCTCCTGGACAACTCTTATTTCTCTGACTCCGCCCTTGATAGGTTCATGACTTTCCGCGTAAATCTTGTCTTGCAAACCACTCCAAAGACCGGGGATGGTAAATCGGGTCGGGCCTATTTCGTATTCAGTTCCTTCTTCGTCAGCATGAATTTCGGCCTGTACTTGCCCACCCGCGGGAACCAAAACAGTTTCCTTGAGGCGAAAAAGCAAACCATTGGGGGTTAAAAATCTGGTTGTGGCAATCAGAGGCTGGTCCTTGCTATAATTATTATAAATGGTAATTTCTCCTTCTGCCCTTCCTTCCTCGGTCCGCGTGCTTGTTGCCGTAAAAGTTTCGCTGCCGCTTACTTCCGTTTCCATTATTTCACCGGGTATGACATTATCGCTCTTGGGATCTTCGGCTACCGCTACTATAAATTCGGCGCTTTCCACTTGTTTTACCGGCCGAATGGTTATTTTAGCCTCAGTAAAAGAAATATAAAGCACAACCAGCACCAAAACAACCGTCAACCCTATAAAACTAACAGCTATTTTCCTATAAATATTCAAAGGTGGATTTTTTTTGGCCATAAAATAAAATTTAAGAAGTCTTATTTCTTAATTTTATTATAACATAATTGAAAATATTTTACACCAAGCGCACCTCTACCGCTCCCGGTCCTATAACTTCTTCCAATTTGGACTTTATTTGCTCATTAAAATCTATAAGAAAATTAGTTTCAATATTCTTTTGACTGCCATTATTTTGAACTTTAAGATATACTTTAAATTTACCTTTATTCAAATCACAAATTTCTTTTATTTGTTTTAATGCTTTGGAATCCATTTTTGCCGGCAAAGAGATATATATTGACTTTTTTTTGTTAAAAAAGTTTTTTGAAGACACAGATGGAGGATCGACTTTTTTTGCTCCGGCAGCGAATTCCCTTTTTATTTGTTCCTTGTTTTCCGGTGTTATAAGCATGGATTTTCCGGCAATAATTTTTATCTCACCATCTTTATCGGAAACTCGTCCGTTGGTAATAACCATTTTGTCCTCTTGCCAAATATGGGCTGTTTCCTGCAGAGTTCTCGGAAAAACCAAAACCTCCGTACTTCCTTGTGTGTCTTCAAGGCGGACAAAATACATTGATTCTCCTTTTTTGGTAATAATTCTTTTTATATTGGAAATGATACCGGCCGCGTTTATATACTGATTTGCCAGCTTTTCGTTAAGATAACTAAAAGGAGTTATAATATCATTTAGATATTCCTGAAAATATCGAAAAGGATGCTCAGTCACATAAAGACCCAAAAGTTCTTTTTCCCATCCGAGTTTTTGTTTTTCTTCAGCCGGTTCGGTGGGTTCTAAATTAAGCTTCGGAGATACGTCAAGAGCGGGAGCCAAACCAAACAAATTGGATTGTCCGTTTAGACTTTCTTGATTGCGCTCTTTAACGAATAAAAGTAATTTTTCCAGATTGGAAAGCATCTGTCCTCTTTCTCCGAATTTATCTAAGGCCCCACATTTAATTAGGCTTTCCAATGATTTTTTATTTAAATCTTTGGTTTTGACTCTGCTTAAAAAATCTTCCAGATTTTTATAAGGACCGGCCGTTTTCCTCTCATCAATTATCGTCTGTACCACGTTGGAACCGACATTTTTTATAGCCAAAAGTCCAAAACGAATTCGCGGCTCTTCACTGTCCATAACCGCGGTAAACTGTTTCAAGCTTTCATTGATATCCGGCGGCAAAACCTCTATACCCATTTGTCCGCATTCTTCAACCAAAATGGAAATTCTATCTGTATCATTTTGCTCGGCTGTCAGAAGCGAAGCCATAAATTCTGTCGGATAATTGGCTTTCATATAAGCTGTTTGATGGGCAATCATTGCGTAACAAGCGGCATGGGCGCGATTAAATCCATAACCGGCAAAAGGCTCTATAAATTCAAAAACTTTTTTAGCGGTTGCCTCGGGCACATCGTTATCTTTGCATCCTTGTATAAATTTCTTTTTTTGTTCCTGCAAAAGAGAAGCGATCTTTTTTCCCACCGCTTTTCTCAAAACATCAGCATCTCCCAAACTAAAACCCGCCATATCACGAGCAATCTGCATAACCTGCTCCTGATAAATAGCTACTCCGAAAGTCTTTTCCAAAATAGGCTTTAATTTGGGATGTAAATATTTGGGCTTCTTTTTTCCTTGTTTGCCGGCAATATAGTCCGGTATCCATTCCATGGGGCCCGGACGGTAAAGTGCCACCATAGCAATAATATCCTCAATATTGGTCGGCCGGAGCTGTTTTAGATAACGCTTCATTCCGGCGGACTCAAGCTGAAATACTCCGGTTGTCTCCCCTCTTCTCAAAAGCTCGAAAGTTTTTTTATCTTCCAAAGGAATTTTATTTAAATTTATTTCAATACCGCGGCCCTTTTTTAATATCTCTATGGTATTTTGCAGTATGGTTAAGTTCTTTAATCCCAAAAAATCCATTTTAAGTAAACCAAGATCTTCAACCGGATGCAGGGAATACTGTGAAACAATTGATTTGTCTCCGCTGGAAGCATATTGGAGCGGCACATATTCAGTAAGCGGTTCCTTGGTAATAAGCACGCCGCAAGCATGAGTAGAGGCATGACGCGCCACGCCCTCGAGCCTCTTGGCCGTATCCAAAAGTTTTTTTGCGTCTTCTTCGCTTTTATAAATTTCTTTGAGCTCCGGCACGGTATCAAGGGCGTCATCCAGTGAGGTAAACATGGGAATAAGCTTGGCAATTCTGTCGCAGTAACCATAAGAAAGTCCGAGCACGCGTCCCACATCGCGCACAGCGGCGCGAGCTGCCATAGTACCAAAAGTAATAATTTGGGCGACATGATCTTTGCCATATTTTTCTTCAACATAATGTATAACCTCATCGCGACGAGTATCGGCAAAATCAAGATCGATATCAGGCATTGATATTCTCGCGGGATTCAAAAATCTTTCAAAAAGCAAATCATATTTTATAGGATCTACATTGGTAATATTTATCAAATAAGAGACAATACTGCCGGCAGCGCTACCCCTACCAGGACCAACAACAATACCCTGGTTTTTGGCCCAATTCACAAAATCTTGCACAATCAAAAAATAAGAAGCAAATCCCGTTTTTCTTATAACCGCCAGCTCATATTCAAGTCGGGCCACTATTTCTTCTTCACTGCCACTCTCTGCCTTATTCATCATCTCTATAGCTTCTTCATAAGATAATTTCATATCCGCGGGACTTTTTTTGATGCCATAGCGAGGTTCAAGGCCTTGATAACAAAGATCTCGCAAATATTCCTGGTCAGTTTTTCCTTTAGGCACTTCAAAATAAGGCAAATGTGTCTCACCCAACTCCAACTCAACATTGCATTTGAGAGCCAACTCCAAAGTATTTTCCAAAACCCCGGGGAAATCCTCAAAATATTCAAATCCTTTTTCAATGGAGCTAAAAGAATAATCCTCATCCATCATGCAAAGTCCACGGTCTTTGTCGGTTTGTTTTACCTTGCTCTGCATGCAAAGCAAAACATCCTGGGGCTCGGCATCTTCCGGAAAAAGATAATGGCAGTCGGCCGTGGCAATCATCGGCAAATCATATTCCGTAGCATATTCTTTTATTTTTTGGTTCACCTTGTCCTGCCCGGGGATATTAATATGATATTGAATTTCCAAGTAAACATTTTCCTTGCCAAAAGTATCAATTAATTTTTCAATCGTCTCCCGCGCTTTTTTGTCATTGTCCGAAAGTATGGCCTGCGGCAATTCTCCCTGCAGACAAGCGGTAGAAGCAATTAGCCCTTCGCCGTGCTCTTTTAGAATCTCCCAGTCCACCCGCGGCTTATAATAAAAGCCCTCAAGGTGAGCCGCAGTCACGAGCTTGAGTAAATTTTTATAACCAACATTATTTTTCGCGAGCAATACCAAATGATAGGGCTTTTCATCAATCTTCGCCCGTTTGTTTTCCCGGCCGTTCGGAGCGACATAGGTCTCCACTCCGATAATCGGCTTAATATCGGCTTTTTTGCATTTTTGGTAAAATTCCACCGCTCCGTAAAGCACGCCATGGTCAGTTAAGGCCAAGGACTTCATATTGTAATCCTTGGCCCTCCCGACCAGCTCGTCAATCTTCGTGAGACCGTCAAGCAGGCTATAGTGGCTATGTACATGCAGATGTACAAATTCCATAGTTTATAATATTAATAATTTACTTCTTTACTCCACATATGGACTTTTATAATTTTCGCTTTCATTTATAGAAATCATATTTCTATTAAATAACATGCTCAACGCAGTTGCCAAAAAAATGTGATAACGAACTCGTGATTCTTCTTTATCAACTTCATTTTTTACTATATCAGCTATTAAATCTAATAAAATTTTATTTTTTGATATTCTATCGGTATTATTAATTATTTCGCTCTCATTTTTTGTAATAGTATAATATTTTTCTTCATTTAAGGTTATAGCTTGGCTATAAGAAAGAAGAGCAAGCGACATGCCCAAAAATATAAAAAGTTTATTTCTCTCTTCTAAATTTTCTATCTCTTCATTTAAACATTGATCGTTTGCAATGCCTAAAAGTGCTTCTTTTAATTTTTTATTTTCTATTATTGTTTTCATTAAACCATTTATTTGTTCCTTTTTGTTCATAAAACGTTATTTTTATTTTTTAATAAAGTCAGAAATCATTTTACTATGTCGTTAAATATTTCTTTTACACCTGCTTCTGATAACTTATCTGTAAAATCAATATTGATATTATTGCATCTATTTAAATGTGGTTTTTTGTTTTTTATTTTATTAATAGTATTATCCAATCTATTAAAAAAATTCTCAACTCCTGCTTTTATATTTTTATTATTATAACCTATACTATTATGGGCAATGAATCCGTCTCGTTGAGTTTTCATTGATTCCAAAAAATCTTTTTGATTATTAAGTTCATTTTTTATAACTTGTCCCAGCTCATTATCATCCAATAATTCTATAATATAGTATATAGATAATCTTGATTTATCTTTATCATTTTTAAAATAAGGTGGATCTATTAATCTAGCTACTGACAATATCCATGAATGTTGTAACGAGGGTATTACCACATCCCAAAAATTTTTACATTTACAACTATTTTTTATTGCATCTTCTTCTGATGAAGAAAAACCATCTTTCACGATTTTATTGAATTCATCTTGACGTTTTGCAAAATAATTATTTGCATACTTCCAAACACAAAATTGTTGCCATGCTTTTTGACACTCTGTAATAAAATTATCAAATACTTTTTTTTCTAACATAATAATTTTATCCGGCTTTGTAGAGACGCATTGTAATGCGTCTTTACGGCATATTTTATTTTTTATTTTTTCTCGTTTTCTTTTCTTCCGCTTCCCTATTGCCAAAATAATCCATCACTTGTTTGGCACCGGTGAGAAGTATGGCGAAATAATTGGAGCTCTTGTCCACTTTTTCTTTGATGAAATCGGTAAGTGCTTCAATTTTTTCCAAAACACCGGTAAATTTTTTCATAGTGCTATTGACCTGCTTCAAAATCATGGCTACATAATAAATCGTCCAAGAAACAAAAATCGTGAGCCACAAAATTGAAAAGGCCAAAACAATGAATAATAAATCTTTACTTGTCTCAAACATATTGCCTCCTTATTTAGTTAATAAATTACTAATACCTGCCCGCCAGTGCCAGGCGTTGGCAGGCGGGTCTAATTTCTAATCAAATCCCAATTATCTAATTATTTAATGACTAATTAGACATTTGGTCATTAGTCATTGATTAGAAATTAGGAATTAGTAATTAGAAATTTATTTTCTAACCTTGGCATCGAAGTCCTTCTCCAGCGCCTTAATTATCCTCTCCTGTATTTCCATCACTTCCTCTTTTTCCAAAGTTTTTTTGTCCGAACGGTATTCTATCCTGAAAGCCATACTTTTTTTGCCTTGAGGCATACTCTTTCCTTCGAAGATATCAAATAAAGAAACTTTTTTTATCAAATCACCACCGGTTTTTTTGATAATATTTTCTATATCGCCCCATTCAGCGCCAGTGGGCACAACCATTGATATGTCAAGTTCAATTCCCGGAAATTTCGGTAGCGGCTCGTACATTTTATATTTTTTGTCAATGAGAGCCAAAGCATTAAAATCAAATTCAAAATATGACACTCTTTTCTTTATGTCAAAATCATCCAAAACCATCGGACTTATCTCCGCGACCAAACCTATTACTTTGCCGGAAACACTAAGACTTAGAGTGCGTACGGGATGAACCCAGTCATGTATTCCTTTCATTTTTATAAATTCAAAATCATAGCCAAGACGTCGAAGTAGAACCTCCAAATTATTTTTTACTTCATAAAAAGAATTATTCCCCGTTAAAATATTGGCCAGATATTTATGCTGCTTGGGCAAAAATTCTCCGGAATCTTTTTTCTCCTCATATTCACCCTTTTCTTTTTTGAATATTCTACCTAATTCAAAAATATTAACTCTATCAAAATTATTTAAATTTTCTTCGATTTTAAGCAAAAGGTATGGTAAGAGGCTCGGACGCATAAAATTCATATCAGAGGCAACCGGATTTAAAATGGAAATGCAAGACTCGGGATCAAAGCCGGTTTTCCCCAAAAGGTCAGCACCCAAAAAAGAATAATTATAAATTTCATTAGAGCCGAATCCCAAAGACATTATATTTTTAATCTCTCTCTCCAGCTCCAATTCATCACTCGGCTGTAATGTTCCCAGCTTAACTTCCGGCATATCCGGCTTGATATTATCATATCCATAAATACGAGCCACTTCTTCCACTAAATCTTCGGGAATAGA
>CAYZWC010000027.1:0-10067 GCA_964482065.1 uncultured Gammaproteobacteria bacterium | reverse complement strand
AAGTATGACATTTCTAAATGGCTGTACTATGACATTATCATATGGCTACGACAGGCTCAGGTCCACTCTTGACATTTTTATAAAAATAGGTTATAGTAAGAGGAAAATAACGAAAAATTGATCTTTGGTTTTAAGGAGGGACTAATGGGAAGTGATGTACATTGCTGTGAACACTACGGAACGGTCAAAGTGACCGCCGAGAAAACAGGTTGGTTGGTTACTCCGCACGGAAAACCAATCAAGATTGATGAAGAGTTTACCACCACTTGTGGAGTGTGTGGCAATAAGATTGTTATCACTATCAATAATTATCAAGTGATGGTAAAATTAAAATAATTTCTCCTGCACGGCGGGCCAAGCCAGGTCCGCTTTTTCTTTTCCTTGATTTTTATAGCTAAAAATTGTAAAATATTATAACATAATAATCATTTTATGGAAGACGAAAGAGTTATCAATCCAATAGAGCAAAGCGAGGAGCGTGCTTTTGATTTGACCCTGCGGCCCAAGTGTCTCGGAGAGTTTGTGGGTCAAGAACGAATTAAAGAAAATTTGCGCATTTTTATGGATGCCGCTCGAAAGAGAGAAGAGCCCATAGAACATGTGCTTCTCCACGGTTCTCCCGGACTTGGAAAAACCACCCTTGCCCATATCATTGCCAAGGAAATGGCGGTTAATATTAGAATTACCACCGGGCCCGCTATTGAAAAAGCGGGAGATTTGGCCGCTATTCTGACCAATCTTTCCGACGGCGATATTTTATTTATAGATGAAATTCATCGACTGAATAAGTTGATTGAAGAAGTGCTTTATCCCGCCATGGAAGAATATGCTCTGGATATTGTGGTGGGCAAGGGACCTTCAGCGCGCACTTTGCGTTTGGAGTTGCCGCGTTTTACCATTATCGGAGCTACCACTAAAATGAGTTTGCTTTCTTCGCCTTTGCGCGATCGTTTTGGAGCCGTACATCGCCTTAATTTTTATGAAAATAAAGATATTGCCCAAATCCTAAAGCGCAGTGCCGATATTTTAAAAATAAATTTGGAGGACGGCGCCGAAGAGATAGTGGCTGAACGAGCCCGGCGCACTCCTCGCATTGCCAATCGTCTTTTGAAGCGTGTCCGCGATTTTGCCGAAGTGAAAGCTGACGGGGTAATTACCAAAAAGTTGGCTCAAGAAGCTTTGAATAATTTGGAAGTTGACGAGCATGGTTTAGATGAAGTTGACCGCAGGATATTGGAAACTATAATAGAGCGTTTTGGTGGGGGTCCAGTAGGATTAAACACTATAGCCGCTTCCATTTCCGAGGAGATGGCCACCATTGAAGACGTCTATGAGCCATTTTTAATCCAGGCCGGATTTTTGGAGCGCACGCCCCGCGGCCGGCAGGCAACGCGTCTTGCTTATGACCACCTTGGTTTTAATGAGGACGATAAACTGTTATAATACATTTAATTGAAAAAATTAAACGACAATTTAAATTTTATTATTATATTATTAAATGGCTAAATTGCTTTTTGTTTAAAACACATGTCAATTCCTCTTTCCATATTTTTAATCTTATATTTCATATTTCTAGCTGTTTATTTTGTATTCAGTTTATTTATCCTATATCATTTGGCTCGTTACGGCTTTCTTAGCTTTACGAGTTTTTTTATGTTTTTTCTCTATATTGCCATTACCGTCATTATTTTATTTTTGACTTGGGACAAGCTGCAGGGAGTTGATTGGAAGGCTCCGCTGGAGATTTTTAATTTAAATTCTTCCTCGGTAATTTTTTAATATGCTTTCCAAAAAACGTTTACCCGACCAAAAAGAGTATGAAAAGATGGTATATTTTTTGCGCCGCCATTGGATAATTTTTATAAGGACAGTTATTTTTCATACCTTGATAGCACTTGCTCCTTTGGTGCTTTATTTGTTGTTTCGGGAAAATATTGTTGAATATATGAAAGGTCCGATTTTAAATCCCATTATAATTTTATCCGTGAGCGCTTATTATCTTTTTGTTTGGGTTTTCTTTTTTCATAGTTTTATTGATTTTTATCTTGATGTTTGGATAGTTACCAATGATCGCATTGTGGATATTGAACAGCAAGGAATGTTTGCGAGAACTATTTCCGAATTAAAGTTATATCAAGTGCAGGATGTAACTTCTGAAATTAAAGGAGTTTTTGCCACAGCTTTTCACTATGGAACAATTTATGTACAGACAGCGGGAGAGCGGCAGAGGTTTGAATTCCAAAATATCCCAGATCCTTACCGCGTGGCTAAGAAAATTTTGGAATTGGCCGAAATTGACCGCGATTATCACGAAGGAAGGAGGAAATAATTTAATTATATTCAGACACTTCTTCATCACAATATAAAAATTAGCCGACTAAATAAAAAACCGCTCTCAAATGCAATTGAGGGCGGTTTTGTTTATTGTGTTGTTGTTGTAAAATGTTCGGTCTTATTCTGTAATATCACCTTGTTTTGCTAGTGGGTGATTAAACTAGTTTTTATGACTTAATATTTTTTTTGGAGAATGGTGCCGCTATAATAATGAGAAATGATCTCACTATAGCCATATCCATCGTTTGCTCTTGAGAGCGCGTCGGTGGCTGACATACCTACTCCATGGCCCCATAATGTTTTTCCGGCATCATAGGGGGTTGGTACTGACACCAACCATGGTTTGTGGTTTCCTGACCATACTTCCGTCCAGCTTCGGGTTCTGCCGTCGCTACGTGAGAAATAAGGTGTGACTACTACCTCATTATTATATGTGACAACTTCTCCATTTGTTGAATTTACGGCTTGTACCAATTTTGGCATCACTTGTTCAAAAGCATATCCTCTATAAACTTGGTCGTAGGTATCATCTATTATAAAATTATCTTTGGCGTGTTTGTTTGGATAAGTATAATGATAAAGGGCGTAGGTTCTCGCGGCTACGGTCATGGTTTTAAGATATTCCCCGGGCGCATAATTGGATGTTTCGGCCACGCCTTTCAGATAATCCTCCAAAGGCAGTTCATTTATAACCCATGATTTATCGCTTTGGTTACTGTGTCTGAATTCTATAATGCCCCTGAATTTATTGTAATTTATGGAAGTATTCCAGCTTGGACGCCGCTCCAGAGAGGCTACGGTCAAAATAGTATTTTTCTCTTTGGGCTCAATTCTCAAGTATGAATCGGTTTGCAAATTATTATAAGTATAGATTCCGTTATCATAATTCAGTATAGCCATACCACCGGCATTTAAAGATTGTAAAATTTCTCCGTTTTTATTTTTAATATCAAAAGGACTATCAGCGGTTACTTGAATAAGTTCTTCATCAAAATCAGTGTAATAAATTCCCACCCTTATATCAGGACCCTTGCTTGTTATGGAGTATGAAGGAGTGGATTGTGTCGGATTGGCGGTTATATTTAGAGTAATATCCAAAAGTCCTCCTTTGACCAAATTTCCATTTTTGTCTTTTAATTCAAAATGTAAATTTTTTTCTCCCGAATCGGAAGCGGAAATTTTAAAAACAAAATAGCCGAGCGCTCCGGGCCGGACGGTTTCTAATAAATATGTTTTAGGGTCGGTGTCCAGATAAATATTGTTTGCTGTCCAGGAGGTTTCCCCGATATTTTTAAAACCGACGCGGAATTCTATTTCTTCTCCTTCTTGTATGGAAAGGGGAGAATTGTGGCTTTGGATAAGTTTAAAAGCGGAGAATCCGCTATCACCGGATTGTTCCGATCCGCATTCCGAACCATCACTTGAAGTATGATAGTCATCATCGCAGGGATTGTCTTCCGTCAGTGAAGATTTTCTCTTTTCGGGAACAATGGCTGTAACGGGAACGGTTTGTCCATTTGTCTCCACGTTATTTTTTTCCGCGATTGATTGTTTTTCCGCGGTAGTTGAGATAAATGGTAAAAAAAGTTCACCACCTTCTATCCAGGCGGTATCTTCGGAAGCGATTTGAAATTTGGCTATATATTGACCTTCAATATCGGGAGATTGCAGAGCGAATTTAAAATATCCGATTTCACCCGGGTTTACCGGAGAGTTTAAAAGTTTGGCGGGTTGCTCCGGACTGAGCCAAAATTTATGGCGGAAAGAGTCGGTGTATTTGTTTTTATTGTATATGGAAACATATTCGCTGCCATTATTTTTCCAAATAACGTTTCCGGTGTTTTTAAATCCGACTTGGAAGGTAATGGCTTTTCCCGGTGGCAGAGAAACGCGTCCATGGCTCTGAGTCATTAATTTGGCTGAATATTCAAGCGAGGCGGCTCTGGCGGTTTTAATGCCTAAAATTTTATTTAATATCAAAAGCGGCTCTTTTTCTGTTGGATTTTCAGCTTGTTTTTGCTCTTTGGTTTGATTTGCGGAAGCGGCGGCGCTTTTAGTATAAAAAGATTGTTCAAAAACAGAGAGAAGCTGCGCGGCTCCCATTAAAACAAAAAAAGCCAAGGTAATAGTAAAGACTGCTCCTTTTATGGAAGAGTCTTCTTTTACCAAAGCTTCCGATCGTTCGACTATTTTATTATTAAGTTGAAAAAATTGCCAGCCAAAGCGGCGAAAATCGCAAGTTTTCATATTTTTTTATTTTTGTTTTTTGTTGATTACCGCTGATTTTGGCGGATAATTAACATTTTTTATTTTTGTATTATATATTTATTATATCATAATATGGAAATTTTGGCAAGTTTTTGCTAAAATTAGGGTATATGGAACAAAAAGATTTTGCCAAAAAAGTTACCAGTAACACGGTTTATCAGTTAGCCGGAAAAGCCGTCAGTACCGTTTTGGGTCTTATTGCCGTAGCGATAATGACTCGTTATCTCGGTCGAGAAGGTTTTGGAGGTTATGCCACTATTATAGCTTTTTTGCAGTTTTTCGGAATTATAGTGGATTTTGGATTGACTATTATTACCGTGCAGATGATTTCCGAGCCGGGAGCTGATGAAAAAAAGATTGCCAGTAATATTTTTACTTTGCGTTTTTTTTCGGCAATTATATTTTTAGGCTTAGCTCCGCTCGTGGTTTTGTTTTTCCCTTATTCTCCGCTTATCAAAATAGGGGTTCTTGTTACTACGCTTTCTTTTTTGTTTATTGCTTTGCATCAGGTACTCGTGGGAATTTTTCAAAAACATCTGCAAATGGGCAAAGTGGCTTTGGCTGAAATTATCGGCCGCGTAGCTCTTGTTTTGGGAATTGTTTTGGCGGTATTTTTAGATAGCGGTTTGCTTGGCGTAATGGCTGCCGTGGTGGCCGGAAGTTTTTTTAATTGGCTTATGACTTTTATATTTTCCCGTAAGCTAATAAAAATTTCTTGGGCTTTTGATTTTTCCCTGTGGAAAGAAATTATCCGCCGCAGTTGGCCGATTGGCATTTCTATAATGTTTAACTTAATCTATCTAAAAGCCGACACTTTGATTTTGTCTCTTGTGAGAACTCAGGAAGAAGTCGGTCTTTACGGAGCTTCCTACCGCGTAGTGGATGTTTTTACCATGATACCGATAATGATAGTCGGAGTGGTTTTACCTTCGCTTACTTATTATTGGGCCGAGCGCAATCGGGAAAAATTTCGTGAAGTAATGCAGTTGGCTTTTAACGGTCTTTCCATATTAGCCATGCCTGTTTTGGTGGGCACTCTTTTTTTGGCAACACCGGTTATGGTCTTTATCGCCGGTGAAGATTTTGCTCCTTCCGGCGCAATTTTGAAAATTTTAATCTTCGGCGTTACAGCCATTTTTTTTGGACAATTTTTTGGGCATTTGGTGGTGGCTCTGCACAAACAAAAACAGATGGTTTGGGGCTATATAATCACGGCAATTCTAACCTTGATCGGTTATTTGATTTTTATACCGCGTTACTCTTATTACGGCGCCGCAGCCATGACTGTTTTTTCTGAAGTTTTAATTTGTCTGCTTACTTTTTTAATGGTTTATTCTACGAGCCGAGTTTTACCTTCTTTAAAAATTTTATTCAAAGCACTCGCCGCCAGTTTGGTCATGGGAGCCTCTATTTATGTTTTGCGGGAGCTGCATATTTTGATTTTAATAGCCATGGCCGTTTTTATTTATTTTGTCGTTTTGTACTTAATGAAGGGATTTAGCAAGGAATTTTTAAGGGAACTCGTAAGAGTTAAAAAAACTGCGGAATAAAAAAAGCGGAGCGCATTGCTGCTACTCCGCTGTCTCACAGAAGTGGTGTCGTTTAGCTCTCGGGGATTTCCCCAATAGCATCCCATGCCTCAATGGTAGCGTAGTGGCATCGCCGCTCCAGTTTACGACGACGTTCAGCCAACTCGCGATCCTCCTCGAGGAGTTCATTGAGTTCTTCTTCTGTGAGTTTTCGGGGACAACCTGTCAAGAACACTCTGGTTTTTGCCTTGTTGCTCATTTTGAGCTCCTTCAAAGCGGGGGAGACACATAAATTCACGGAATTTCCATGTTTTTAGCATCTCTCGTTGTACAATACTTTGGTCCAGGACAGGTTGCTGCAAAGATCATTAACTAGATAAATATAGCATACTTTAAAGATTTTGTCAAGTCCTTTATGGCTTACGGCTTACATCTTACGTCTTTATGTCTATTCTTATATTAAAATTTCCCTACTCCTCGCAGTTTGGCGGAGGAGAAAAACATACTATAAATTTGGTGGAAAGCCTCCGGGAGCGGGGCTATAAGTTTTATTTGGTTTCCTCCTGCCGGGTTTTACTCGAGGAATTTAAAAAGAGAAAATGGTCGGCAGTGAAGCTCTGGGCCGGCAAAGAACCCGTAACTGAAGCCTGGGTTTTTTTGTTTTTGCTTCTTTCGCCGATTATTTTTTTGGAATTATTTTTTGTCTTGCTTTATTATCGTATTTTTAAAAAAACAAAAGTTTTATATTGTCTGTCCCTGACCGATAAGATAATCGCCACACCTCTCGCTCGGATTTTTGGCATGAAAGTTGTTTGGGTGGAACATACTTCAATCGGCCGCTGGCTGAAGCTTAATCCTTGGAGAATATTTTATGTTCTCTGGTCGCGGCTTGTGACAGTGGTGGCTGTATCCGAAGCAGTCAAAAAACAGCTATTAAAAATCGGAGTAAAAGAAAAAAATTTGAAAGTGATTTATAACGGTGTGGATGTGTCGGGGTGCGAGTTCATGCCTGCGGTTAAGAATTTTCGTACTAATTTTTCCGTGGGAACGGTCTGCCGCTTGCATCATGAAAAAGGAGTGGAGTTTTTGCTCAAAGCTATAAAGATTGCCAAGGAGTTTATTCCTACGCTGCGCTTGGTAGTAATTGGCGACGGTCCGGAAAGGCAGAATCTGATCTGGCTCACCAAGCAGCTCGAGATTTACGACAGTGTGCTTTTTGTCGGCTTTCAGGGCAATATAGAAGGATGGGTTAAGGATTTTGATATTTTTGTTTTGCCGTCGGTGGAAAAGGAAGCCTTTGGCATAGTTTCGCTAAACGCTCTCGCTTGCGGCAAACCGGTGGTAGCCACGAGAGTCGGCGGCATTCCCGAGGTGGTGGAAGACGGAAAAACCGGATTGCTTGTGGAACCGAAAAGCGCCGAGGAGATCGCCCGAGCGATTGTTAATTTGCATCGCCACCCGGAAATTAGAAGAGAAATGGGCGTCCGCGGACGTAAGACAGTAGAGGAGAAATTTAGTCTGGACAAGATGATAGACGAGTATGAAACTTTGTTTAATTAATTCCCGTATTTTGTCATCCCGACCGAGTCCGCTTGCGGACGAGCGGAGGGATCCCTTTTAGAAGCAACTATGATGGACTACTCTTACTACTTTTATATAATGGCAAGCAGCAGCGGTACACTTTATACTGGGATGACGAACGATATAGAAAGAAGAGTGTGGGAACACAAAGAAGGATTCAACAAAGGATTTACTAAAAAATATAAATGTAATAGATTGGTATATTATGAAGAAACTGATGATGTGTGCTGGGCCATTGAAAGAGAAAAGCAAGTGAAGAAATGGAATAGGAAAAAGAAAGAAGAATTAATTAAAACACTAAATCCTGCTTGGGAGGACTTAGCCAGGGACTGGTAGCGGGTTTGGCGCCATACTGATCTAAAGCGATTCCTCGGCTCGCTGCGCTCGCTCGGAATGACAAAAAGAGGATAATATAAAATTTATGGATTTCTTTATTTTAATTTTGCTAGCGGTAGTTTTATTACTTATATTTTTCTACATACTAAAATTCCCAATTAGGGGGATTTATTTAACCACTTTCTTTTTGCCTTTTGAATATCTTGGCTCTTATGACTTCAAAGGCATTACTATTCGTCCGAGCCAAGTCTTTGCTCTTATGTCGCTTGTCGCTTTGTTGATCCAGAAAATTAGGACTAAAGATTTTAAAATTTTAAATAAACCGTTCTTAATTCCTTTGGGAATTTTTTTATTGGCTAATGCCTTGGCTATTGCAAACGCCATAAATTTATCCCGGGCGGTTTCTGTGTTTTGTTTTATTGCCTTTACTATTTTGTTTGGTTTAAGTATTCCTTATTTTATAAAGACCGAAGAGGAAGTGAAAAAAATTATAAAAATTTTGTTTGCAAGCACTTTGGTTGTTTCTCTCTTCGGTCTTTACCAATTTGCTGCTGATATGCTTAATCTCGGCTGGACAGGACTACGCGCGCAATACACTAAAGAAATTTTAGGTTTCACCCGAATACAATCTACTGCTTTGGAACCGCTTTATTTTGCTAATTTTTTAATTTTGCCGATTTGTCTTTTGATTACAAATTTGTTTGAGGGGGTAAAAAATAAATGGTTTGAAATTATCGTTTTATTTTTGGCTTTATTAAATTTTGTTTTAACTGTTTCACGCGGTGCCTGGTTTGGACTTTTATTTTCTTTGATTGTCATTTTCTATTTTTATAGAAAAAGAATTTTTAAACAAACCCCCCTTACCCCCCTTATCAGGGGGGTAGTAGTTTTTATAGTTTTATATTTAGTGATTTTTATTTTGCTTTACGGGCACACCGGAGAATTTGTAGCGCACATGCAGAGTTCTTTTCGCGCGGCCGCTTTTAACGAGCGTGTCCAGACTTTCGGTTGGGCGCTTGACGCTTGGAAAGCTCATCCTTTTCTCGGTATTGGCCCGGGTAATTTCGGGCCGTGGGTTTATGCCAATGATTTGATTTGGCAGGAGGGCGGTTGGAAGATTGTAAATAATTTGTATTTGGAAATTTTAGCCGAGAGCGGGCTTCTGGGATTTCTTTCTTTTGCCGCTTTTTTAGTTATAATTTTTATAAAACAAATTAAAGCAGTTGTGGGTTCGCAAGGATTTAACAAAATACTCGCTGTAGGTTTACTTGCTGCTTTTGTCGGAGTTTTTATCCAGTACAATACTTTTTCAGTTGTCTATATAATGCATATTTGGTTTTTGTTGGGAATAATGTTTGTTTTACAAAACTTGACAGCCGATTTGGAATAAGATAGTGTAGATAAAAGCAAAAAGGAGGAAAATCATGGCTAATTTGCAGGAGGCTCTTTTAAAATCGGGTTTAGCCGATCGAGAACAACTAAAACAGGCCCGCGAAGAAAAGAGGCGGGAGGAAAGTCGGGAGAATAAGCGCAAAAAACTTTTTGCGATGATAGAAGAAGGAATAATTCCCGATTGCGACCAGCTTGATTTATGCGATAATATAAAAGAATTCATGAAAGTGGCCGGTCTGATACTTTGGGATAATCTTGAAAAACTGGAAAAGGTTAAGGAACGATCGAAAAAATTTTCAGATAAAGAAGATGAATATAATGATCTTATTCTCTCTCTTGATATGGTCGGATCACCTACACCTAATTTGTTTGGCACATCATCGGAAGATTGTTGGTTTAAATTGTACGCGTTTAATTTTTTTTCTACGCCAACTCCGCCTAAAAATTTTAAAGTCAAAGGCTCGAAAAAGAAAAGGCGCAGGAGAAAGAAAAAAAAGAAATCCTCCAAATAATAATTATCACCCGAATAATTTATCTTATCCCGCGGACGCGTTTCGTGGGCTTTTTTATTTAGCCTGTAAAAATTTTGTGATAATGTCCTAATAGGATTAAATAGAAATGTCCTAC
>CAYZWC010000026.1:0-10228 GCA_964482065.1 uncultured Gammaproteobacteria bacterium | reverse complement strand
TTGGTTTTCAAAAGTGCTTACTTTGTTAATAATGTCATGAAACTAAACAATTATTTAATATACTTTTATTTTAGTAAAAAACGTAGATTTTAGCAATTTTGATCCGCTGATACGGCGGACAAGCATTTTATGTATTTTGACAAAAATTTTAAAAGATATTAAATTAAAAACAGCACTTTAGCCCAAAAACCAAAACTCAAGCAGTACAGGAGGGAAACTTTGTCAAAAGGCAGTACTCATGACAAAGGAATTAATTATCGTTTGGCTTTGAGGGCGGTTGAAAAAATTGAGGAAGGTAAACCTATAACCAAAGAGGAGGAGAGAGAATTTTTAGCTTTTCTACAGAAAGGCGAAAGAAGCGGATGTTTAGCGAGAACAATTGAGGAATCAGAGGAGTAGCAGCGTTTATTGCTGGCGGAACTTCCGTCAGCTTTTTTTATTGCGGGGATATGAATAAAGTAAATGCTTATAACTTACAATTTACAGCTTATAGCGGTTTTACCATATAGGTGCCTTCCGGTTCGTAGCCCAATTTTTTGTAATACTCGCGGACGCCGATGCCGGAGATAACCGCCATTTTTTTATAACCGTTTTTCTTGGCAATTTCTTCCGCCTCGCGCATCAGTTTTTTGCCAAATCCCTCGTGCTGGACTTTTTTGTCCTTGGACTTGGCGCCGACCCGGACTAATTGTCCGTAGGTATGAAGTTCCCGCAAAAGCGCGGCGGTTTTTAATTCGGGAATAAAATGTTTAGCCACTTCTTTTTTGTCCGGCATTTTCAAGGTACGCTTTTATTTTAATAAAAAATTGATACTCGGTCAATTTGCTTAAATTATAGCTTGGTGCTAATATATAAATAAAGCATTTCGCACATTCAACATTTGCACATTAGTGAAAAGGGGTAGAAAATGACCAACATAATGTCAAAATTTGATTATCTGGAAATAGCCCGAAAGCAAAAGGAGGAATTTTTTCAAAAATGCGTTGATCCGAACGAATTACCGCATAATGGGGATGCTATTTGGGAGATGGCCAGAGTATTAGGCCATACCGAAGTTCTGGGAAGAGGTTTAACGCAAAGGTTTTTAGTGGGCTGCCTGTATTCTCATTATAAATTGCGGCGGCAACCGTTACGTCGATTAAATTTAGACCCCGACCAGGACGGAGACATTGATTTTCAACGATACGCTTATTTATTCAAAATGTACAATTTACCATATCCGCTGCCATGATAACTCACACGCCTTTTTTAACACCGCCTCGCTCTCCCTAACCCGGAGGGCTTTTTATTTTTGACAAAATTCAAAAAATACTATATAATGTAGTCAATACTTTGTTAACCTGGGCGTTTTCTAAGGAGGGAAAAGTTGAACGAAGGGGTTGTTGGAAAATTTTTCTTGTTCAATGAGATATTGTCTAGCGAAGATGTGCCGGAATTATCCGATGAGGGGATAGAAGTGATGGAAGGTTACATTCGGTCAAGGCACGCGCAAAGCTTTATCCAGACAGAAGAAGCTAATTTCGCTCTGAAGAGAATTGGCTTGGAAGGAGATTTGCAAAAAGAACAAATTTTTTGAGCAATTCTAGAAGCATACAAATCTACTTCGCTTGGCAACTGCCGGCGGTTTTTTTATTTTTATAAATTTTGCTATAATATAAAATATAATTAAATATTTTAAAATTATGGCTTTAAAGAAATTTTATTTAATTTCCGCGGTGTTTTTACTGGCCGCGTCAATTTTATTTAGTTTTAATTTTGCCCAAGCGCAAAATCCGTCACTATCTATTTCTCTTGCTTCCAAATCTCCCGGCGGAGTTAAAATACCACAATCCCTTGATGATGTATTATATTTAAATTTAGCGGCTAATGATGGCGATGTGAATGTTGGCAGCCTAACTTTTACGGAAGCTTATTCTTACTCCACTGCCACTAATTACAAATTATACGTTAAGGGAAGCAACGGGTATGAATTGCTTAGTTCTGGCAATGGGCCCGTTAATAATAAAATTGTTTTTGGGTATTTTAGTTTGCCAATTAATGCCGGGGAATTAAAAGAATTAAAAATTGTAGCTAATACGATCAGTACTATAAGTACATATAGGTTGGATTTAACTGGAATTTCAATGGCGCAGGGAGAAGTGGCAACCAGTTTGCCGGTTCAAGGACGAGATTTAATTTATACTTATGATACTCCGGATCCAAGTTTAGATGTTGAATTAAGTTATGGTACTCCATCTGGTTCCAGAGTTCAATCAAGTTTCCAAGAATTTTTAAAAGTAGATTTTACTTCAGACCAAGTATTAAATATCAACAGTCTGACCTTTGAAGAGGTTAATTCTAAATCCACCGCAAAAAATTATCGTCTGTATGTTGATAATTCAATTGTTGTCCAAGGAAAAAATCCTGCCAATGGCCAGATTGTTTTTTCAGGCTTGGATATTAGCTTAGAACCTAATGCGACAAAAGTTATTAAAGTTGCCGGCGATACCACTAACACCTATCTTGATTATAAATTGAAATTAACTGGAGTTACCACAGAACAATCCAGTGATATTAGCGGTTTACCGGTTACGGGTAATTCCTTAACTTTCCCTATATACATACAAGGGAGCCTGTCTAGTTCATCGCCTAGTGGAACTGTCAACAGGGGAACTTCTGAAAAATTAATCAAATTTACACTTAAACCTGTTGGCTCTGATACGGCGTTGGATAATATTAGCTTTACTCAGAATAATACGAATACGGGAATTACAGATTTTAAGTTATATAAATCATCAGCTCCCTCCGTGCCTCTGGATTCGACGGAAGCCACGGCCGGCTTTTCCACCTTTTCTAATTTAAATATGCCTTTGAGCAATAACACTAGCTATACTTTTGAGATTAGAGCTAATACGACCAATGCGTCAGCCGGCACATATTATATTAATATCTTTACGGTTAGCACAACACCGCTAGCCTCGATATACGGACATGGGTTTCCCATTAATGGCAGCCAGCTAAATTTTGAAGCAGAGGCAACTTCTAAGCCTACTTTGGCGGCAAGTTTAATTTCAACTTCGCCAAGCGGTTTGCAGGCGCTCGGGCAAAAGACGCCTTTGTTTAAATTTAATTTAACGGCCGGTGGCGGAGATGTGGTGGTGAATGAATTGCATTTTGTTCAAGTTCCCTACAACGCTAAGGTAAGCCAATATCAGATTGAGAGCATTGATGACGGCACGATACTGGATAATAATGTTAGCCCTTATTTTTACAGTGGCGCTGTGGTTTTTCAGGATTTTGACAAGCTTATAGCCAAGGGCCAGAAAAAAACTTTTATTGTTTACGGTAATACGGCATCATTATCAGGGAATTTGAAAATGCAGTTATCTAGTATATCAACCTGGGATCCTGCAACTATTTCCGGTTTGCCGCTGAATGGCTATCAGCTTATTTTTGATTCAGGTGAAGATGATGAAGCAGAAAATAATGAGTCCGTGGAAAACCAAAACCAGAATCAAAACCAAAATTCTAACCAATCACAAACTTCTAATAATATTGATGAAACTTCACATAGCTCTTCTGTTCAAGTAAAAAATACAAACCAAAACCAAACAACCTCAAAAAATACCGCCGCCGAGCAATGGACCGAGCAAGAAAGGGAATTGGTAAAGAGCGTTGATAATAATTTAACCAACAGGCTAAAAGGATATATTTTGCTGCAAACTGAGGCGAATGGCGAAGCTTGGTACGTGGACCCAAGTACCAGTAAAAAATATTATTTAAAAGACGGCAACACCGCCTATAGCGCTCTTCGGACTTTTGGCCTAGGCATAACCAATAAGGATTTGGAAAAAATTCCCATAGGTATTGAGGAAAAATTTCAATTAACCGATACGGATGGCGATGGGCTGTCTGATAAACTGGAAGAGGCTTTGGGGACTAATGAAAACAGCACTGATACGGATGGCGATGGCTTTAGTGATTACACTGAAGTTATGAATAATTATAATCCTAATGGTCCTAATAAATTACCAATTGATAATAATTTAGATAACCGACTCAAAGGCAAGATTTTATTGCAAGTTGAGTCAAAGGGCGAGGCTTGGTATGTGAATCCAAAGGATGGCAAGCGTTATTATATGAAAGATGGCGGTTTGGCCTATCAGATTATGAGATATTTAAGCCTCGGAATTACCAATAATGATTTAAGGAAAATATCAGTGGGCGAAGCGCTTTAAAAAAATCAGAAAATAAAAACGGCTTAATTGCCGTTTTTATTTTGATGTAGTTTTTATAAATCTTTTACCATATAGGTGCCTTCCGGTTCGTAGCCCAATTTTTTGTAATACTCGCGGACGCCGATGCCGGAGATAACCGCCATTTTTTTATAACCGTTTTTCTTGGCAATTTCTTCCGCCTCGCGCATCAGTTTTTTGCCAAATCCCTCGTGCTGGACTTTTTTGTCCTTGGACTTGGCGCCGACCCGGACTAATTGTCCGTAGGTATGAAGTTCCCGCAAAAGCGCGGCGGTTTTTAATTCGGGAATAAAATGTTTAGCCACTTCTTTTTTGTCCGGCAAACGCAGGCGGACAAAAGCATAGAGAATAGTTCTGTCTTTATTTTCATAACTTAAAAAATATTCCCAGCCGCCGGAAGCCGGATATTTTTCTATAAAAAGTTCCGTGTTTTTGAGGTCAACTTTTTTGTTTCTCGCTTCGCGGCAGCGGATACATTTGCACTGCACTTTTTGCCGCTCCAGTTCTTTTTTTAAATACTCGCGCAAGTTGGTGGTTTTATTCCCGGCGATAATGCTTTCTTCGGGAATATCGCGAATGACGCGGTTGATCCGCACATGATAAGGAATGGTTTTTTTGATTTTCACCATGAGGTCCATAAGGACTTTGGGTGAATAGGGTTTGTACTTTCCGCTTTTGTACCATTTGTAGAGTTTGGCATATTCATTAACAATACAAGGATAAATTTTTAGCTGATCCGGACGAAACTCTTCTTCGCCGAAAATTCTTTCGAACATTTTCAAGTCTTTGGCCGGAGTAGAACCCGGGAGATTTGGCATCAAGTGATAATCAACCTTGAAGCCGGCGTCTTTCAAAAGCTTTGTCGCCTTGATTAAATCAGCGGTGTAGTGTCCACGCTTCACCAATTTTAAAATTTTATCATCAAGATGTTGGACGCCGAGCTGGACGCGGGTGCAGCCAAGCTCACGCAGTCTTTTTACCTCCTCTTCGTTTACATGATCCGGACGAGTTTCCAGAGAAATACCAATTATCCTATATCTTGTGGTTTCATTTATTTTTTGTTGTTCTTTTAAACTATTACCGGATTTTGTTTTAAAATTTTTATTTTTGTTGAAACCCCCCCTGGCCCCCCCCTTATCAGGGGGGTATGGGAAGCGGGAGTTATCAGAAGCGTATGAGTATTCATTGGCTCCGCGAAAGCATTCTTTTATAAATTCAGTTTGGTAGTTTTTCGGATAAAAAGACCAGGTGCCGCCAAGGACAATTAATTCTATTTTATCAACTTCGTGTCCATTGGCTTCAAGCGCTCTAATCCTATTTTGCACTTGGGTGTAGGGATTGAATTTATTAAGTACCGCGCGCATAGCCGCCGGTTCGTTAGAAAGGTAGCTTTTGGGCATGTTTGGTTCGGACGGGCAGTAGATACAAGTTCCGGGGCAGGGAAATGGTTTTGTAAGCACGGTAATGACCGCCACGCCGGAGAGGGTGCGGATTTGCCTTTTGCGGAGTAAATTTTCCAATCCCGGGTTTTTTTTAATTTTTCCGGCAGCGAGTAATTTTTTATAAGCGGTGATAATTTCGCTATTGGGAATAATGGGAGTATTAAAATCTCGGGCAAATTTCCTTTTTATTTTGGAAAGCTCTTTTTCGCTTTTAACTTTGTTTTTTATGGCTAATTTTATTAATTTTTGGAGCATATTGAAAAAAAGTCTTTTATTTGATAAGCTGTAATTAAATATGAATAGGGAAATAGCTCGGAAATTACTAAAAAAAGTAAAAGATGACTATAACAAAATCGCCGTGGAATTTGGAGCAACTCGGGACAAACTATGGCCGGAGTTTTATTTTTTAAAAAAATATTTAAAAAACGGCGATAAGGTTTTGGATCTGGGATGTGGTAATGGTAGATTGTATGAGTTATTTAAAGAATTGTCAAGCCAGGATAAGAATATTAAATATATTGGAATTGATATTTCCGAAAATTTAATCAAAGAAGCAAAGAAGAGATATCCTGAAGCCGAGTTTTATACCGGCGATGCCCTAAATTTGGATTTTCCGGAAAAAGAATTTGACATTGTGTTTTTTATGGCGGCCTTTCAGCATATTCCGGGAGAAGAATTGCGTTTACAGGTTTTAGATAATATCAAAAAGATTTTGAAACCCGGTGGTTATTTAATCATGAGCAATTGGAATCTTTGGCAGCGGCAATATTTGCCTTTGTTTTTTAAGTATAGCTTAAAAAAGATATTTAAGCCAAAAGAAGAAATTGTTTCCGGGATAGAAGCTGGTCGGTTTGATTTTGGAGATGTTTTGGTTTTTTGGAGAGGGGAGACCAAGCGTTATTACCACGCTTTTAGAAAAAAAGAACTAAAAAAATTATTAAAGCAAGCCGGATTTAAAATTATTTTTAATAATTATTCCTCTAAATTGGATATAACTTTAAAGAACAAGAATATTATTACCATTGCTCAAAAATAATATGGATTTTTTACACTTTTTATTTACTAATCCGATAATTTTATCCGCCTTTTTTTCGTCACTTGCGGCACAGCTCATAAAATCGGCTATTGCCTGGAGAAAAAAAGGAGCATTTCATTGGCGCTATCTTTTCCTCGCGGCCGGAATGCCTTCGGCACATACCGCCACAGTTACCGCTTTAACCTTGGGAATTTATTTGACCGAGGGACTCGGTACGCTGTTGGTCGCTTCGGGAGTTTTCGCTTTTATAGTTATCCGCGACGTTATAGGTGACAAGGCTTTTGCTCAGCAGCAGGAAGACATGGTTAATGATATTTTTGAAAAACTCGGCCAAGGAAAGTTTGAAGCTATAAGCTGGAATACTTTAATCGGTCATTCATTAAAAGAAGTTTTTGCCGGCTTTCTCTTGGGAATATTTATTACTTTGATTATTTTTAATATATAAGATGACAATAAGATACTAATATACGAATCCACTAATTTCCGCATATTTACAGGTTGGCGTTAATTCGTAAATTAGTATCATACCTTATGTTAAATAAGATATCTAAAATACATTTTATCGGAGTGGGAGGTATCGGCGTATCGGCCGTTGCCCGCTTGATGCTGCAATCGGGAAAGAGAGTTAGCGGATCTGACGCAACCGAATCTGAAATTACCAAAGAGCTGGAGAAAGAAGGGCTTAAATTTTTTCAAGGGGCTGATATAGGAAATATTACCGATGATTTGGATTTGGTTGTTTATTCACCGGCCGTACCCGAGGAAAATTTGGAAAGGCAGGAGGCGCGCAATAAGAAAATAAAACAGATGAGCTATCCGGAGTTTTTGGGAGAATTTTCCGAAGGCAAATTTACCATCGCCGTTACCGGAACGCACGGTAAATCCACCACGACCGCCCTCGCGGGATTGCTACTTGAAAAAGCAATAAATCCCACGGTGATTGTCGGCAGCAAAGTCAAGACTTTTGATAATAAAAATTTGCGTGTCGGAGATAAAAAATATTTGATTACCGAAGCTTGCGAATATCGCGCTCATATGATGCATTTGGATCCGAAAATTATCGTGCTTACCAATATTGAAGCCGACCATCTTGATTATTATATCAATGAAAGTGCGGTAGTCGATTCTTTTCAGGCTTTTGTAGATAAATTGCCGCCCAATGGAGTTTTGGTTTTAAATAGTGATGACAAAAATTCCCAAAAGATAAATCCGGGGCATAAAAAAGTTATAACTTATGGCCTTAAGGGAGGAGCTGATGTTTTCGCTAAAAATATTTATATAGAAGATGGCAAGGTATTTTTTGACTTATATTATAAATATGATAATCTGGGCAAGATAGCATTAAATATTCCCGGTCGTCATAATGTATATAATTCTTTAGCCGCTATTGCTCTGGCCTTGGATTTGGGGGTGGAATTTTCCGAAATTAAAAAAGTTTTGAAAAAATTCAAAGGAATTTGGAGAAGATTTGAAAAAGTTGGAGAGAAGGATGGTGCGATTATTATTTCCGATTACGGGCACCACCCGACGGCAGTCCGTGAAACTCTGCGAGCCGCTCGCGAATTTTATCCGAGCCGTAGAATTGTTTTGGCTTTTCAGCCGCATCAGAGAAATCGCACCAAAAATTTGTTCAATGATTTTTTGGAATCATTTGATGAGGCTGATATTCTTATTTTGAGTGAAATTTACGACGTTGCCGGTAGAGAAGGTATTTATGATTCTAATATAAGTTCCAAAGATCTCGCGGGACAAATGAAAGAAAAGAAAGATTTTGGCGGTAAGGTTTTTTATGCCGAAGATTTGGATAAAACCAAAGAATTAATCAAAGAAAATCTAGAGCCCAATGATTTGGTTATTATCATGGGCGCTGGTGATATATATAAAATTACTAATTTCTAATACCTGCCCGCAGTGCTACGCATAGCGTTGCAGGCGGGTCTAATTTTTAATAAATTACTAATACCTAAATGTCCAGTGCTAAAATTTTAGTCATTAAAAAATTAGACATTGGGATTCCTGCCTGCCGGCAGGTGATTAGAAATTATCATGAATGACGTTTTAGTAAAAAATTTAAAAGGCTTGAAAGAGGATGAATTATTGGCAAATTACACCACTTTTAAAATCGGCGGGCCGGCCAAGTATTTTTTTGAAGCGGAAAACGAGGAAGAAATTGTTAGAGCCGTGAAGTTTGCCCGTGAGTTTAATTTGCCTTATTTAATTTTGGGCGGTTGCAGCAATGTTTTGGTTTCCGATGACGGTTTTTCAGGATTGGTTATTAAAGTTAAAAATAATAAGATAGAATTCGACGGCGAGGAAATTATCGCCGGCGCCGGTGTGAATCTGACTAAGCTCGCGGTGCAAAGCGTAAAGCAGGGACTTGCGGGCCTTGAATGGGCCGCCGGAATCCCGGGCACGGTAGGCGGAGCCGTTTACGGCAATGCCGGGGCTTGGGGCGGGGAAATAAAAGATTCCCTCCAAACCGTAAAGGTTTTAAGAGGAGTGGAAATTAAAGAATTGAAAAAAGAAGAATGCGGTTTTGCTTATCGCCATAGTATTTTTAAAAGCAATGATGATGTTATTTTGGAAGCAAGATTTATTTTGGAAAAAGGCGATAAAAAGAAAAGTGAAGAATTGATTACCAAATATTTAAAAGCTAAAACCGAAAGCCAAGCGACCGACAAACCTAGCTCCGGGTGCATTTTTAAAAATATAAAATTTGATGAACTTGACGCCGCGGCCTTGGAAAAAGTAAAGCCTCTATTGGACGCAGATTTACTGAAAAGGCAAATTGTGCCGGCGGGGCTCTTGATAGACGAAGCCGGCTACAAAGGATTTAAGATGGGTAAAGTGGCGGTATCCGAGAAACACGCGAATTTTATAATCAATTTGGGAGGCGGTACCGCCGAAGAGGTTATTATGCTTATAGCCGCCATAAAACAAAAAGTGAGAGTGATGTTTAATATACAATTGCACGAAGAAGTCCAGTTAGTCGGTTTTTGAAATAAAAAATCCCCGTCTGATATGTACTATTAAACGGGGATATGGTGGTTTGTAGGTTTCTCGCGGGTTTTAGACGCTTTCAGCTAAGTCTATGAGGCTTTTTGCGAGGCAAGAGCTACATAGGATTTCATTGCCTCTTTTCATTATAACTTGGCTTGTCAACTTGGAGAGGAGTGACCGATTAGTCACATTTTCTCCTGTGTCGCTTTTTAGCGCTTCCTCTAATTCTATTTCCGTACCCATGAAATCACGGGTGGCGTTTTCCTTTCCGCAGACTGAGCACTTGGCCTCCGGAGATTCAATTTTGTCAGGGGATGCTGTGAAGTACACCGTGTACTCTACACCCCGGAAATTTAAATTCAGTTTGTGACGCATCTGTCCCTCCTTTTTGCATTTTTAGAATTTTTTAGAATTCCAGTCATATTAACATATATAAATTATTTTGTCAAGTATTTGCGCTAAAATGTCGTAGCCATATGATAATGTCATAGTACAGCCATTTAGAAATGTCATAC
>CAYZWC010000025.1:0-10299 GCA_964482065.1 uncultured Gammaproteobacteria bacterium | reverse complement strand
TGCTTTTGGTTTTCAAAAGTGCTTACTTTGTTAATAATGTCATGAAACTAAACAAGTATTCAATATTTTAATATTTTATAAATTAAAAAATAAAAATTATATTATTTAAAATAATTATTTTTAGCTAATATTAGCCAAAATATTGCCAAAAGACTTGACAAAACTTTCAAACTATGCTATACTGAAATGTTAAAAAGAAAAATAAAATAAAAAAACCTTACCGGGGCGGAACATTACAAATAAATACGGGGAGAGAGTCATAAGTATAAATATTATGTTTATGTTGGCAGGTGAATTCCATTCTGCCAAACAATCGTATTAAGGCGGTTGGGAAACTCTCTTCTTATTAGCAGATAGTCTCCTAGCCGCTTTTTTGTTAACGGAAATCAGGGGGATTAGAGCCTTGTCTCACCGCGCAAGTTATACAAAGCGCAAAGCATTCACTGAGATAAGTTGGCGTGGCGGAGGTTGCTTCCGGTTTCGACTGGAAAATTCCTTACAAAACGCCTCGTTCGATGGCTCGCTTCCAAGCGAAAAACATCGGACTTCTAACCTCCTTATTTCCGAGAATAAAAAAGCCGGCTATTCCTTATCTCTTAATTGGAGAATTGGAGGGCAAATATTAAAAATAAAAATAAATTTAAACGCTCGGCCCTAAACCAATTCTCCAGCTAAGAGACGGGGGAAGCGGCTCCGGCTTGGACCTATGTGGCCAAGATGCGAAGGCTGTCCCGTCTCTTTCACAAATGACCAAAGTCAGGGAGGATCCCATGAAATTACTGCTGCGAAAATAGCTTGCCGAGAAAGGCAAAATCATCGCTAGGAACGCGAAAGGGAGTCACCTGCCCAAAGTGGTGAGCCTTGAGGAAGCAGAGCCTCAAGGGAGGGGAACGAAAACAATCGTTCCCTCTTCCACCCAAGATTATTAAAAGTTAATAACTTTAGGTGGGAGAGATTTTCACATTTGCAACTTTTTGGAGGAAGTTCCATGAAATTTTTGTTCGTCACCATGATCGCCATTTTCGTCGCCACCGCCGCCTATGCCGCCACCGCCAACATCAACTCCAACGAAGATGTCGGAAAAAACACCGCGGCATACATCGGCAGCCAGACCTTCATCAAGGTCAACAACCCGGCGCCGCAAAACGAACGGGCGAACGACAAAACGGCCGTGACTGCCAAGAAGCTGACCGCATTCCATGCGATCACCGGCAACACACGCGGCTAAGGCAACACGCTAATCTCTCAAACACACAACCCGGAGGAAGACAACTCTTCCTCCTTCCACTCAAGTCTATGAGGCGCGTCCTCGTGTAGGATTCGTTTCATAGATTTAAGCGGAAGAACATTAAACTTTAACATACATTATTTGGGAGATTTCAAAATGAAACTGATAAGGCTTTGTAACGAAGAAGAGGCGGCCGAAACCAAAGCGCTTTTCCAAAAAATGCTCGACAGTGTGAATTAAACCTTTTTCAGCCGAGGAGGCCGAAAATGATACAAAACATAAGATGAGGTCCCCGGGGACCAATGACCCTAATATATGTCCCGGGCCCTTGGAGAGGGTAACCACTCCCTCTTCCACCCAAGATTATTAAAAATTAGTAGCCTTAGGTGGAAGAAAGGAGGTAAGCCATGCAACCCGAGGCTTAAAAAGCCCAATCTTTCAAAAACAAACCGGAGGAGCGGGACATGCGGTATTTCTACCCTGTTGCCGAAATTCCATGGAGAGAGAAAAACTAACTCTCTCTTCCACCCAAGGTTATTAGTTATAAACTATTGATCTTAGGTGGAAAGTACATTTTTTAACCAAGTTTTTTAAAGGGCACGGCCAGCGGTCTGGAGCCACCAAGCAAGTGGCAAAAAGAATCCCAAAAAGGAGGAAATCGTGGGTTCAACTCCCTCCCTGCCCCCAAAAAAACACCAAAGAGTTACGACTCTTTGTTAAATATAAATGGGGAGAACGGCACTTTCTCCGTTCTCCCTTCTTTTTTTACCAAGAGAATACTTGCTTATAAAAATTATCGGCAAATTTCTCTTGATAAAAGAGCGTTCTTTACAAAAACCTCCACAACGGAGGGATTGTAATAGATTTTTTCTCTTTCACTATTTTTTGTTCCGCCTATGAGCGGACGAAAGGAAGTAAATGAAGTGCAAAAACTGCGGAAGCCACCAAGGAAGGATGTATGCAGATTATCTGCATACATCCACGAGGAAGGGCGCAGCCGGAAATTTACGGTCTGCGAAAAATGCAAACCGAGAGCGGAGAAAGTTCTCCGAAACATGATCAAAGAGGGCGAGATAAAAATCGTCCATTACGGAGAAAAACCGGGCCAGAAAAAAACTTGGACCGCCGAAAACGCGGACAAGTACCACCTGCCGGCGACGCGGAAATTTACCCGGATGAACCGCTGTCGCATAGCTCAAAAAAAGCAGCTCGGCGACAAAATGCGGCGAGGCAAAAAAATTGCCTCCAAAAAGGAGGAGGCTCTGACACTCCTCCAAAAAGCGTCTCCAAGTGGTCAACTCTTCAACAAGCCGGTCTGGTCGAGTCTAAGCGGGAAAAAACTTGACCCCAAGGGTCGAATAATCAAGGTGGACGGCAAAGAATGCCCTGAAACATTCGCCCAGGAAATTTTTGTCAAGGAAAAAGAATCCTGGCGAGTACTTTTCTGCTCTCAAGGGGAGGTGACGGAGATGAGAGCCTTGATTCAGGCGCTCCTACACGAAGGAGTGATCGAAATCGAAAACTTCTCCAAACATGGGGACCAGGTCCGGCGAATGAAGTTTGACAAAAACAACGCTGCCCACTACAAATTCGTACCGACCCTCGGCCGTAGTCTTGCCATGAAATACTGGGAAGACGAGTACGCGGCGCACACCGATTCCATAAAAAAGCTGGAGAAAAAAATCGACGAATGGTGTGGATGTGGGTGTGAAGACGCAGAGGGCGCTAACGCCTAAAAATCTATCCAGAGAGAGGCGCGAAGACTAAAACAAAATCTTCGCCCTCTCCAATCTTTTTTCAAAAAACCTACAAAATTGCTTTGAAAAATTTTCAAGTCAATTTTGTGGATTTTGTTAATAACTAAAATTTCTTGTCTCTGAGGAAAGGAGGGAACAATGTTCTTCCCGGAATATAATAACTGGACCAGTACGTTTAACCCTGGAGAGGCGACTGTAGCCAACGGAGCCCTCCGGGTCAAAAAAGTGTCCTTGCCACAAAAAGGACACTTACCAGAAACCGTCTCCCGGAAAGGCGGAACAACGCGACTCCCGGGAAGCGGTGTCACCATCAGGTTGGAAAATTCCATTTTTAACCACCTGAAAAAATAAAAAATCGTCCCGAAAAAATTTTTCCGGGTCGGAGAAATACATTTCTTCGGCCCTCCCACCCAAGTTTGTTAATCACCGTTATTCACGTTTATCCGTTTAAGCCGGAAACGATTGATACGAGATAATAATACGAAGTTATAAAGATTAATAAACTTAGGTGGGGAAAAATTTTAGGAGTAAGTAAATGTCGGAAGAAAAAAACGAGAAAAAAAGCGCGGCCTTTAAAAAGGCCTTGCAAATAATGATCGCCCGTCTCCGGAACAATCCGGAACGGCTTCAAAGATTTCTGCAAACCTGCGAAAAAATTTAGGAGGTAAAAAAATGCCTCAAACTGAAATCCACTCCTGGATCTCCGCCTACTGCGCCCAGACTAAAAAAAGGATGTGCGTGCTCGCCTTGCAAAAAAGGAGGGCGTGAGCTTGGACTTTATGAAAGAGGTCTTCGCCCACTGCCTGAATGAAGGCAAAACGCTCGGCGAATTCCTTGCCGTCTAACCAACACGCGCCAAAAAACAGGCGCACCGAGGGTGTCTTGCAAAGACGCCCTTCAATTCCAGCTTATTATATTCAATATAGTAATCTGAAATTGGGAAAATTGACAAAAAGGAATTTTATACATATAATAAAATATGACTTAGCCGGCAGGAGACTGCGGGCCATACCAATAGCTTAAAATCGAATCGGACAGATAAAGTCCTTCCCAAAAGCGGACTTTCTCCGATTCGTACGAAGAGGAGAAATCCGTGACGCGGGAAAAAACTCTCTCCTCGGACTTAATCAATTCGACTCGTTTATTAAAGCAAAAGGTATGCTCGCAGCCTCATATCGGCTAGGCTCAAAAAGACCGTTTTTAGCGGTCTTTTTTTATTGGCGGGTTTGTGCTATAATATGTATAATATATGGGAAAATACCATATTTCATTTTTATTTTAAAAAAATATTTTTAAAAAATGGCTAAAAAAAGAAAAAGTAAAAAAAACAATGAACCGCTAATAAATAAAATGGACTTTGAGCTTGATTCCGAGACAAAAAAACATATCTTGGTTATTGTCTTGTTTGCCGCGGCGCTTATAAGCATTTTAAGCCTTTTTGGCGTGGCCGGTGACGCCGGGCGATTTTTAACTTATATTTTGGGGCTGATTTTCGGATGGGCCTCTTTTATTTTTCCGCTTATACTTTTGGGGCTCGGCTGGGTATTGCTCTTTCCCGACCGCTACGACCTGCGCGGCATAAATTATTTCGGCATTGTTATATTTATTTTAAGCTTTACCGCTCTCCTGCATTTATTCATTCCTCCGGAGGAAGCCGTTTCCTTAATCGAAGAAGGAAGGGGCGGAGGATATATCGGTTTGGCGCTAAGTTTCCCTCTGCAGCGTCTTATGGGATTTTGGGCCGCCCTCATACTGATTATAGCTCTCTTTATTATTTCCATATTAACGATGTTTAATACTACACTGGCTCGACTCGTAGAACCGGGCGTGAGCCTTGGAGAAAAATTCTCCGGCTTAAAATTTTTAAGCTACAAGCTAAGGGGAATTTCCTCATCCGAAGAGGAAGAGGAAGACGAAGATGAAGAAGATGAGGAAGAGGAAGACGAAGATGAAGAAGATGAGGAAGAAGAACAAAAATTTAAAACCAAAAAAATAAAAACTCCCAAAAAAGAAAAACCGCTCCTGGATCCTCAACCGGAGCCAAAATTTAAAGGAAAAATAGACATACCACTGAATCTTTTGAGCGGACATGTGGGCAAACCCACTTCCGGAGATATTAAGGCCAATATGGAAACCATACAGAAAACTTTGGCCGATTTTGGTATTCCCGTAACCATGGGAGAATTTAGTGTGGGTCCAACCGTTACTCAGTATACTTTTAAGCCGGCCGAGGGCATAAAACTTTCGCGCATCGTTTCCCTGCAAAGCGATCTGGCCCTAGCCCTGGCCGCCCATCCCATCAGGATTGAAGCTCCCATTCCGGGAAAATCGCTCGTGGGAATAGAGGTGCCCAATAGAAAAATAGCCATGGTTAATTTGCGTGAAATATTGGAATCTTCTCCCTTTAAAAAGCGTTCATCCAATATCACCGTGGGTCTCGGCAAAGACGTGGCCGGGCATTGCTGGACCGCTGATATTGCCAAAATGCCCCATTTGCTTGTCGCCGGTTCAACCGGTTCGGGAAAAAGTGTCTGTCTAAACACTATGATTTTGAGCTTACTTTTTCAAAATGGTCCCGGTGAATTAAAATTTATTATGGTAGATCCCAAACGCGTCGAACTCCCCGTTTATAACGGCATCCCCCATCTCCTAACACCCGTAATTACCGATGTGACCAAAACGGTAAATGCTCTAAAATGGGCTATACTGGAAATGGACCGCCGGCTGGAACTGCTCTCCAAAGCGGGCAAAAGAAATATTTCAAGCTATAATGCCGCCCAAAAAGAAAACAAACTTCCTTATATTATAATAGTCATTGACGAGTTAGCTGACCTGATGGTGGCCGCCGCTTCCGAAGTGGAACACTGCATTATCCGTATCGCTCAAATGGCGCGCGCCGTGGGCATCCACTTAGTACTCGCCACTCAGCGTCCTTCGGTGGATATTATCACCGGACTCATCAAGGCCAATATTCCTTCTCGTATAGCTTTTAGTGTAGCTTCGGTGGTAGATTCCCGCACCATTCTGGATACCGCGGGAGCGGAAAAACTTCTCGGCCGCGGGGACATGCTCTATACTTCGGCGGAACTATCATCACCCAAAAGACTACAGGGAGCTTTTGTATCCGATCAAGAAATAAAAAATATTATAAACTATCTAAAAGAACAGGGTGAGCCCGATTACCGTGAGGAAGTAACCGAACGCCCAAAAAGCTCGCCCACGGCATTTGAATATTCCGAAGAGGATGGAGATGAACTGCTTGAAGAAGCCAAAGAAGTAATATTTTCCGCCGGAAAAGCTTCTGCCTCTCTTCTGCAAAGACGCTTGAAAGTAGGCTATGCCCGTGCGGCTAGAATTCTCGATTTGCTTGAAGAGCAAGGTATTATAGGTCCATCCGAAGGAGCCAAGCCCAGAGAAATTTTGATAAATCCTGATGAACATGATAATATGGACGAACCGGAAGAAGATGATAGTGGCGATGAAGATGTATCAGAAACCGACGAAGAAGAGAGCGACTACAATGAAAATGATGATGAAGAAAGTGAAGACGAAGATGATTACAGCGAGGAAGATGAGGAGGAGGAAAAATATTAAAAACCAATCAATGGATAATTTTACCAATAAGCAAATCAATCCCGAAGGGACCCTGGGACAAAAATTAATAGATCAGCGCCTACTTTTAAAACTTGACTTGAGTGTTTTGGCGGAAGAAACCGGGGTACACAAAAAATATTTCCGGGCGCTCGAAGAGGGCGATTATAAATCCTTGCCTCCCGAGGTTTATAGTAAAAATTTCCTGCGCAAATACCTAAAAGCTCTGCACTTGCCGGAAAAAGAACATGTCGATTTGTTTCTCAAAGAAAAAAAATCTTATGAAGCTATTCATGGTATAAAAAAAGATAAAAAATTTATTGAAAAAATATCCTTGTTTAATCTTATAAGCGCGCCCAAAATATTGCGCAATTCCCTGATAGTCATAGTGGCGGCCGCGCTCTTGGGATATCTGGCTTGGCAGATAAATGATATTACCGCCGCGCCTCACCTGCAAATAAATTCACCGCAAGAAAATATTACTACCGAAAAATCGTCCATAATCGTGGAAGGTCGCGCCGAAAAAGAAGCGAGTGTCAGTATAAACGATGAAGGAGTTTCCAGTAATCCCGAAGGAATTTTTAGAAAAGAACTTCAATTACAAGAAGGAATTAATATTATAAAAATAACCGCCAAGAAAAAATATGGCGATGAAACAACAATCTATCGCACGGTTATAGTGGAAAATAATAATTAAATAAAATATTTTTTATGCCAAAAGCAGCTAAAAAGGAGGAAGAACAAACAAATGAAAATAATGAGCGGACCAAAGCTGCCGAAGCGGCCATCTCTCAAATAAAAGAACGTTTTGGCGAAGGCTCTATAATGAAACTCGGCGAAGCCAAAAAAATGAATGTGGAGGCGGTACCGACCGGTTGCCTGTCGCTGGATTTGGCTTTGGGGGTGGGTGGCGTTCCTCGCGGAAGAATTATTGAAATTTTTGGCCCCGAATCTTCGGGAAAAACAACTTTGGCCCAGCATGTTGTCGCCGAAGTGCAAAAAATAGGCGGTTCCGCCGCCTTTATAGACGCCGAGCATGCCCTTGATCCGGACTATGCCAAAAAAATAGGAATAAAAATAGATGACCTCTTTATTTCTCAACCCGACACCGGCGAGCAAGCTTTGGAGATATTGGAAACTCTGGTGCGCTCCAACGCGGTTGATGTGATTGTTGTTGATTCCGTAGCCGCCCTTACGCCCAAAAAAGAAATTGAAGGCGAAATGGGAGATCAACATATGGGACTACAGGCCCGACTCATGAGCCAAGCACTCCGAAAGCTTACGGGAATCGTAAGCAAATCCAAAAGCGTGGTCATCTTTATAAACCAAACTCGCCAAAAAATAGGCATAGTCTTCGGCAATCCGGAAACCACCACCGGAGGTACGGCTTTAAAATTTTATTCCTCAGTTAGAGTAGAGGTACGCCGCGCCGCGCAAATAAAAATGGGCGACAAAATAATAGGCAATCGAGTAAAATGCAAAGTGGTAAAAAACAAAGTAGCCGCCCCTTTCCGCACCACCGAATTTGATATTATGTATAATGAAGGAATTTCCATTTCCGGCGACTTGCTTGATGTGGGAACACAAAACGGGGTAATCAACAAAAGTGGAAATTCCTATTCTTACGGCGAAGAAAAAATGGGCGTGGGCCGGGAAAATGCTAAAAAATATATGCGTGAAAATCCCAAGCTAATGGAGAAAATAAGAAAAGAAATTGTTAAAAAAGTAAAAGAGGAAGAAGAATAATCCTAATATCATAATAACTCAAAAAATCATCGAATATCTTGCTTAAAAATTCGCATAAATATAATAAAAAATCCTCCCTATTATGAAAGGAGGATTTTTTATTATCTAATCTTTATACTCTTTCCACATATTCTCCGGTTTCGGTATTTACTCTTACCACGTCTCCGGTTTTTACAAAAAGAGGGGCGTTGACTACCGCGCCGGTCTCCAGTGTAACCTGCTTGGTTCCGCCCTGAGCCGTATCACCTTTTATTCCCGGCGGCGCTTCAGTAACCTTGAGCTCTACTTTATTGGGCAGCTCAATACTTACCGGGGCTCCCTCAAAATACAAAACATCCACCTCGGTTTCCTCCTTTAGCCATTGTACTTCATTCTCCAGCTGGGAAAGAGGTATGGAAAATTGTTCATAAGACTCAGCGTCCATAAAATAAACATTTTCCTCATCCTTGTACAAATAAGTGGCCTTTTTGTTTTCCAAATCCGCTTCTTCCACATTATCTCCGGGCTTAAAAGTAATTTCAAGAACTTTGCCGTTAATTAAATTTTTGAGCTTGGTCTGCATTACGGGTTTGCGCTGCTGCATTCTCACAAAATTAGCCTGCAATACCACATAAGGCTCGCCACCCATATTAATCTTCAAGCCGCTCTTAATATCATTCAAGGTTGAAATAGCCATATTTTTTTCTGGTTATTTTGAAGTAAAGGGAAGCAGGGCCATTATTCTCGCCCGCTTTATGGCGGTGGCCAGTTTACGCTGGTGTTTGGAGCAAACTCCGGTTCTTTTGCCGGGCAAAATCCTAAGATAAGAAGAGATAAATCTTCTCAAAAACTGCGGATCTTTGTAATCAATCTCCTTAATATTATTAACGCAAAAATAACAGCTTTTCTTGTTTTTCAGTAAATTTGTCTTTGCCATAATTAATTAATTTATTCTCTTTAAAAAGGGATATCTTCAACTTTAATCTCATCACCTTCTCCGGCTTGGCTGTCTTTCGGAGCGGGAGCCGAAGCTTGCGGAGCTTGAGACGCGCCTTGTCCGCCGGGACTTCCGAGCATAATCATATTTTCAGCCACGATTTCCGTGCGGTATCTTTTTACGCCGTCCTGACCTTCCCAATCTCTGGTCTGCAAACGACCCTCAATATATACTTGTTTTCCTTTGGTTAAATACTGGGAACAAATATCGGCGAGTTTTCCCCAAGCTACAATATTATTAAATTCGGTTTGCTCCTGCCTCTGTCCGGAATCATCAGTCCAAGACCTTCCGGTGGCTACGGTAAAATTAGTTACAGAACGACCCGTAGTGGTAGTGCGGGCTTCAGGATCTCGGGTCAATCTGCCGATGAGCATAACTTTGTTTAAATCCATAGATTTTTATGGTTAAGTTATTAAATTTATTATTAAATTATATCACTGTCCAGTATCTTATCAAGTTTTTCATCAAGCTCTTCAATGCTCACCTTCTTTTTTTCAGAAGTTTTTTCTTGGGAAGTTTTTGTTTCTTCTTTTTTCTCTTCGGTTTTTTCTTCTCTTTGTTCTTCGAGTTTGGCTTTTTTCTCTTTAAGCAGGGCCTGCTCCATGGCTTTTTCCGATTCCGGAGTCTTTTTGACTATAAGGTGGCGCAAAACCTCGTTCATCAGCTTCAATTCTTTGTCAATAACCTTTGCGGCTTCCGGCTCCACATCAAATTCCAAGACAATATAATTTCCCTGATTGACTTGTTTGATGGGATAGGCAAGCTTTAAGATTCCCAATCCCCCTTCTTTGGTAATTTTTCCTTCATTTTTAAAAATTAGGTCTTTGACCTGTTCGCTGATTTTTCCCTGCTCTTCTTCAGAGTATTTCACCGGGATGATGTAGGTTAATTCGTAATGTTGCATAATTTTTATTATTTATAATTAGCCCAAAGGGACATAAATTATTTAAGGGTCTTGCCCAGAAGAATTTAGTTATTGAGGACAATTTTAGTTAATATTT
>CAYZWC010000024.1:0-10300 GCA_964482065.1 uncultured Gammaproteobacteria bacterium | reverse complement strand
AGACAGCGAGAATCAAATGATTTTGAAATGAAAATTAAACCTTCAAATACAGAAAAATGTTTGCAGGCGGTTGATTTTATTTCTTGGGCAATTTTTAGAAAATATGAAAGAAGTGATTACGAGTATTATGAGATTATTAAAAGTAAAATTATAGAAGAAAATTTGCTTTTTCCATAAATAAGAAAACCCCTCGTTTTAACGGAACGCCTTACGGTATTCCAACACGAGAGGATTTACTCCTAATTTAATTATAGCAATATTTATCCACATTATCAAATTAACATTTTTACCCATTTTATGCTTAATATCACAATACTCGCTGTCGGAAAAATCAAGGAAAAATTTTGGCGCGAGGCGGGCGATGAATATATTAAGCGCTTGCGGCCATACGCCAAGCTTGAAATAAAAGAATTAAAACCCGAGCCATTTTCCTCTTCCACTAAAGAAAAATCCAAAGAAAAAGAAGGAGAGAGAATTTTGGAATTTTTGGATAAACAAAAGGAAGCTATGATTTTTCTTTTGGATGAAACCGGGGAGGAGAACGATTCTTTTTCTTTCGCGCGTAAGTTAGACCAGCAACAAGGTAAGATAATTTTTGTAATCGGCGGGGCGCTTGGACTCACGAGTGAGATAAAAAAACGCTACAAAAAAATTTCGCTTTCACAAATGACTTTTCCGCATGAAATGGCCAGGGTTATTTTACTTGAGCAGCTTTATCGCGCGTCAACAATCTTAAACAACAAAGATTATCATTATTAAAATATTTTATTAATAAACTATTGCTGCTATGAAAAATACAATTTTAATTATCTTGGGGATAATTGTTTTGATTTTGGTGGGTATTTTGGTTTATCAATTTTACGCGCCATCTTTGGACAATAACCAAAATGCAAATACCGTACAAGAGGTTGATAGTTTTCGCGATTGCGTGGCAGCCGGCAATCCGGTGATGGAAAGCTATCCGCGCCAATGTCGCGTCGGCAATGAGGTGTTCACCGAAGATATAGGAAATGAGCTTGAAAAAAAGGATTTAATAAGAATTGATAATCCTCGCCCCAATGCTAAAATTACAAGTCCTCTACAGATTTCCGGAGAGGCTAGGGGAACGTGGTTTTTTGAAGCGAATTTCCCCGTAGTTTTACTTGATAACGAAGGTAATAAAATTGTCGAGCATTATGCTACCGCAGAGGAAGATTGGATGACCGAAGATTTTGTGCCGTTTAAATCCACGCTGGAGTTTGAAAGCCCCGGAGCGGGGGAGAGTGGGACCTTGATTCTCAAAAAAGCAAATCCGTCAGGTTTGCCGGAAAATGATGATGAACTCATAGTGCCGATGATATTCCGATAAATTTATCATATTTGTAGAGACAATTCATGAATTGTCTCTACATTTTTTTAAATTTGATAAAATAACTAATGCCCAAGAAAAATACAAAAATTATCTCCTGGAATGTTAATGGCATCCGCGCGGTTCATCGCAACGGTTTTTCCGCTTGGTTTAAAAAGGTAAAGCCCGATATTTTATGCTTACAGGAGACCAAGGTTCATTTGGATCAGCTAAATCGTGATTTAAAAGAATATAAGGGATATTATTCTTATTTTAATTCTGCGGAGAAGAGGGGGTATTCGGGTACGGCAGTTTTTTCGCGCGAAAAGCCGATTAATGTTTTAAATAGCATTGGCATTAAAAAGTTTGACAGCGAGGGGCGGTTTTTATTTTTGGAATTCCAGAAATTTTATTTATTCAATACATATTTTCCGAATACGCAAAGGGGACTGTCGCGATTAAAATTTAAGCAAGAGTTTAACGAAGCTTATTTGAAATTTA
Organism: uncultured Gammaproteobacteria bacterium; assembly: GCA_964482065.1. GTDB lineage: Bacteria > Patescibacteriota > Patescibacteriia > JAQUQO01 > JAQUQO01 > CAYZWC01. The sequence continues at coordinate 8,472 of CAYZWC010000024.1, read as the reverse complement.
TCTCCAAGTTCAAAGATAAGCCGCTTATCCTCACCGGCGACTTTAATGCCGCGCACAAAGAAATTGATTTAAAAAATCCAAAGGAAAATGAACAGAATGCCGGCTTTACAAAAGAGGAGCGCGCCTTTGTAGATAAATTAATCAAAAAAGGATATTCGGACATTTGGCGCGAACTGCATCCGGGAGAGGAGAAGTATACTTGGTGGACTTACCGCTTTAATGCCCGGGCGAGAAATATCGGTTGGCGCATTGATTATTTTTTCATTTCAGATAGATTCAAGAAAAATGTTAAGTCGGCAAAAATTTTAAACGACGTATACGGATCGGATCATTGTCCGATTGAACTTGATATTGTTGTTTAATTGATCGCAATATAAAACGCCCAAAGTCAAATAGTGGACGTTTTTTTATTTTTATTGTATAATATAACCGCTTATTTATGCCTAATAATAATTTTAAAATAATAGCCGGAATAGACGATGCCACAAAATGTCCCTGCATTGGCAGTATTTTTGTAGCCGGTGTAGCGGCTGACAAAAAAACTATAGCTCGATGGAAAAAACTGGGCGTCAGGGATAGCAAGCTCGTTTATCCGAAAAAAAGAGAGCGTTTGGCTAAAATTATAAAAGAGACGTCAGTTTTTTATTCCATCCGCGACATGAATCCCGAAATGATAGATGATAAGAGTTTTAATCTGAATGACTGGGAAATGCTTACGGTTTTTAAAATTATCGGTGACTTACAGCGAAAGTTTTCTTTAGCGGAAGTTTATATTGATAATTGGGAAATAAATGAAGAATGTTTTTGGGAGCGTTTCAAAAAATTGACAAAATTGTCTTTAAGAAAAACCTTGGTTCAAAAAAAGGTGAGAATGAACCGCAAAAATTTAAAATCAATAAAGATTATTCCGGAGCATCGCGCTGATTTTAATTATACTATTGTTGGAGCCGCTTCCATTCTCGCCAAAACTTCTTCGGACGAGCAATATCGAAAGCTTAAAAAAATATACGGAGATTTTGGTAGTGGTAGCCCCGGCGATCCGGCTACTCGATTTTTTGTTTGGAAGCACCGAAAAAATCCTCCACCCATAGTCAGGAAAAGCTGGAATACTTACAAAACTCTATCTAGGCTCAGGAATATTGAAGATGATTATTTTTATAAAAGAAAAAAACAGGATTAAAGCCTGTTTTTTATATACAGCGTACGTGATATAATAAATATATGAGCCTTGAGGAATACAAAAAGAAAAGGGATTTTAAAAAAACCCCGGAGCCTAAGGGAAAAAAATCAAAAGATTCCGGTAAGCCAATATTTGTTATCCAAAAACATGATGCCACCAATCTGCATTATGATTTTAGGATTGAAGTGAGTGGAGTTTTGGTTTCTTGGGCCATTCCCAAGGGTCCTTCAACCGATCCCTCAATCAAACGGCTGGCTATGCGTACCGAAGATCACCCTTTGGATTACGCTGATTTTGAAGGTGTAATACCTGAAGATGAGTATGGCGGGGGAGTGGTAATGGTTTGGGACAAAGGAACTTATAAAAACCTTCGTGAAAAAAAGAAAGATGAGAATGTTTCCATGAAAAAGTCCATAGATGAGGGCAAGGTGGAAGTTTGGCTTAAAGGTAAAAAGCTGCAAGGCGGATATAATTTGATACGCACGGGCAAAAAGGGAGGCAAAGAGAGATGGCTTTTTATGAAAGCCAAAGATGACAAGGCTGACGCGCGCAAAAATCCCGTTAGCACAGAGCCGAAATCGGCAAAGACCGGTCGTACACTCAAACAAATCAAAAAAGCGAATGAAAAAAATTCTACAAAATCTTCCTAAAGATTTACAAAAAAAGATAAAAAAGAAAAAGCAGCCCTCCAAAATAAATCCTATGCTGGCTAAGCTCACGCATGATAAATTTTATAAAAAAGGATGGATTTACGAACGCAAGCTGGATGGCGAGAGGGTAGTGGCGATAAAGAATGGAAAAAAAATTTATTTGAAATCTCGCAATTACAAAAAGCTTAACGATAGTTATCCTGAAATTGAAAAGGAAATATCAAAATTAAAAGAAGATAAGCTGGTGTTGGATGGGGAAATGGTGGCCTTTGAGGGTAATGTAACCAGTTTTTCGCGTTTACAGGACCGCATGCATATAAAAAGCCGTAAAGAAGCGGAGAATAGCAATGTGGCGGTGTATTATTATATTTTTGATATAATCTATTTCGGCGGTTATGATATTTCCAAGCTGCCCTTAAACGAGAGGAAGAGAATCCTAAAAGAAGGAATTGATTTTTCCGGGCATTTGCGCTATACACCGCATCGTACCCAAAATACCAAGAAATATTATCAGGAAGCTTGTAGAAAAGGATGGGAAGGGTTGATTGTCAAAAAAGAAGACAGTAAATATGTTCATTCCCGTTCCGGGCATTGGCTTAAATTTAAATGCGTCCATGAGCAAGAATTTGTTATCGGCGGATATACCGAGCCTCAAGGTTCGCGAGAGGGTTTTGGCGCCATTTTAGTCGGCTACTACAAAAAAGACAAGCTTCATTATGCCGGTAAAATAGGCACGGGTTTTGATGATGAGGAATTAAAGCGTCTTAAGAAAAAATTTAAAAAATTGGAAATTGATGAAAATCATTTTTCCGGATATGATGATTCCAAAAAAAGTGTTCATTGGATCAAACCAAAACTTGTCTGTCAGGCGGGTTTTACCGAATGGACCAAAGATAATAAATTGCGCCATCCCAGATTTTTGGGAATGAGGCGCGATAAATCTCCCAAAAAAGTACACAAGGAAAAATAAATGTCCAAAAGCAAAAAGATAAAAATAAATAAGCATGCTATTGAGCTTTCAAGCCTCGATAAAGTTTATTATCCAAAAAGCGATATCACCAAAGGCGAGGTCATAGATTATTATAAAAAAATTTCCAAATATATGCTGCCGCACCTCAGAGATCGTTTGCTAGTGATGCAGCGCTTTCCGGACGGGATAGGGGAGGAAGGTTTTTATCACAAACAGATTCCCGATTATTTTCCCGGTTGGATCGGACATAAGACAATAAAACTCGAGCAAGGAGATAAGCAGACTTTGGTGAGTGTTGATGGCAAAGAAGATTTGATTTATATTGCCGACCAAGGAACGCTTGTTTTTCATATTTGGCTTTGCCGGCGGGATAAGCTAAAACATCCGGATAAAATAATTTTTGATCTGGATCCGCCAGGTTCCGGTAAAAAAGATTTCGAAACTGTAAAATTTGCCGCCAGAGAGCTTAGGAAGGTTTTTAAAAATAAAGGGCTTCGGCCCTTTGTAATGACAACCGGGTCCAAGGGTCTACATGTGGTAATGCCCATAAAGCCGCGCCACAATTTTGATACTATAAGGGAATTTGCCAAAAAAACTTCAAAAGAACTTGTAGAAAAGTATCCCAAAAAATTTACATTGGAAACAAGAAAAAACAAGCGTAAAGGAAGGCTTTTTTTGGATTACCTACGTAATGCTTACGGGCAAACTTCGGTGGCGCCATATTCTCTACGCGCCATAGAGGGAGCTCCGGTGGCAACGCCTTTGGGATGGAACGAGCTTTCATCGCTCCGTAGCGCGCAAAAATATAATATGGAAAATATTTTTAGACGCCTGGGAAGTAAAAAAGACCCTTGGAAAGATTTTTATAAAAATGCCAAAGATTTAAAATTGTAAATTATATTTTAATTATTATCAGATGTTGAAATTTTTTACAAAACGCGAAATAGATTGCTGCCCATGGAACTAAACGTATTAGTTTAGTTTGATGTGTAGAAGTGAATAAAAAAATATTGAATATTATAATATTAAAATATTTTGTTAAATATACAATATATGTTTATAAACACAATTAATCCAATCATATTTCAATATAGTTTTATAACAGTGCGTTGGTACGGACTTTTCCTCGCTATCGGCGTGGCGCTAGCTGCCTGGATTATTGTTAAATTATTCAAAGAAAATAATTTATCGGTTGATTTCGCCTTGAGCTTTGTGATCTGGTTGGTTTTTGGCGGGCTTATCGGCGCGCGGCTCGGACATATTATTTTTTACGAATTGGATTATTATCTGGCAAATCCCGGCGAGATAATTTTTATAAATCACGGCGGACTTTCGAGCCACGGTCTTACGCTCGGACTAATTATTACTTTTTTTCTTTTTGTAAAAATAAAGAAAATAAATTGGCAAAAAATAATTGATCTGCTTGTGATACCGATTCCACTACTCGCCGCTTTTATCCGGCTTGGAAATTTTTTTAACTCCGAGATTATCGGTCGCCCGACTAATTTGCCTTGGGGAGTAAAGTTCCCACTCACGGAAGCCAATCCCGTTTTTCGCCACCCCAGCCAAATTTATGAATCTTTAACCGCGCTTGGGATTTTTATAATTCTTTTTGTGGTTTATAAAAAGTTCGCCGGGCCAAAGGCCTCGGCGCCCGGTCGCATGACCGGGTCAAACCGCCTTCCTCCGTTATTTCTAACCAATCTATTTATTTTGCTTTATTTTTCCACGCGGTTTCTTATTGAATTCGTCAAAGTTTATCAAACCCTTTCTCCGGATCAAAGCCCGCTCACCATGGGACAGTATCTTAGCATTCCGTTTATATTGTGGTCTGTGGGTTGGTTTATTTGGAAATTTAGCCATAAATAACTGCTTTTGGTATAATTAACATATAACCAAGATTAATTATGAAAAAAACTTTTATAATCATAGCTATTATAGTAGCAATTTTATTAATTGCATACACGGTTTTTGTTTTTTTCTTTTCTCAGGATAAAATTATTTATAATGATGTTGGTGAAAAATGCAATAATTCTAGCCAGTGTAGTCCCGGATATTGCATGCCGACGTCTGAACAGTTAGATGTATTAAATTTGTCGCATATTTCTAATTTAAGTACTTCCGAATTAATGCAACTTCAGAACAGCCCTCTTAAATTACCAAATAACATAGACCAGACCGGAATTTGTTCAGAGGGACGAGCGAATTTTTGGAGCTACGAGCTTAATGATGGCGCTATTGGCGTAAATGGAGATTTTGATATATTTTAATATAAGCGATGGTGGTGTCGTACCATTAGATTAATTTAGCTAATTAACAAAATAATCTTAATCCTTATGGAAAAATTAGAATTCGTTTTCAATTTTATCAAAAATATCGTTTGGGGGGCTTGTCATCCAAGGACTTTTGGTAATAATTATCGGCGTTTTGATTTTTATCTACCCGGATCTCTTGGGAATGCTTGTGGGAATTTTCTTGATTGTAAGCGGAATAATTGCTTGGATTCTTGCCTATAAAGTTAACAAGTTTTCCAAATTGAAAATTGAAGTATAATTTTAGTCCCTTGCGTCTAGCAGGGGATTTTTAAATAATTAAAATTTTATGAAGAAATTATTTTTCATATTGATAATTTTCTTATTGCTCGGGGCAGGATGCGCGCAAGTCGGTAATCAAACTCCGCCGGAAACCAAGGGCGAGACCGATATAGAAGATTATTTGGAAAAAACCGATGAAGCCGGAAATGTTGTGTTGGATAAAAATGGCGATATGTCTTTTTCCGGAGAAGTTTTGGCGGGGAGTTCGGCGCCGCTTTTGGTTTTTAACCAGTCCGATTACGAAAAGGCCTTGGCTTCTGACAAACTAATCGTCTTATATTTTTACGCTAACTGGTGTCCGATTTGCCGTGCGGAATTTCCTTTGATGGAATCAGCATTTAATGATTTAAATACGGACAAGGTTGTAGGTTTTAGAGTGAATTATAATGATAATGAAACAAGCGAAAATGAAGAAAATTTGGCCCGGCAATTCGGCGTTGCTTATCAGCATACCAAAGTTTTTGTGCAAAACGGCGAGCGGGTTTTAAAAGCTCCGGATTCCTGGGACAAGACCAGATATTTGGATGAGATAAATAATTTTATTAAATAATATGGAAGGTCTTTCAATTACGGTTTCTTTTTTTGCCGGCATTGTCTCTTTTCTTTCTCCTTGTATAATTGCCATTGTTCCCGGGTTTTTGTCGTATTTGGCCGGAGCATCGCTTGAAGAAGCCAAAGAAAAGCGCAAAGAAATTTTTTTGAACAGTTTATTTTTTGTGCTGGGGTTTTCTTTGATTTTCGCGGTTTTGGGCGTGCTTTTAAATACCGTTCTGGAGCGCGTGGCTTATGATGCTCAAATTTGGCTGGCGCGGATCGGAGGATTATTTATAATAATTTTTGGATTATATTTAACGGGGATAATTAAAATTAAATTTTTGGAGCGCGAACATAAGTTTCGGGTAAAAAAATTCAACTCGCGCTACTTTACCTCTTTAATTTTTGGTGCTGCTTTTGCCGCCGGCTGGACGCCTTGTGTGGGCGCTGTCCTCGGCGCAATTCTCGGCCTGGCCGCCACCAATCCGGGATCGGCTTTTACTTTGCTTTTGGTTTATGCTTTGGGGCTGGGACTACCTTTTCTTTTGGTCGGTCTTTTTACTTCCCGAGCCGCAGAATTAATAAACAAGCACGCCAAAGCATTAAGTTACGCCAAAATTATTTTTGGCATTATTTTGATTATAATAGGAATTTTCACTTTTACCAGAAATTTGGGCCTTATTTCCAATCTGGGTTTTATAAGTAATTTATTTGAATAGAAAATTATCCACAATGGTTTTTTGTTTGATTTTGGTGTATAATGAGTAATGTCATCAAAAATAGAAGCTCTGCCGAGGCTCATCATTGCGATGAGCTTTTTTACTTAATAAATAAAAGCCTTATTTTATGAATCAGGAGGATTTTAAAGATTTTCGTTGCAGTGAATGCGGAAAACTTTTCTTTAAAGGTATTTTACCTAAAGCCGGAAAGATAGAGATAAAGTGTAGCCGTTGTAAAAAAATTAACAATTTCAAGGGCAGTGGCGAGCACGAAGAAATTTCTGAAGTCTTACCTTCCATAGAATAAAATTATGCCGAAAAAGTCCAATAAATCTCAAAAAATAAGAGAGGTGGTTTTGGATAAGGAATATTTTAGGACGTGCTTTGACGCGGTACAGAATTTGATTATTTTTTTGGATATTCGGGGTAGTATCTATTTTATAAACCGACAAGGAATCAAACTTTTGGCCCTCAAAGAAAAAGATATAATAGGTAAAAATTGGATAGATAATTTTGTCGCGCCACGATCAAAAAAAGAAGTAAAGCGGATTTTTAGACAAATTATAAGTAAAAAAATTGCTCCGGCAGAAGCTTATGAAAACTCCATTTTAACCCAAAAAGGCTCGGTTGTAATATCTTGGAAGGCTTCAATAATAAAAAATTCAAAAGGTAATGTCGCGGGACTTTTATGTTCCGGGATTGATATAAGCGGATATAAGAGAATAGAAGAAAAGCTCAAAGAGGAAAAAAATAAATTTGAACAATTAGCGGACAATTCGCCGAACATGATTTTTATAAATTACAAGGGCCGGGTTGTTTATGCAAACAAAGAATGTGAAAAAAGAATGGGATATAAAATTCGGGAGTTTTACGCTCCTGATTTTAATTTCCGCCAATTAATTGATCCTGATGATTTGTGGAAAATAGATGAAGCCATGGAATTACACCAAAGAGAAGAGTTTATAGAGCCATATGAATATTGTTTGGTTACAAAAAATGGTGGCCGAATTGATGTAATTATAAATTCCCGCTTAATTGACTATGATGGCGGGCGGGCTATCTTGGGCATTATAACCGATATTTCCGAGCTTAAAAAAGCACAAAAAAATTGGAGCATTCGGAAGCCAGATACCGCACCACTATTGATAATATTGACGAAGCTATATTTGTGATTGACGAAAAATTTCAAATTGTTCTTTTTAATGATGGTTTTGGTGAATTATTATCTCGCTGCGATGTAAAAATAAATTTGCTTGAAAAACAAGATGTTTGCTCACTTTTGCCGGTCAAACCCAAAATGAAGACCGAGTTATATAAGCGGGTTTTTAAAACCGGATTTCCAGAAATAACTCAAGAATTGTTAAAAATAGATGATGAAGAAATTTTTATGGAAATCAGGCATATTCCCGTAAAAATTGATGAAAAAGTAACGCGCGTTATTACCATACTTCGGGATATTACCGAAGAAAAAAAGCTTGAGCGGGCCAAAGATGAATTTGTTTCTTTGGTTTCTCATCAGCTACGAACTCCGCTTACCGCTATAAATTGGTATAGTGAGCTTTTGGCAGATGAAGTAAAAAAGTCGGGCAATAAAGAAATGCTTGATCATTTGCAAGATATACGAGAGGGGAGCGCACGCATGGTTGATTTGGTGGAAGCTTTTTTAAATACTTCTCGGTTGGAGCTGGGAACTTTTGTGGTTTATCCGGAGCCTGCCAGTTGGAAAGAAATTTCTGAACAGGTGATAAAAGATTTGTCCGCGCAAATAAAAAATAAGGGTCTTGCCCAGCAAATTATGATATAATTGCTGGAAAGACCTATGAAA
>CAYZWC010000023.1:0-10722 GCA_964482065.1 uncultured Gammaproteobacteria bacterium | reverse complement strand
TTTTCCACATATTGCACCTCTTTAGTGTGAACTGTAACATGAACCAGTGCACTTCCTTGACAAAAGTGGAGAAACCTCTTACCGAAGAAGCCCCGAAAATTCTTCAAAGAATCAATGAACAGTTTATTCTCGATGATTTGGCGGATAATATAAGATATTATGATGAAATTCTTACTCAGTCGGCCAGAAATTACGCTTTTACCGAAGATAGATACTGGAAAGAGAGATATTTGGAAACCGAACCGCTTCTTGATAAAGATATAAAAGCGGTTATTTCTTACGGTGGTGAGATAGAAGAAGAGTTTTTTTCCGTTGTTCATGAAGCCAATTTGGCTTTGGTGGAAATGGAATATAATTCCATTGATTTGGTGGATGCCGGGCAAACCGGTAGCGCTATAGAAATTTTGGAGAGTGAGAAATACCGGGAACAAAAAGATTATTATCAAAAAGCCTTGGAAGATTATATAAAATCAAGAGGTTTGGAATTTACGGAAACTCGGCAAACCTCAATCGAAAGAATGAAAGAAATGCAGAAACAAATAAGAAGTATTATTTCCGAAAGAAAATTTTCCATATCTATTTTATTGGCGGCTTTTTTGATTTTAACTGGCATTTTGGCGATTTTTATTTATATGAGATTAATAAGGCCGATTAAAACTCTAAAAGAAGGCGTAGATATAGTTCAAAGTGGTAATTTGGATTATAAGATAGCAATGGACAGAAAAGATGAAATAGGAGAATTTTCCCAAGCGTTTGATAAAATGGTGGAGACAATTAAAAAAACAAAGGCCGGCATTGAAAAAAAGATTAAAGAAAGGACCGAACAGCTGAAAAAAATTAATAAATATATGATCGGCCGGGAAATAAAAATGTCGGAATTGAAGAAAAAATTAAGAGAAAAAGAAAAAAATGAAAATCAAGACTAAAATATTTTTAAGTTTTCTAATAAGCGGGTTGGCGCTCACTCTTTTGGGCGTGGCTATTTTTTATTATCCTTTATATACTGACATAAAAAATAGGGTTTATAGGAATTTATCCACTATTGCCGAGTTAAAAGGAAAACAAGCTGAGGTTTTTATTGAAAAGGACTTTGAAAGGATGAACTTGGTCGCCGGTCGAACCCAGTTGAGGATCGAACTTCGCGAATATTTAAAAAATCGTGATGAAGCCAGGCTTGATAAAATTAAATCCATAATTATGGATGCCGCTTCATCAATTGAAGATTTTCAAGATATTTATATAACAAATACGCAAGGAGAATTTTTGATTTTTACGGCCGCGGAGGTCGAAAGAGAAAAAGAGCTTTTAGGTGAAAGTTTTTTCGGCGAAGTCAGCGCGCGTGATATGCGAATAATTTTGGACGAAAACGGTGAACCGGTGATATATTTATTTACGCCCTTGGAGATGGATAATAAAATTTTGGGCAAACTTATAATAAAAGGCAGTGTGGAGGATTTGTTTGATATTACTTTGGAGCGTTCGGGGTTGGGCGAGACCGGAGAATCATATATAATCAATTCTGATTATTATATGTTGACCCCTTCGTTTTTTATCGATAATGCGGTATTAAAACAAAAAGTGGATACCGTAAATGCTCAAGGATGTTTTGTGGAATCAAATACAGAAAAGGTGATTATGGCTACTGCCGACAAAATAAAACAAAACGTTTCTCTGAATACCTTTAAGGATTATAGAGGTGAGGAGGTTTTTGGATCTCATCGGTATATTACAGAAACCGATTGGTGTCTTTTGCTGGAAATAGACAAAAAAGAGGCATTTGCTCCGCTTAATAGGTTAACTTTTATAGCTTTGCTTGTTATTATCATTTTGTTTTTACTCATTTATATTATCGCTTCCGTTATTTCGCGGAATATAATAACTCCTTTGAATAAGTTTAAAAATATAATATCAGACTTGATAAAATATAGGAATTGGGATCAAAAAGTAGATATATCCACCAATGATGAATCGGCGGAGCTGGCAAGATTATTTAATAAAATGACAGATGCTGTGGAAGAATCAAGGAGGGAAATAAAAGAGAAAGTGAAAAAACAAACCCAAGAAATCCAAGAGAGTAAGAAACAACTTGAAGATCAGCAAAAAGCGGTTTTGAATATTTTGGAAGATGTGGACGAGGAGAGAAAAAAAGCCGCTCAGGAGCGGGATAGGATAAATACCATTCTCCAAAGTATCGGCGACGGAGTTTTTGTGCTTGACCAAGACAAAAGAATAATTTTGTTCAATAAGGCGGCTGAGCGGCTGAGCGGATATTCCGTCGAAGAAGTCAAAGGAGATGTCTATAATAAGAAATTAAAATTTGTATTTGATAAAACCGGCAAAGAAAATAAGCGTTTTGTAAATGAGCCTTTTGAAACGGGCGGCGTTAGAAATATCAGGCGCGATACTTCCTTAATTCAAAAGAAAGGAGAAAAGCTGCCTATTTTCGACAGTTCGGCGGCCATTAAAAACGAAAGGGGCGATGTGGTCGGATGCGTAGTGGTTTTCCACGATGTTACCAAAGAAAGAGAAATTTCCAAAATGAAAACTGAATTCGTCTCCGTGGCTTCGCACCAATTGCGCACACCGCTTACCACTATTAAGTGGTATTTGGAAGATTTGGCGACAGAGGAGTTGGGAGATTTGAATGTGGAGCAAGAAGAATACATAAATATCGTGCATACTTCGCTTGAGAGAATGATTCGGCTCATAAATGATCTTTTGAATGTTTCCCGGTTGGAGGAAGGGCGTTTGACTGTTGAGCTGGAGCCGACGGATTTGATTAAATTGACCAAGAGCGTAATTGCCGATAGTAAAGCGCTGATTAAAGAATATGGTGTTCAGATTAAAACCGGTTTTCCTGACAAATTAAAGAAAGTAAAAATAGACCCGACTCTCATCCGTCAAGTTTTGAATAATCTTATATCCAATTCCGTAAAGTATTCCCAAGAAGACAAAGGTAAGGTTTTGGTCAGTTTAAAAAAAAGACCCGCCAAGAGAGATGTTTTGTTTAAAATAAAAGATAATGGAATAGGTATTCCCGAAGAAGAACAAAGGAAAATATTTAAGAAATTTTTCCGTGCCGATAACGTGATCAAAAAAGAGACTGAGGGAACCGGTCTCGGGCTCTATATCGCCAAACTTATCGTGGAAGTATCCGGAGGAGAAATTTGGTTTGAATCCAAAGAAGATCGGGGTACCACTTTTTATTTCACACTTCCTTTAAATGGAAGCAAAGCGCATAAAGGAGATAAAAAGTTGGCGGAACGCAAGCAATTGGGTGGCAAAAAATAAAGCATGATATAATAAATATAATAAATTAATTTAAAAATAAAATGGCTAAAAGCAATAAAATTTTAGTGGCCGAGGATGATAAATTTTTATCAAAAATCTTGGTTTCCAAGCTTAAGAAATCCGGTTTTGGGGTAGAGCTCGCGGAGAACGGGGAAGAGGCCCTTGAAAAAATGAAGGAAGATAAACCGGATTTGATATTGCTCGATATCATTATGCCCGAGAAAAACGGTTTTGAGGTTTTGGAAGATATGCGAAAAAATAAAAATTTAAAAAATGTCCCGGTTATTATTCTTTCCAATTTGGGCCAGCAATCCGATATAGAAAAAGGTAAGAAACTGGGTGTGGTTGATTATTGGGTAAAAGCTAATTTTTCCTTGAATGAAGTGATTCAAAAAGTAAAAGAAAATATAAAATAGATTTACATGCCCATTTCTTATGAAAAATTAAAGCAAGTACTTTTGGAATCCGGCTTGGTAACCCCGGAAGATTTTGAAATTTTGGAAAAAGAAGTTGAGCGCGATCCGGAAATTTTGCAAAAAGAATTAGTGCGGCGGGATTTGCTTGACGATGAGGAGCTTGGTCAGATTGTGGCCGATATTTTGGATTACCCCTTTGTCAATTTGCGCAAAGAAGTTATTCCCGAAGAGGTTTTAAATATTATTCCCGAGCTCATGGCCAAAAAGCAGCAAATAGTTACTTTTAAGCGCGAACCGGACAAAATTCATTTGGCTATGGCCGATCCGAAGGATTTGCAAATGATTAGATTAATTGAGAAAAAGACGGGAGTTAATGCTATTCCTTATTATGCCACTCCCTACGATATTGAAGGCGCTATCGAAGGGTACCGTAGTGAGATGATGAAAAAAATGAAAGAATCCAGCGCCAAGGCCGAAGAAGAAGTAAAAAAGAAAAAAGGAAAAGAAGAATTTGATGAAGAAAGGATTATTGAGATGGTCAAAGACATACTTATTTATGCTTATCAAAATGATGCTTCCGACATACATATTGAGCCCAGAGAAAAAAGTCTTTTGGTCAGATATCGTATCGACGGTATTTTGCATGATGTTTTGAATTTGAAAAAAATTTTTCAAGAACCTATAATTACCCGCATCAAAGTGCTATCCAAGCTGCGGACCGATGAGCATTTTGCCGCTCAGGATGGAAGATTTAGTGAAAATCTGGATGGAGAAAAAGTCGATATGCGCGTTTCGGTGATGCCTATTACTCAAGGTGAGAAAGTGGTTATCCGGCTGCTTTCGGAAAAGGGGAGAGAGTTGGATTTGGAAAGTTTGGGTTTTTCCAAGGATGACCTCAAAAAAACACAAAAAGCCATTGACAATCCTTATGGTATGATTTTGGCCACCGGTCCCACAGGCTACGGTAAAACCACGACTATGTATGCGGTCTTGAAAATATTAAACAAACGAACAGTGAATATTTCCACCATTGAAGACCCGATTGAATATGACATAGAGGGTGTCAATCAAGTTCAAGTTAATAAAAGAACGGGAATTACTTTTTCCAAGGGTTTGCGCTCACTGGTGCGCCAAGATCCCGATATTATCATGGTGGGAGAAATTCGCGATGAAGAAACCGCCGCCATTGCCGTAAATGCCGCCATGACCGGCCATTTGGTGCTCTCCACTCTCCATACCAATAATGCCGCCACTACCTTGCCGCGTCTTATTGATATGAAAATAGAGCCTTTTCTTATCGCTTCCACGGTCAATATAATTATCGCCCAACGTTTGGTGCGGCGTATTTGCCCGCGTTGTATTTCCAGCTATGAAGCGGCGCGCGCCGATTTGGTGGAAAGTCTTTCCGAAGAAATAGTAAAAAAATATTTTAAAAACAAGAAAACAATTACTCTGTACAAAGGACAGGGTTGTGAACTGTGCAGCCATTCCGGATACAAGGGGCGAGTGGGTATTTTTGAAGTGCTTGAGGTAACAGAAAGCATTAAACAGCTGATTATGCGACGGGCTAATGCCGGCGAGATAGAACAGCGCGCCATTGAAGAAGGGATGGATACCATGTTTGAAGACGGAATGGAAAAAGTGGTAACCGGCACCACCACTATAGAGGAAGTTTTGCGGGTTATAAAAGAATAGCTTGTAAGTTTCGTACATAAAAGCGAATAGCTTTCTAAAATATGTTAATTTATAAGATTAGCAGCGGTTTAAATTATATATTATGAAATTTTCTTATACCGCCTTTTCCAAAAAAGGCAAAAAAAATCTTTCCAAAGGAACCATTGAAGCCAAGGATCGCGGCGAAGCTAAAAAATCTTTGGAAGCTAAAAAGCTTTCCATAGTTTCTCTAAGCAAAGAAAAAAAATTAGTCATCCCCGAGAAATTTTTGGCTTTTTTCAGCTGGGTGCGCGCTATTGACAAAGTAATGATGGCTAAGCATTTATCAATAATGCTCCGGGCCGGCTTAACTATAGACGAATCGCTTGAGATTTTAAAAGAACAAACTTCTTCCTACAAGCTTAAAAGCGTTTTATCGGGAATTTTAAAAAGAGTGGAGGCCGGGTACGGTTTGGCTGACAGTATGGAGCTCTACCCCAATATTTTTTCGGCGTTTTTTATAAATATGGTCAGAGTGGGAGAAGAAGGAGGAACTTTGGTGGAAAATTTAGAACGTTTGGCCGAACGTTTTTCCAAGGATTTTGAGCTGCGCCGCAGGGTCCGCTCGGCCATGCTTTATCCGGTGGTTATTTTGACCGCCACCGTGGCGCTCGGTATGGCTATTTCGCTTTTTGTTTTGCCACGATTATCGGGGCTTTTTCGGAGCTTGGATTATGAATTGCCACTGCTTACAAGAATGCTTATAAGAGTTTCCACTTTTTTACGGGATTATGGAGTTTATTCGGCTATTGGCTTTGTGGTACTTGTTGTATTTTTGGTTTGGCTTTTTCGACAAAAGTTTTTTTACGCCTTTTCACATAAAATTTATTTAAAATTCCCGATTGTCAAAACCATAATCAAATATTTGAATTTATCCCGTTTTGCTTATATTTTGGGAACACTTTTAAAAAGCGGCCTGCCCATAACCGATGCCGTGAAAGTTACTTCTAATGTTTTGGAAAATTATTATTATAGCCAGGCGCTCGCAAAATCTGTTCCTGAAATCGAGGGCGGTTTGCCTTTTTCCGACAGTTTAAGCAAACATGAAGATGTCTTTCCTCCCGTTGTTTTTCGCATGGTCAGCGTCGGAGAAAAAACGGGAAATCTCGAGGAAACTTTGCTTTATTTGGGAGAATTTTATGAAGCTGAAGTTGACAGCCTTACTAAAAATTTGGCAACCGTGCTGGAGCCGGTGTTACTTATAATTATTGGCATTATAGTGGGTGGAGTGGCTATTGCGGTTATTTCCCCGGTTTACAATTTCCTTGGCAGTATTGGCTAATATTATTTTAACATTTAGTTTGTTGTGCTAAATATAAGAAAATATTTTAACGATTTAGACAATGATACAAAAAGGATTTACCTTGACTGAGATTATTTTGGTAATAGCCATTTTCTCCATATTGATTGCCGCTTCCATACCTTTTTACCAATCTTTCCAAATCAGTTATGAGCTGGATTCGGCAGTCGATGAATTGGTGCAAAATCTGAGAAGGGCGCAAAATTTAGCAAAAAGCTCCAAAGGCGATAGCACATATGGTCTTTATTTTGTATCCGGTTCCGGCGGGGAATATACTTTATTCAGAGGCGATGATTATGCTTCAAGAAATAGCTCTTATGATGAAATTTATTCTTTTTCGGATAATTTATTTTTGTCTTATAGTTTGGGGGGCGGCCAAGAGCTGGTTTTTTCCAAAGTCCGCGGTTTGCCCGATAATACCGGCACCGTATCCATAACCGGTATTAATGGAGAATCCAAAACAATTGCGATAAATTCTCAAGGCAGGATTAAAATACAATAATGTTAAATAAATTTAAAAAAAACCAGGGTCAAAGCTTAATTGAAGTTTTGGTGGCTATAGGAGTTTTTGCTATTTTTGGTTTTGCTGTTGCCGGTTTGGCATTGGATTCTTATGTTACCACCCGCCGAGGCGAAGAAGAAACCAAAGCGGCGGCAGTGGCCGAAGAAGGTATAAACGCGGCACGCTCAATTATAAAAGCGGCTTTTAATGATTTGCCCGTGGGCGGACCCTATGGCCTTGATAAATCCGGAGGATATTGGCAGCTTTCGGGATCTTCCGACAGCGTAGATCAGTTTACAAGAACCGTTACCGTTGAAGAAGTTTATCGAAACAGCGGAGGAAATATAGTATCAAGCGGCGGTACGCTCGATTTGCATACCAAAAAGATAATTTCGGAGGCAGAGTGGGATTTTGCACCGGGGCGTACTCAAAATGTGATTTTATCAGCTTATTTTAGTAATTGGGAAGGCAGAAGATGGACGCAGACTGATTGGTCCGGAGGTTCGGGGCAGGCGGTTTGGTCTGATTCTACTCGATATTTTGCCGACAATGGATTTGTTGATACATCTACGGCCGGCGAATTGAAAATAGCGGCTCTCGGAGCGGCTAATCCGACATGGCAATGCGCTGCCGGTCCTTTTACTTATGATTTGCCGGGTAATGATGATGCTATGGCTGTGGATGCTTCCGGTGATTATGTCTATATCGGTCAAGGATCTGATTTTTACGCTCTGGACGCTTCGGATGAAGAAAATCCGAATATTACCGATTCTTTGTCGGTGGCGGGGAATATTACCAGTATTTTTATAGACGGTAACTACGCTTATTTGGCCACTGAAGACAATTCCGAAGAATTAGTGATAATAGACATATCCGATCCGTCCGATTTGTCGCAGCTCGGTTCTTATAATACTTCCTCCGGTGCCAACGGCAGGGATGTTTATGTTTCGGGAAATCGGGCTTATTTGGTTACCGAAAACAATGGGGGAGGTCCGGAATTTTATATAATAGATATTAGCAATAAAACCAGCCCGACATTGGCTAATCCCTCAAGCGATTATGACACCGGCGGATCCACTCATGGCGTTAGTATTTCCGGTAATTACGCTTTTGTTGTCAAAGAAGGAGATATTGAGTTTTTGGTTCTTGATATTTCCAATGAAGCGTCAATCAGCGAGGCTAGCAGCATAAATTTGTCCGGCTGGCGGCTTGTAACCGACGTGGAAGTTTCCGGCAATTACGCTTATTTCACCACCGGTTGGTGGTATGGCCGGGTTTACAGCATTGATATATCCGATCCGACCAATGTTTCCATTGCCGATTATATACAATACAGCGGCACTGATTTTAACCGTTTGGATGTGGGAGGAGATTTTGCTTATTTGGCGGCTGAAAAGTGGGATGAAGAAGTGGTGTTTTTGGATATATCCGATCCGACAAATTTAACGCATTATGATAGCTATGATTATCCTTCGGCGGTTAATGATGTGGCTGCTGAAGGATTTAATTTGTTTGTTGCCTCGGATGATGATTCCGCTGAATTGGGAATATTTACTTCCAAAGAATCAAGCAGCTGGTATTGTTTGGATACGGTAGGGACTATTGATATGGGAGGATCTGGAGACGCGCTTGGAGTTTTGGTCCGGGAAGAGGGGAGCGATACTATTGCTTATATAAACCGCGATTGGGAAGGCGGCGAGCTGCGCCTTTATTCTTATGACGTAAGCACGCCCGCTTCCCCGGTGGAATTGGATTATTTTAGTAATGCTTGGCATGCCATAGGCGGTTTTGCCGTTTCCGGGAATTATGCTTATTTAGCGACCGCCAATGATAGCAAAGAGCTTACGGTGGTTGATGTGTCCGACCCTTCCGTTATGTCAGAGGCCGGTTCCTATGACGCTGATTCTGGTTCGGACGCCAATGATTTTTATGTTTCGGGGAACAGGGCCTATCTGGTTACCGACCGCAATCCGGGCGGTTCGGATCCGGAATTTTATATTTTGGATATAACCGATCCGACAAATCCGGTCTTGGCCGCCGCCAACAGCGATTATGATTTAAACCAAAATATAAATTCGGTTTGGGTATCTGGAAATTATGCTTATTTAGCTACCGCCGACAATAGCAAGGAATTTTTAGTTCTTGATATTTCCGACGAAAACAATATTATCGAAGCGGATAGTTATGACACTTCGGGAAATAATGATGGCAGGGATATTTTTGTGAGCGGCGGTTATGCCTATATGACCACCGGTAACGGCGATAACCTTTACGTTTTTGATGTTTCCAATCCCTCAAGCGTTTCTCTTTCTGGGATTTATTCGGCCGGGGACGACACGGCCGGAGTTTTTGTTGAAGGCGATTACGCTTTTATGGCAAGCTATGAAGGACAGAAAGAATTTCAAATTATAAATATAGCCGATCCGACAAATCCTTTTTTAATGAATTCTTATGACAATAACTATCAATATGGATATGATACTTACAAATTAAATGATTATGTTTATTTTGCTAATGCCGATGATGCCGGGGAAATAAAAATTTTTAAGCAAAAAACGATTACCGGAGGAGGCGGTGGAGGAGCTTATTATACTTCGGCCGAGCTTGAGTCATCCGCTTTTCAGGCCGGCGCGCAGAGCAATTTTAATATCATAGAATGGAGTGAATCCCTGCCCGGCGGAAATTTTGAAATACAATTCCAGATAAAAACAGCTCCCGATTCAAGCGGGTCTCCGGGAGCTTGGTCGGCCACTTGGTGTGGTCCCGAGGGAGAAGACGGTGATAGTGATGATTATTTTACAAATGCGGCGGGCGAATATATAAGTACCGACCATAATGGTGACCAATGGATAAAATATAAAGTTTTTCTCTCCGGCGACGGGACAAATACGCCGGTTCTGGAAGATATTACAATAGATTATACCCCATGGTAAACAAAAAAAGACAAAACGGATTTACCCTTGTGGAATCACTCATATACGCGGCGATTGTGGTTCTTTTGGGTGCTGCCATTATTTCTTTTATTTTGAATATTATAGAAATTAGCGAAAAAAACCGCGTTATGCAGGAGGTGAGCTCTAACGCGCGTATTACTATGGACCGCATAATACAAGAAATAAATTCCGCCAATAGTATAAATGCCGCTTCTGATTTTGGAATTAATTTGGCTGATAATCCTGGCGATACGCTTTCTCTCGGGATGAGAGACTCTTCGCTTGATCCGACCGAATTTGACGTATCTTCAGGAATATTGCGCATAAAGCAAGGGAGTGGGTCTTTTGAAGAATTATCAGCCGAAGGAATAAATATTACCAATTTAACTTTTACGAATCTTAGCTCGCCAAACGGCCGCAGTAAAAATATAGGAATCTTGCTTACCGTAGAACATCCCAATCCGGAGAATAATTCAATCTATGAAGCATCGGTTACCTTGCGCTCAGCCGCCGAACTAAAAGACCGCTAATAAATATGTTTCAACAAATAAAAAACCAAAAAGGATT
>CAYZWC010000022.1:8188-11002 GCA_964482065.1 uncultured Gammaproteobacteria bacterium | reverse complement strand
TATATTTCATAGGTCTTTCCAGCAATTATATCATAATTTGCTGGGCAAGACCCTACTTTTTAAATTTTCTTTTATTTTTTGTAAGCTTGGCCAGCTCTTTTCTAAAAGTATCCACGTCCTCAAAAGAGCGATAAACCGAAGCAAAACGTATATAAGCCACTTTATCGAATTTCTTGAGCTGCTTCATTACAATTTCGCCCACATCCGAGCTGGTAATCTCCCGCTTTTTCTTTTTTTGCAAATCGCGTTCAATATTATTCAAAAGTTTTTTAAAGCGTTCGGCGGTAATGGGCCTTTTTTCAAGCGCGGTCTCCAATCCTCGGGCCAGCTTATTTCTGGAATACGGTTCCCGCCTGGCGTCGCGTTTTATTATGGCCAAATCCAAAATCTCCACTTCTTCAGTGGTTGAAAAACGATATCTGCATTTCCGACATTCACGTCGGCGGCGTATAGAAAGACCATCCCCGGATATCCGAGAATCATTAACTTTTGTATCTTTGTAATTACAAACCGGACACTGCATTGTGATTAATTAAATAGTTAATCAATTAACTGATCAAATCAACGGAAACTTATTAATATATTATAACATCATTCTCAGCCAAATAAAACAGCTCCGATACTAATCGGAACTGTTTTTATTTAAGAATCATTTGTGAGCCATCTGTATTTATTCGTGGGTTACGCGTATAGCTTATTACATCATTTTTCTTCTAATAAAAGCCGGGATTTCCAAATCATCGTCTCCACTGTCACTTTTTTGCGAATCATGCTTTTTGTTTTTATCTTCTTCATCGGCTCTTTTCGCGGGCTTCTTTTTGTTTTTATCTTCTTCAGTCTTTTTTTCTTCTTTGGGCTTAACAAAGGAAGAAGGAGAATAAGATGAAGATTTGGGCGTGGAATCCGCCGTTCCCATACCTATTGAAGACAAGTCTCGGTTGTCAAAACCGGTAGATATTACCGTAACCTTCATTTTATCTTTCATGGTTTCATCTATTACCGCGCCGAAAATAACTTTAGCGTTTACATCAGCGGAACTGGTAATAATTTTGGCGGCTTCATTTACTTCATGCATTGATACATCGGGACTGCCGACTATGGTAAAGAGAATTCCTTTGGCTCCTTCAATGGATTGTTCGAGAAGCGGACTGGATACGGCCGCTTTGGCGGCGGTAGCGGCGCGATTGTCGCCGGAGCCGGAACCAATACCCATAAGCGCCGAACCGGCATCTTCCATTATGGCTTTAACATCAGCAAAGTCGACATTAATAAGACCGGGGACGGTAATAATATCGGAAATTCCTTGAACACCCTGCCTTAAAACATCATCAACAATAGCAAAAGCTTCCAACAGAGAAGTTCTTTTGTCAATAATTTGCAAAAGTCTGTCATTAGGAATGGTTATTACCGTATCAACTTTTTCTTGAAGCTCTTCATAACCTTTTTCGGCAATGTCTTTGCGCTGCGCGCCTTCAAAGGCAAAAGGCTTGGTAACAACTCCCACGGTAAGAGCGCCCAGCTCTTTGGCTATTCCGGCAACTACCGGGGCCGCTCCGGTACCGGTTCCTCCGCCGAGTCCGCAGGTTACAAAAACCATATCGGCGTCTTTTAGAATATCACGGATTTCATTTTGATTTTCTTCCGCGGATTTTCTGCCCAACTCGGGATTCATTCCCGCTCCGAGGCCTCTGGTTATTGTTTTTCCAATCTGCAGCTTGGTTGGGGCTTTGGAATGATGCAGGGCTTGCACATCGGTGTTAACAACCACAAAATCAACTCCTTTTATTCTTGAGTTGATCATTCTGTTAACAGCGGAACTGCCGCTTCCGCCAACGCCGATGACTTTTATTTTGGCAAAATTTTCTATTTCGGGTTTTACTTCTGGCATAAAATTTTAGTTATAAATTTAGAGTATCCGCATATAAATGCGAAGTTTCCTATATATTAACTTATTAAAAAAAGAGTGTCAAGAACTCTTTTTTATTTATTGAGTAAATTTTGTGTTCAGCTATCTAAGGCATCAGGGTTTTAAACCATTTTTTAATCTGTTCGGTGGCCTTGTCCACGCTTTTAAATCGAGATACCATTTGGCTAAAACGATTATTTTTCTGCTGAGATAAAACTTGATCACCCCATAAAACCAGCCCAACCGCGGTAGTGAAAGTAAGGTCATTAACTTTGTCTATGGCGCTGGAAGCTTCTTTGGGCTGCCCGAGCGAAGCCGGCAACCTTAGTTTCTTTTTTACCAATTCCACAAGCCCGGGAAGTTTCGCGCCTCCACCGGTCAAAACAGCTCCGGAAGGAAGCATGCCGCTTCGATCAATCTTATTTAACTCCGCGTCTATTTTTTCAAAAATTTCCTCCGTACGCGCTTCTATTATTTCAGCTACATATTTTAAGGAAGCGGTTCCTTCTTCCCCGCCGCCAAGTTCGGCCAAGTCAATCTCATCTTTTTTGTTTAATTCCTTGGGAAGACAGGAGCCATACTCCAATTTTATTTTTTCGGCGGTATCAATGGAAATTCTAAGACCGATAGCGATATCTGAAGTAATATGATCACTCCCGATGGGTAAAACCGCGGTATGTAAAATATCACCTTCTTCAAAAACTATTAAACTGGTGGTGGAACTGCCTATATTTACAACTGCCACGCCCAGCTCTTTTTGCCTGGAGCTTACCACCGCTTCGGAACAGGCCAAAACCGAAAAAACCAAATCTTCAATATCAAGACCTGTTTTATATACGCATTTTGTCAAATTTTTAATTTGTGAAGAAAGACCTTGTATAATATGAGTATCAACTTCCAGCCTGATT
>CAYZWC010000022.1:0-8178 GCA_964482065.1 uncultured Gammaproteobacteria bacterium | reverse complement strand
GGATCTTTTATATTTTCCTGACCGTCTACTATAAAATTCCTGGGAATAACATGTAAAATCTCATAATTCGGAGGACTCACTACTGTTCGCGCCGCTTCAATGGCGCGCTCCACGTCTTCTTCTCTTATTTCACCATCAACTTTGGAAACAGCGACTACGCCTTTACTGGATTGGGAAAGTATATTGGGACTAGAAATTCCCACCCAAGCCTGCTCAAGAGGTATCCCCACCATTCGTTCGGCTTTTTCCAGACAAGCTGAAATGGAATTATTGGCATCTTCAATGCTGGTAATAATTCCCTTACTTATTCCGTGAGCAGGAACTTCCGCGGCTCCCACTATCCTTAATTTTGCGTCAGGAGCGTCTTTTTGACCCACAACTATGCGGATATGGGAAGACCCTATGTCTAAACCTGTAATTATGTTCTCTATCATAATAAAAACTTATTATATATATAATAACAAATTATGCCGCCATTGGCAATATTATGCCGCCACATGCGGATAAAAAATCAAAATTCCTATAGTAAAGGCGGCCAACGAGGCCAAAAACACCGCTCCCGCCATGATATCCTTTATTGATTTGACATATTCGTGCACACCCGGTTTTACAATATCTACCAATCTTTCAAAAATACTATTTATAAGCTCCAAAATCAAAACTGACGATATTACCAAAATCAAAACTATCCACTCCCAAACCGAAACAGAAAAATAAAAGGCCAAAAAAATTACCACCGCAGCGGCTATAAGCTGCAGGCGAAAACTTTGCTCCTCTTTAAATACCTGCCACAAGCCTCGAGTGGCATAACCAAAACTCCTTTTAAAATTTACAAAACTAAACATAGATAAATTATTAAATTCGCAAACACAAACCGCCGCCTAAAATTTTTTCTTCTTTGGCAATCATTTCTTTCTTATATTTTTCTTTATTATGGTCAAATCCGGCTATATGAAGAATTCCATGGACCAACAAAATTTGCACTTCTCTTATTAAGCTATGCCCGGCTCTTTTTGCTTGCTTTTTCGCCTGATTATAAGATATTACAACTTCTCCGCTTTTATCTCCATAAGAAAAACTCAAAACATCCGTAACCTTATTTGTTTTTCTGTAAAATTTATTTAATTTTTTTATCTCGTTGTCGGGAACAACGGCTATGGCAATATCAATATTTTTTTTCTTCCATCCCAGTTCACGAAAAGTTTTTTTGGCGGCGAACAAAATCTTTTTTTCATCCAATTTTCTTCCATATAATTGATTAATGGAAATCATAATTATCTATTCTCCGGAGATAGAGAAAAGCTTTCAAGCATCATTTCAAAAGTCGTTTTAAAATTGGCTTCCTCTCTCACGCCCGTATTATAGCTAATTACATAAATATATTCACGATCACCGTAAGTTAAATAGACAGTAGATTCATCCGGGCTCCTGACACCCTCAAAAAATTCCATTTCTTCTTCACTAATCTGATTTTGGCCAATACTTGGAAATTCTTGCATATACCAACCCAAAGCCGTAAGCCGGGAAGGATTTTCTTCTATTATAACCTGTACAAATTCACCCGTAGCCGAGCTAAATATAACTTCTCGAGAAGTATTATCAATAGAGCGTCTTATCCAATCCGCAGGATAGATAATACTATAACCAAATTCCATATTATTGTATGTTTCTACCAATCCCGATTCTGCAATCCTGATGGGAGCGGTGCCTGCCGGATTATACAAATTGCGGACTTCCAAGCCATCATTATAATTATCGCCGTCAGTATCTTCGTTATTTATGTCAGTATTAAAAAGCGCTTCTTCGGTATCGGTTAATCCGTCATTATCCAAATCTGAACTGGGGGGTATAACAGCGGGAATTTCCACTTCCTCTTCTTCGGGCTCGACTTCCTCTTCTTCGACAGGAACATTGGCGTTAACTGTCTCTTCCTCCTCCTCAGCGGGAACATTGGCATTAACATTTGAATTAACATTGGTATTTACGGGAACATTGGCATTCAAATTTACGTTACCCGCCATCTCTGTTTGAGTATCTTCCAAATTTGAAGTAAAAAATACTATTGCGCCGGAAACAAGCACAACCAAAACCACGATTAAACTGATAATTATAATCCATTGTTTTTTTCCTGTGCTCCGAGATGAGACTTCTTTAGCTCCGCGATACTTTTCAGGCATTACACGTATATCGGAAACTGATAACTTAGCCATGTTTTTGGCTTCTTGATCAGTATTTTTTTGTTTCTCAGTATTTTTTTCTTTGGATTTTCCAAACATATTCTAATTTTATTGATTAGGAACTTGGTATAATCTTCCCGGACCCAAAGGATTAAATCCGTTCTGCACTTCTTCTCCATCCAAATAACCATCCAAATCAGAATCGGGATTACGCGGATCGGTGCGATATACCCTAACCTCTTCTCGATCTGTTAAATCATCGTTGTCAGTATCTACTCTATTGGGATTGGTGCGCAATTCGGCCTCTTCTTCATCAGACAGCCCATCTTGGTCCGAATCTGTTATTTCTTCGGTTTCATCCGGCAAGTTTATTTCTTCTTCGCTAACTGTTCCGGGAATAACTGGGGTATTAGCGTTAGCATTGGTGTTGGTGTTGGTATTGACATTGGCATTTAGATTAGTATTAATCTGCGGAGCCGGCATATTGGCATTAGTGTTGGTTTCCGCTTGGTTTACATCGGCTTCCGGAGCTTCTTCTCCTGAAGTCACGACCCAGTACCAAATACCAACGCCGATGCCCACAACCACAAGAACGCCGATGCCTATAATTACAAATTTAATCCAACCGGCACTGCCGGCAGATCCACTAACCGAAGACAAAGGCGGTTCCGGCGGAGTGGGAGCCGGCTTACCTTCTCCGGCAGGAGGCTTTGGAGGAGCGGGTTCAGTGGGTCCGGCACCGGGTAAATTAGCCGGGGGTGAACCGGCAGCGGGATTTCCCGAAGCCGGTCTCTCGGATGGTGCTTGCGGAGCTTTGTCAACTCCCTCCAATATATCTTCGGGTTCTTTTTGTTTGTTTGGGTTGTTAGGATTGTCAAACATAATTCTAAAAATTATTTATTATTTATATTTATTATAACTCAAAAAAACTAAAAGGCGAAAAATAATTCACCTTCACCCAAAGGATTGTAGCCATTAGCTACCTCCTCGCCGTCCGAATATCCATCTCTATCGGTATCCGAATTTCTCGGATCGGTCCCCAAAAGGCTCTCTTTATAATCAGCAAGGCGATCGTTGTCAGAATCTGACACAAAATCAAAAGAATTATCAAAATAAGCAAGGCATCTATCTTTTAAGTAATCATTATCAATATTATCGCAATCTTCTATATTGCCGGCATTATTAACGAAAACCATCTCCTCGCAGAAAAATTGCAAATTTCCCTGAAAATTATCACACAAAGATTCATCATATTTATTTCTTACAAATTGTTTTCCCAAAACAGCCAAATAACATTCTTGAATTCCCGCTTCATTGGAAATATTGGTACAACGGGAAGCATCCATCTCTTGTCTGGCTATTTTCCCCCAAACTATATCCGGGCAAGAATTGGGGGATTCCAAATAATCACATAAATCAATATTTGATTCCGCCAAAGCTTTTTGCCAATAACAATCTTCTTTATTTTGCTCTCCGGCGCAAGGATCGGTAATTTCTTCTTCACGGGGAATTATTTCTTGACCGTTATTAATATTTAGAGATTCATCGGGAGCGCTGTTAATCACGAAGAAATAAACCGCCAAAGCCAAAGCGGCCAATAAAACCACTATGGCTATAATTAAAATGATTTTTGTTTGATTGGTCATATTTATGGAATAGTTACACAGTATCCGGATCCTACATCAGCGGCTTGACAGTCTTCATTTGTATAACATCTCGTACCATGAGGATAAGTTGCTATCCAATCCTCATTTGGATAATAACAATTATTACCGTGAGGTATGGGTTCGCAAGTACTGCCAGAACCGCAATTACTATCTTCTGAACACGGCTCTGCCAAATCATATTTATAAGCAGCTCCTGTCATACGGCAATATTTATAAACACAAGTATTTTCATTCCAGTCGCAATTGGCGGCATTGCAGCTGCGCCCTCCTTCCAATTCAAAGCTTGGCGGAGGCCAAGGGGGTAGGCTAAATCCGTATGTAATAGTCTCAGAGCAAGCTAAGCCGGAAATCTTGCTAAAATCACCGGGCTCGCAAACAGCGCCACCTTCGCCGGCATTACAAACACAATTTCCCTCGTTATCGCAAGTCTTATTATCCGGACAATTAGCATCTGAATATTGGGGAGCTTGTTCGGTCTCACAAACTCCGTCAATACAACGGGCGATAGTGCACATTTGGGCGGTAGAACAATCGGCGTCTGTACGGCATCCCGGCTCGGATTCACAGATATTTTGATCGTTGCAAATCTCTCCGGAAGGACAACCTCCGCAACTAATCGTACCACCACAGCCATCAGAAACCGTGCCGCATTCATTCGGTCCGCAAGAAGTATCGGGCTGACACTCGTCGGCGCAAACTCCGGTATCGGTATTGCAAATCTCTCCGGAAGGACAAGTGCCGCATGTTCCACCACAACCGTCAGAGCCGCATTCTTTTCCGGAACAATCCGGCACACATCCAGCAATACACCGCCCGCTAACACACTCTTCATTTGTGGGACAACCTCCGCAACTAATCGTACCACCACAGCCATCAGAAACCGTGCCGCATTCATATCCCAGCGAACTACAAGTCTCCCGAACACACAACCCCACACAAACATTATTCTCACATTCATTGCTGGCGCATTCACTGTCAGCATCGCAAGAAGATCCTATTTCGCGGCGACAACGGCCATTGCTACAGACTAAACCCGAATCACAATCCGCCGTAGAATCGCAAATTGATAAAAATTCACCATTGGGGACGCAACGACCGGTTGTCGGATTGCAGCTGTCCGCTCCGCTTCCACAAAGTTCCCCTTCTCTTGTTTTTTCCCAAACATAACAACCGTTAACCGTATAGCAATTATTTGAATAATAATAGCCGCCGCGAGCGGAACAGCGGTATTCTCCCGGCGAACAAGTGTTATTGCATTCGCAGTCAGTATAATCAAAACTTTGACAATCATTAGCGCAAAATCTATCTCTCTGACCTATGGGTGTTTCAATTTTAGATAATAAAGAAGGCAAGATTATATCACCAACATTGCAGCCCTCTGTTATAACTTCGTCAGTATCACAAATTTCGCTATTGGGACATTGTTTATCAAGTAAACAATCAGAGTCCGCTTTTATACCTCCGCGGCAAATCCCAGTACATCCAACGGATTGCTCTTTGGTTAAATCCTCTATGTAATTTATGGAATATTCACTTTTACTCATACCAAAATACTTGGTAATGCAATAATCACCTGTGCCCGAGGGGGTAAAAAGTCCTTCGCCGGAATTAGGAACCGTATCTGCTCCACACTCTGAATTAGTATCCCATGGCGGGCACAACTCATCGTTTGAAGTCAAAAGAGAAAATACTACTTTTCCATTATTATTTTGACCTGTTTCCGGCCGACCGCATTGAAAGGCAGCCGCCGGATTATACAACGCACAATATCCGATAGTGCCTGGTTCTTCTTGTTCACAAGTATAAACATTCGAAGGGCCACAATCACTATCTTCAAGACAAGCGCTCCCCAAATCGCTTTCTCCATCTTCAAAAACATCTTTATCGGGCAAGTTTGGTAAATTATTTAAATAATTTTGGTCAAACAAACATAACTCAGGATTATCTATTTCACAAATTGTCTCACTCGAAACATTGGTATCAACAATTCCATCGCCGCAAAATCTAGCACTTACTCTTACATTTTCACAATTATTACTACAATAAGTGCAACTACTGGCTGTGGAACCGTATCCAGCCGTACAAGGTTCTCCGTTTTGATCGCCCAAATCGCAAGATTCGGTTCTTTCATTAAGGCCGTTTGGTTTTTGAACAATGCCGTCCCCGCAAACCGTCAACTTGCATTCATTGTTGCAACGATCTTCATCTCCATCGGGAATGCCATTGCCATTGTTATCGTTATCATTAAAGCCATCGTCGCATTCTTCACCGGCTTCACTCTCTACAATACCATTTCCACAACGACCAAAAGTTGTGCACTCATCTTGGGTAATCCGCCAACGACAATCATTACCGCAGGTTCTTATTTTGTATTGCTGATATCCTCCTTCCGTATTACATCCATCAATAAATCGTTCGCTCTGTCCGGGCTCGCATTCTTCGCCTTCTCCATATTGAATAGCGCCATCTCCGCAATAAGGACCATAATCCCGACAATCCCAACGGCAAGAATCAAAAATATTCAAACCATAAACGGTTTCACCGCCTTTATCGCAAATTTCATAAGCGGGTTGTTTTGTTCCATCACCGCAATAATCAGATAAACTACGGCAATCTTCCGCGCAATATCCATATATTCCATTTTGCTCCCCATCATCACAAAACTCGCCGTTTTGGACTATACCATCGCCGCAGCCGCCCACTACAAATTCTTCCACACTCTCTATCTCACAACTATTACTGCAAGTATAACGCTCGTAAACTTGACGCCAAACTCCATTTATTTGTCTTGTTGTTTTAAAACGTTCTCCATCGCCATCGCATTCTTCATTAACATCTATAAAACCATCTCCGCATATCCCTTGAAGAGTATTATCGGAACAAAGACTATCCAAATCTGTTAGAATACTCATGGAATCGGACCAAGCAACTTCCGCTTCTTCGCCATATAAAACATTTTTGTGGTATTCAAAATTAGCGCCCAAATTATAACTGTTTCCTCCGCGCAAATTATACCAATAAACATTTGAGCCTCTGGGGCAATAAAATCCCCTATTCTGACAAACGGTGCCTTCACAATCGTCACTGGTTATACAAACGGTTTCTCCATCCGGACAAAAACCGGTACTGGACCAGCAAGTATTTTCTTGAAAACCGACATCACCGCAATCCTCGGCAAAATCATTAAGCGGATCTACGGGCATAGTCATACCAAGATCAGCTCCCAAGGCCGCTCCCCAAGAAGGCCAAGCACTTACCGAAAGTCCTTTTATAAAAGTACCCGCTTGAAGCTCCGGATAATAACCGAAAATGTCATTATATGCTTGGAGCGATCCGACAATATCGGTCAAATCGGCCCAGCGCCTGACATCCCGCCTTAACATTTCTTTATGCTCTGAATCTTGTATATTAGTATTGAATTTTATATTTTCTAAAATTTGATTATAAATATTTTGCATTTGTTCTCCGGAACCTTCGCTATAAGAAACAGCGAGCACGTTGGTATAAAGGCAATTCCTTCTCTTTCCCGAGCATACATCATTACCAAACATTATATAAGTCGTATTACCATCCACTATAGCGGGATACCCATAAACCGATTCTCGGAATTGCGGCTGACCCTCGAATTCCATTTTTTGATACCAATCTCCAAGAGATAAATGTTCTTGATTGAATAAAACTTTAAATCCTATAGCCTCTCCGGTATCCTCATCAACCAAAAGCGCTTCCCTAAAAGCATCGGGAGAATTATAAATCCTAACCGCGGTCAAATCCGGTAAAATCTGCTCCTGACCAAAATCCCAACAATACCATAAAGCTATATTGGTTCTGTTTTTGTATTCTGTTCCGGGAGCATCAAAATCCCAAAGATAGGTATCTTGATTTATTTCATTCCATAAATTTACACATAAAATATTGGAAATAGCCGCTGAACCGGTTGTCTCGCGTCCCAATTCGCTAATTTCGGAAATAAAATCTGTTTCTATCTTGGCGGTAGCTGTAATATTGGTCTCACCATTTTGGTTTTGTGACGCAATATCCTGTGAAATAGCGGAAGTGCAATAGCTTCCCTCGCAATCGTCATCCTGAACGCAGGAATCGCCGCTATCACGACAAAATCTTTCTTCCGAAGGTATGGACGCCAAATCTTCATTTTGAGAATTCCATTTCCAGGACCAAGCATATAAATTTTCTATCGGCTGCAAGAGTTGTCCGTCCGAACTTATAGCCGCCGCGGTAAATTTTTCTACAACTTCAGCGCGGCGGAAAACATGAAAATTTTCTCCTGTAGAATCGGAAACTCGTACACTTTCAACCACACAAATTCCGGAATT
>CAYZWC010000021.1:4055-11269 GCA_964482065.1 uncultured Gammaproteobacteria bacterium | reverse complement strand
AAGTATGACATTTCTAAATGGCTGTACTATGACATTATCATATGGCTACGACAGGACTAAAAAATCGGCTCAATTTAGAGCCGATTCTTTACTAAGGTTCTAAGGTCCTTTAAGAGGTCCTTAGAACCTTTTCCCGAAATTTATTCTTAACCGCCAAACACACAAATTCATAACTCCCAAACAACACTCCGACGAAAAATAGGTCGCCGAGCATGGTGTTGCGGAAAAACGGCACCGCCAAAGTATAGCAATACAGAAGTCCAGTCATGGTATGCTCGTAGTATCCGGAAAAAAGCCAAATCGCGAGATTGGTTAAAACAAAAAATATAATAGAAGCAAAGAGAGAACCGGCAATAACTGTGCCGATTTTTTTATTCTTTCTGATATAGAATCCAAACGCGCCGGCAATGAGAAAACTTCCGTAGACCGCAAACATTACCTGCCATTCATAAAAACCCAAAAACAAATCGGACAAAAGCATGGCAATTATCGGAACAAACAAAGCAATCTTTTTTGGTAAATATACAGCTGAAAAAAGCGCGATGGCCGCTATCGGCGCGAAATTAACCGGATGATCTATAAAACGCATAGCCACGCCAAAAAGAATTAATAATGCTGCGATAAGTAAGTTTTGTTTTGTATTTTTCATAAATAAATTAAATAATAAGAAATTTAACAATGCAACAATTTAACAATTTTCTTGTTTAAATTATTGTTAAATTGTTAAATGGCTAAATTGTTAATATATATTAAAACTTGGACGGAGCAAATTTAAACATAATCACTTCCCCACCTTTGAGCTCATATCGGTTGGCGGCTACACCAGGCTGTTCATTATTCACAAAATACTGCCAGTATTTATTATCCTCGCCGTTTTTCTTGCTGGCGATTTGCTTAATAAAAATTCCCCATTCTCCCGGCGGATCAAAGTCAAGTGTAAAATCATTTTCTTCTGATAATTTTTGCAAAACATCAAAAACCGTATCACCCTCGGAAATTTCCACATTTTCATAAATAAGCAAATTGGAAGTATTATTGTCAATCATCATACTTACTTCGGAAATTCCTTCATTCTCTTCTTGGTCAAAAACAATCGTTTCCGTATTTTGCGGGACCATGCTCTGCCCCAAAAAAAATCCGGCAACAAAAAATATAATGGCTAAAAATAAAAATTTAAAATTGTTTTTCATAAAAATACGAATTACAAATAATTTACAAACATACAAATACTATAAAATTTGGATTTTAAATTTAGATTTTTTTAGAATTTAATTTAGTGCTTAAAATTTATATAAACAATTATTTAGAATAAAGAAGCGGCTCCCCTAAACGCAAGATAACGATGCGTTGCGGGATTCATTTCCTCTAAAGAGGAGCCGCCAAAATGTTAGTAGCGATTTAGCCAAACAATTTCGTCGCCCGGTTTGACTATGATTTTGCCGGCATGCACTTCTTTACCGAGCTGTTTCTTGCCGTTCTTTGTAAAAATCCATTTGCCGCCAACCCATCCGGCGCCGGGCAGAAGTAGCATACCCACAAAAACGCCGTTCGGGTCATCAATGGATACGCCTTCTTTCCGATAATTACGAAAATCCACCGTTCCTTTTCCAAGCGAACGTTCAGTGGCATAAAGAACGCTTTCTTCTTGTGAAGCGGTAAAAGACAGCATGGGGACAAACCCATCATCTTCCTCTCCACAGCCTCCGAGTAATTTGCCAAAAAAGCCCGCAAAAGGAACGAGGGCGCAAAACCTCAACAAATCTCTTCTATTCATCGCTTTTTTTCTCCTAAAAAGAGCATTAAAAAATCCTTCCAAAGCAGCAAGGAAGGATCTCACGCTTGCCAAAAACAGCCGGCAAGGCGCCAATCATTCGTTCCTCCTCGGGAACATTTTTATAAAACATAGGCGAGTTTTCTGGCTCTCCGCCTCTTCGGCGGATTACAGTAGCGGCACTGCCCGGGATTTTTCCGATAAATTGGAATCACCCGATTGCCTCGCCAATATCTGTTTGTCAATTAAATAATTATACTAATAGTATTCTCAAAAGTCAAGAAAATATAGTTTTTCCAAAATTCAAAACTCTATCCCCTTCCTCGCTTTAAACCCGTCATAATAATAATGCTTCACCAAAGACATCTCAGTGATCAAATCCGCGCGTTTTTTAATGTCTTCCGGGCAATTCCTGCCGGTGAGAACTAATTCTAAATTCTCCGGCTTATTTTTAATTAACTCTAAAATTTTTCCCCGCGGCAGCATGCCAAGCGCTACCGTGGAATTTATCTCGTCAAGAATCAATAAATCGCATTGTGTTAATAATTTTTGGGCAATCGCCAGTCCTTCTATAGCTTGATTTTTATCTTCTTCGGTCACACCAAAACGAAATTCACCCGTTTCGTGATTAATTCTATCAAGTCCCGTGGCGTAGTAAACAATACCAAGTTTGTCTAAAACCTCTCTCTCACTATAATGTTCTCCACCTTTGTCAAAATAAACTATGGCAACCTTTTTACCGGCGCCAAAAGCGCGTATAGCCAAACCCAGAGCTGCCGTAGTTTTCCCCTTTCCCTCGCCGGTATAAACTTGGATCATTCCTTTCTCCATTGTGAATTGCAAATTTTTAATTGATAATTTTTACCCACACTTGGAATATCCGCAGCCGCGGCAAAGCACACATCCTTCGGAAAGTTCCAAAAGCCCTCCGCAATCCGGGCATTCCGGAGAAATTCCCAAATCAGCCAAACTGGCTTTGGAATCAACATTTTGCCATTGGCTGTCACTTTTTTCCTCGGCTTTGGAATCCGATTTTACGACCGCCACGCTGGAAATTTCCTCTTTAGCTTCCGCTAAAATATCGCCTTGATTGAGCTGAGCGCGATTTTCCGAAATCATCTCCACCGCTTCTTCCTTTTCCACCGCTTTCGGCTGACTGTATTTTAAGTCCAAATGCTGCTGAGCGTTGGTAACATGATCTTGTAGGACCTGCGATATGGCGTCGGGTATGGATAGGACCATTTTCCCTTTGTGCCAATGCGGCATTGGCCCCCGAATTCCTTTGAGCTGATCAATAATAACTTGGGTGTCTATACGGCAGCGCAAAGCCAAAGAAATCAAACGGCAAATAGCTTCCGACTTGGCGGCAAAAACTCCGCCGGTTTTCCCGATAGTGGCAAAAACCTCAAAAGGATAACCGTCTTCATCGTCATTTATGGTAACAAACAAAGTTCCATATCCTGTTCCCACTTTATAAGTGGTTCCGCGAACATTCTCCGGTCTGGGCCGCGGCTCCGGCAAATGCACGCATTGCCCGGGGTTCTCTGTCCCCTTGTCCGCCGACCTGTCCGCCGAAGAGGAGGAATCGGCGGATTTCTTTTCTTCTTTTCCTATATTCAAAACTTGCATAGTACGGCTGCCGTCACGATAAACGGTACAACCCTTGCACTTGAGCTTCCAAGCCAAAAAATATCCTTGGCGCACGTCATCTTCGGTGGCGGAATTGGGGAAATTAATAGTCTTGGAAATAGAATTATCAACATATTTTTGAAAAGCCGCCTGCATTCTGATATGATTTTCCGCTTTAATGTCACCCGAAACAACAAATACTTCTTTCAATTCACTGGGAATTTCATCTATGTCTTGCAGAGATCCTTTTTCCGCGATTTTTTTCATTATCTCGTCATTGTATAAATTACGTTCTTTGAGCGCCCGCTCAAGATATTTATTGGTATAAAAATATTTGTTTCCTTGAGCGTCCTGTTTGGAATAAACTAAAGCAAATTCCGGCTCTATTCCCGAACTGGTATCAAAAATCATGGAAATTTTTCCGGTTGGTGCCACAGTGGTAAGAGCGGCATTTCTCATGGGCACCCCCTGATCGGGATAAATACTTAAATGATAATTAGGGAACAGTCCTTTTTCTTCCGCCAGCTCCGCGGAAGTTTTATGCGCTTCGTTTTTTATAGTTTGCATCACCTTTTCGGCCAACTCCAAAGATTCCGGCGATCCGTATTTTATTCCGAGCTGATAGAGCATATAGGAAAAACCCATTACTCCGAGCCCCACCCGGCGGTTGCCCTTGGAAACATCATTAACTTCGGGAACCATGAATGCGGAATCATCCACCACATTGTCAAGCAGCCTAACCGCTGTCTTGGTAACTTCGCGCAGTCGGCCATAATCCACATTGCCATTTTTTACAAAAGCCTCCAGATTAATAGACCCCAAATTGCAAACATCATAAGGATGCAAAAATTGTTCGCCGCAAGGGTTTGAAGATTCAATCTCGCCGAGACCCGGTACGGGATTGGTGCGGTTAACTTCATCAAGAAAAGCCAACCCCGGCTCTCCGTTGAGCCAAGCGTGGTGTATAATTTTATCAAATAATTTTTTGGCATTTATTTTTTTCTCCGCTTCTCCCGTCTTGGGATTTATCAACTCAAAATCCTCATCATTTTCCACCGCCTCCATGAATTTATCGGTAATACCCACGGAAATATTGAATTTATTTATTTCATTCTCTTCCGTCTTAGCGGCGATAAATTCCTCTATATCGGGATGATCAACGCGAAGTATGGCCATGTAGGCTCCTTGGCGCTTATCCGCTTCCCAAACGACACTAAAAGCCGCATTGTAGAGACGCAGGAAAGAAACCGGACCGGTCGCTTCTCCCAAAGGCTTTTTGGAAATAGAGCTTCCTTTGGGCCTGATGCGTGAAAAACTAAAACCAATTCCCGCTCCCTGCTTTTGCAGTAAAGCGGCATCTTTTAGAGTTTTAAAAATACTGTCCATACTATCGTCAATAGGCAAAACAATGCAATTGGCCACCGTCTCCATGGGGGTACCGGCATTGGTAATGGTCCGCCCCGCAGGAGTAAATTCCCGGTTTATCATTATTTCATAATATTGTTTTTTAAGACCACTTATAAATTCCGGCGTCTTATTATATTTATGTTCCACTTCCGCTAAAGTTTGGGCCACGCGGCTGAAAATTTCCTCGGGAGATTCTTTGCTACCGTCGGATTTGGTATGAGCATAAGTCCTGTTTAGAAGGGTTTTGGCGTTTTCCGAAAAAGGCAAAGCCGTATAAGTGGCATTGGGAAAAATGGCGGTTCCCGTAGGAGTGTTTTCTTTGGTATAAACTTTATTGGGGCCGTTCCCGCTCCCTCCCCAGCGCTCATGGTCTTCGGTAACTTCTCGCTTAGCTGTTTTGGAAGTGTTTAAAACCTGCATTTCCTTACTGCCGTCACGGTAAATGGTAATTCCCAAACATCCACCTTTCCAAGCTTTAATATAAGCGTCTTTCACATTTTCGACAGTGGAAGTACGACGCATATTAATTGTTTTGGATACGGCATTATCGGTATAAACCTGGGCCGCGGCTTGCATTTTTACGTGCCAATCATAAGTAATATCATGAGTGGTAACAAAAATTTTCTTCAAATCTTCGGGAATTTCCTCTATATTCTGCAAACTTCCTTCTTCGGAAATTTTTTCCAACAACTCCCTGGAATAAAGTCCGCGCTTTTTCAATTCTTTCTCAAAAAAAGGATCTACCCAAGTCATGGTCTTACCGGCCGAAGTCCGATCGCTGCTATCTTCAAAAAAAGAACGCCTTATGGTTACCAGGGAAAAGACCGGCTCTATTCCACCGGAAGAATTGGCCACCATACTTATAGTTCCCGTGGGAGCAATGGTGGTAATGGTGGCATTCCTCACCTTTCTACCTTCGCCGGAAAAACGGCTTATTTCCCAATTAGGAAAAACACCCCTGGCTTCAGCCAATTCTTCTGATTTTTTCCAACCTTCTTCGTTTATAAAATTCATGACTTCTCCGCAAAGATTTACCGCTTCCTCGGAATTATAAGGAATTCCCAAATGATAAAGCATTTGACCGAATCCGAGTATTCCAAGACCGATTCTGCGATTGCCAAAACGTACCCGTTCTTCTATTTTTTTCAAAGGATAATTATTTACATCAATATTATTATCCATCATATGCACGGCCGTACGCACGGTTTTTCGCAATGTCTCCCAATCAACTTGCCCATCTTTTACATGCTGCGGCAAAACAATAGAACCAATATTACAGGATTCATAAGGCAAAAGCGGTTGTTCGCCACAGGGATTGGTGGCATTTTGCTTGTCCAATTCCGGTGTAGGATTGCGTCGCTCCAAAGCATCCAAAAAAATCATTCCCGGATCGGCGCAACGCCAAGCATTTTCGCAAATTTCATCAAAAAGCTCACGGGCTTTTACCGTTTTTACAACTTCACCGTTGCGCGGGTTTATAAGGTGGTGGTCGCCGTCTTCTTCCACAGCTTTCATAAATTCATCGGTAACGCCTACGGAAATATTAAAATTAAATATTTTTGCTCCCGAATCCTTCATATGGATAAACTCATATATATCGGGATGCGAGACATCTATTATACCCATATTGGCTCCGCTTCTTTTTCCGCCCTGCAGAATCTTGCCCAAAGTATCCGAAAAAATTTCTATTACTTTAATCGGACCAAAGGCTACTCCGGGAATATTTTTTACTTTATCTCCTTTGGGGCGTATTTGGGAAAAATTAAACCCGGTACCGCCATTATATTGATGAATAATGGAAGCTTCTTTTAAAGTGCTAAATATGGAATTCATGGAATCATCCACCGGCAGCACATAACAGGAATGTAGCTGATTGAAAGTATCTTTGTGCGCGGCAAAAAGAACTCTGCCTCCGGGCAAATAACGAAGTTCGGCCATCATCGTATAAAAATCTTCAATAACCACTTCTTTATCAGGATTGTCGGAATAAAAATCTTCCGCCTGAGCCATGTATTCGGCTACGCGATAAAACATCTCCGCCGGGGTCTCGGTGGGGTTGCCGTCGAGATCGGTCTGTAAATATCGCTTTTTCACCACTTGCAAAGAATTTTCCGATAAATCGGGTTGAATTTTTTTTAGAAGCTCTTCTTTTTTCATATATATGAAGTTAAGGGTTATAAAAGTTAGACAGGCTTTGCGGCAAGCTTATCTAACTTTTATAACTCTCTCGGAGCTTTAAAATACATCTTTTATATCATTACAATATCTTGGGCTCGCGTAATATATTTTACCACAATATGTAGTAAAATAGAAATGTGGACAAGTAGCGTCGTAAAACCGAAAAATTTTGAGAAATCAAGCGGTGGATTTTTTTATTTTACTATAAATGGGTAACCCGGGACAAGGT
>CAYZWC010000021.1:0-4045 GCA_964482065.1 uncultured Gammaproteobacteria bacterium | reverse complement strand
ATAAATCAAAAAATCCCGCCCTGAGAAAATGCAGAGTGGGATTTTTTTAATATAAATGCAATTAAGAACGGAACAGGCGAATAATACTACTTATTTGATACAGTATAAGATAAGATACAAAATGAAAGTTATAACGGCAGTCAACAAACCGGTAAACGCCCAATGCCAATTCATTATTCCTCCCATCAAAGCTCCACTAAATCCGCCAATTCCCGCTGAAACCGCCGGTAACAGTATACTTTTTGGTTTCATATTATAATAATATTTTAATTATATATAATTCCTTTGAAAATACTATCTTTTAACTTGAATGGTTCCTGTGTACGTCTCGCAAGCCCCTATGGTAAGTCTATTACTCCCCGTAGCTCGGTAAATATAATAATCTGTTTGAGCGGAAGTTCCGGTCGAAGGATCGGCGGGAATTTCCGCTAAATACGTATCAACCAAAGCGCCGCTTAAATCAACACAAGCATCTTCAACTGTTTGGGCCGTGCAGGAAGCTCCTGAAGCGCAAGTTCCTAATTCGTAGTAATTGCTGTCAGCGGTGATTCCCGAAGGAAAACTGCCGTCATTATCAACTATATATTCCTGGATAGCTTCCATAATATCACGGACATCTTGTCTCCTTACCGCGTCTTGAGCTTGGCCGATTCTTTTGGCCGGATCAACCGCTACCAAGATAACGGCAAAAAGAATTACAATGATGGCAATAACCACCAAAAGCTCGACTAAAGTAAAACCTTTATTGTTTTTCATAGATATTTTTTATTATTTATCTTTGCGCTTTTATTTCCGCGGCGATTTCCGGATCGCAGGCGGTAATTTCAATTCTACCGTTAGCTGTCTTATTTATGGAATAATAAGTATTGGCCGCGCTTCCCACATTGGGATCGGCGGGAATTTCCGCTAAATATTCATCTACCAAATCACCACTTAAATCTAAGCAATCATCAACAGTGCCGGCGTCCAAACAATTAGCCCCAATATCTCCGGAACACCCTCCTGCTCCTCCGGTTCCCAAAATTTGAACCGTTCCGGCAGTACTATCTATACCTGAAGGGTAACTTCCATTATTGTCAACAACATACTGCATAACCGCGCTCAAAATCGTCCTTACATCTTGCCGCCTAACCGCGTCGCGCGATTGGCTCAAACGCTTAGCCGGATCAACCGCTACCAAAATAACGGAAAAAAGAATTACAATAATGGCAATAACCACCAAAAGCTCGACTAAAGTAAAACCTTTAACATTTTTAATTCGATTTCTCATTTTTTATTATACAAAAAATTAAAGTAAAAATCAATTACTCAACTCGGGACAAGTCAGCGGAAACGGATATATCCACCGCTTCATCAAATGAATCAAATTCTTCCACACTATAATCGTAAGATTCAACAATATAAGCTCCTGATTCTTCTCCATACTCACTCTCTATCTCTTGACGAGCCGCTTCCACGACGGGTCCTTCCGGAAAAAGCAAAGCTTGAATCTCAATAGTGGCGGTCACTTCAAATTCATCAACTTGTTCTCCCACTTCACCATCCACTTCGCTGTCTGAAATATCGGCGCGAATAAGCTCCGGAATAATAATATGACCCACAAAATCCTCACCTGATTCTATATCTTCTAAAGCCGATTCTTTGGCTTTGAGCATTAAACTTTGGAGCGCTTCCTCAAGATCCTCAAGATTTAAAATACCAACTTCTTTTATGCCTCCACTCATTGACTCTTCGCTTCGCGCGTATATCACCTCCCGCATTGATTCGGACAACCCGGGTATGGTAAAGGTTGTTGGTCCTATATTTCCTTCCTCACCCTCTTCATCGGCGTAAACTTCCGCCTCAAGCTCTTCTCCGGCCGGAATATTTACCGCATCAGAGAGGCGAAATAAAACCCCTTCTTCCGATAATAATCTGGTGGTAGCCACCAAGCTCTGCCTTTGTGATGATTCATTTACCAAAATAACCGTTCCTGTGGCCGTGCCCGGAACTTCTTCGGTAGTCTCGGGTCGGAAAGTGCCGGATTCTTCGTAAATCTCAGAGAATAAAAATCCGGGGATTACACCTGCGGGAAGCTCTTCATCTGAAATCTTTTGCACGGTAATTTCAAAATCCAAATCTACCGGTTCTGTGGTAACTACTGATTCCGAAGTATTTTGCTCCGGTGCTTTTTCATAAAAATTACTATCAATTAAAGTAAAATAAATAACAATAGCCGCCGCTAAAATAGCAACAATGGCAATAATGGCCAAAATTGTCGCTTTGTAGCGATTAAAAAAACTTTCTCCGTCCGTTTTTTTATCCTTTGGGGTTTTAGTCGCTGTTACTTTGCCCTCAGAGGTTTTTTCATCTTTAACTTTTTTATCTTTTGGGCTTTTGTCGGACTTGGGAGCGGACTGCTCTTTATCTGTTTTTTTTGTTTTCTTTTTAGGCATAGTAAATATATTCTTAATTTTATCAATAAATTTCTTTTTAGGCAAAAAATTAACTCCTAAATTTTTATTTCCGAAAAACGGACGCAAGGCCAGACCGATAACAGTAGAATAATCAATAACCGAGGATTTTCCTATCGGCAAAGAATTTTTATCCAAATATAACAAGGGGTCACCCATAACAACATTTTTTTCTTTGTCCAATTCCGAAGTGGCAAATTTTATAAATCCGGTCATTTTGCTGGTTCCACCGCAAAGAATTACATCTTTTACCTTTCTGTTATTTTTATGTTCATAATAAGTTATAGTTTTTTGCGCCTCCTTAAAAACAGGCCTAAGCGAACCCTGTATGGCCTTTTTTAGATTTTGCGGAGCTTTTTCTCCCAAACCTTCTTTTTTCTTCCTTTCTTCAGCTTTTTCTTCACTAATTTTTAATTTGGAAGTTATATCTCGGGTGATACTGTCTCCGGCAATATCCATATTATAAGTCATCTGAATGCCATTTTTATCAAAAATACTCATAATGGAAGTCCGGCCGCCTATATCAAGTATCAATGAGGCTTCCTCCGACTGTGGGTCTTTGATAAGCGCCCTGGCCAAACCGGCGGACTCCATATCAAAAGCTTTTATATTTAGATTAAGACCTCCCAAAACTTCAATATAATCATTAACCAATTCTTTTTCAGTAGCGGCAAAAAAAACATCTTTCATATCTTCTCCTTCATAAACAACATTAAAATCATCATAAGATTCTTCCGGTTCCAAAGGGATAACTTCTTTTCTTTCGTTTTCCAAGGCGGTTTTAATCTGCTTTTTATCAAGTTCTTTGGGGAAAGAAAAAACATAAGTAAATATTTTTGACTCCGGAAGACAACAAATAACTTCCCTGCCTTTTATTTTTTTGGGCTTGGCGCTGTGTAAAACTTCCTTTATAGCTTCGGCTAAGGCCTCTTTATTTTTTATCCGACCATCTTCAACAATACCCTTTTTTAGAGAGCGCCTATTTAAGCTTTCAATTTTTATTGATCCTTTATTTTTTCCTTTGAGCTTTATTACATAAACAGCATCATCGGAAATATCAAGACCAATCGTCCTATGGTTTAAAAACATAAATTAAATTAACAACAATTTAACCATTCAATAATTTATAAATAAAATTTGTTTTAAGGTTCTTGTGTTTTTATGTTTTAAAGTTTAAATACTACGGTATTTCTTTATAATAATTTAAAATAATATAACTTGCCGAAACATCAGCTTCGGCTTCCAGATTTTTAGTAAATTCTCCAACATTTGATTCTATACCAATAGTCCTCAAATCACCGGAGGGCGTTATTGTTATTGTACACGAATTTCCATCTATGCTCAAGCTTCCGCCGGAATAAGCATTGTCCCGCTTTAGGCGCAAAAGCGCTTCGTCAAGGCAGGCATCACCAAAAGCCAGGGCTTCTGTGGAACGACGTTCGTTAAATCCCATCTCCAATTCACCCAAACCCAAAAAACTGGCGCTGATGGCTAAAATAATAGCCACAGAAGAGACAACAAGAACCAAGACAAGAGCCATTAATCCTTTTTGGTTTTTTAGGCTCAACATGAACAGTGAAGGTTTCTATTTT
>CAYZWC010000020.1:8840-11343 GCA_964482065.1 uncultured Gammaproteobacteria bacterium | reverse complement strand
GTGTTTTCGCACCATTCCCACGAGTTAGTGCTGCCCAAATCAGGCAGGGGTTCGTTATACTTTTTGCGGAGGTGGTTGAACATATTCCCAACAAAATTCCACTCCTCCACGGAAGGCGACCGCACTCTTTCTCGGGGGAAACCGAGCAGAGTGGCGATTCTTGCGTGAGGGCCATTGCTGTTGCGGAGGTCATCATCGCTTACTCCGAACCGTTTTTTAAGACCGATGGACTTGCCGAGCTTGTCGTCGGGGCAACCCTTTTGGTCGTCCCAATCCGGCTTGGCAATGGTTTCCACAGCCACAAACCGTCCGGGCAGAGGTCGGCGCTCTGCATCGGCATCCTTGAGAAACATGTTCCAGTTCGGCGTAATGAATCCCCCCGGATACTCATCCTCAGTGATGGCCGGAATGAAGAGAATGCGGAAACCGTATTCGTCCAGTTTCGCCCCTTGCTCTTCGGTGAGCCGAGGGTCGGACAAAATTCCGAATTCTTCCTCGTAAAATTCGGGAGTGATGGTGCCTCCGGGAGCGAATTTAGTTCTGAAATATCGTCTTGGGCGAGGCATGCCTCGCCCCTACAATGATCGTCAAACCGATTTATGAAAATTATTCCGTGAATATGATTCGGCATCACGATAAATTCATCTAATATTATATTTTTAAAATGCGCGGGCGTTTCCAACCAACATTTAACCGCCATTTGTCCTAACGTTGATAACATCATTTCTTCACCGATTATTTTTCCAAACAAATGCCGCCGGTCATGCGTACAAATTGTAATAAAATAAAAACCATGCCCGCTATAATCATAATCTTTCAATCTGACAGATCGGCGATGATGAATATCCGGATTATAGGGCATGATTAAAACAAATCCTCCAATTTTTCTATATAATTTTCTATATTATATTCCCTAACATTTTCGCGGGCATATTCTCCCATCTCCCGCATTTTCTCGGCATGCTTAGAACAGTACTCCAAAAGCGAGGTAAATTGCTCTTCATTTCCGGTTTCAAAAGTAAAACCGTTCTTTCCTTCTTCTATGAGCTCCCCCACTCCGCCAATATCCGAGGCTACTACCGGAACTCCGTGGGCATAGGCTTCATAGATTACCGACGGAGAATTTTCATAGCAAAACGATGGTACTACCACCAGATCCGCTTCGGCATAAATTTCACCTATTTCCTCATGCGGTATTGGTCCTTTGAAATTAATGCGATTGTCGTCCACGGATAAAAACTGCGCTTCGCTCATGACCGATCCGCCGCCGACAATCGTAAACCGTAAATCCGGATTTTCTATTTCTTTAAACAAATCAATTGCCCAGAGTATGCCTTTGTGGTCCTCAATCTGGCCGACATACAAAATATTAAAACTATCCTTCTCGTGTTTTTCCAAATCTCTACTTTCTAAATTAACCGGATTTGGCAGAACCTGTTTTTTTGAACCCGGGAAAAAACCGCAAGCATTATAAAATTTCAAAAGCCATTTACTCGGAGAAATCACAGCATAGGGCGAGCCGAAAAGTTTGCGGCAGAGTTTGGTATACCAACTGTATAAGAAACTATTATTTAGCCAATTGTCTTCTTCTCCCCATATAATTAAACCGGAGGGATTTACGAGCTGCACATCATGAAGAGTATGTATATTTTTTATGCCAGATTTTTTTATAGCCCACGGAGTCAAAAATCCGATGCCCATTAAATTATGCGTTAAGACAATATCCGGATTTTCTGATTTTAAAATTTTCTTGATAACTAACGCCGAGTGCAAATTAAAAATATCCAAAACGTGCCAAACCGCCCGCCATAAAAAATTATGCTTATAATCATGGCCGTACCAAAAAACATTCAGAGGATAAAAGCTGTAAATCATCCTCCCCTCGTGTTTTTTTCTCGCCACATTAAAAAGCTGCTCCCGGTAAAAAGGATTTGTGGTAATCACAAAAACCTCGTGGCCGGCATTCGCGAGACCTTTTGCGGTTTGTTCGGCAACGCGCTCCGCACCGCCGCGGGAATACTTTCCAAATAAATTCGTAATTATACAAACTTTCATAATTCATGATTCTTAATTCATGATTCAATTATAATTTCATCCAACTTCTGTCCAATCTTCTTCCATGAATATAGCTCCTCCGCTCTAATTCTCCCAGCGTCTCCCATTTTATTCCTTAATTCATTATTTTGCAAAATATTTTTTATTTTACTTGCCAA
Source organism: uncultured Gammaproteobacteria bacterium (assembly GCA_964482065.1). Classification (GTDB taxonomy): domain Bacteria; phylum Patescibacteriota; class Patescibacteriia; order JAQUQO01; family JAQUQO01; genus CAYZWC01. The sequence continues at coordinate 9,130 of CAYZWC010000020.1, read as the reverse complement.
ATCTCCTTCATTTTTCAAATTTACCAAAAATCCGGTTTTTCCATTGTCAATAACACCTCGTACTCCCGGTAAATTCGAAGCAATCACGGGCTTGCCTGAAGCCATAGCCTCTATAAGAACCACGCCAAAGGCTTCGGACCGGTCTATTGACGGCAAAACCAGCAAATCGCATAAATTGTAATAATCAGGCAAAACCTCATCTTCCGCAAATCCGGTGAATATGATGCGGGCGCTCAAATCCAATGATTTGGAAAGATTTATATAATGTTCTTTAAGGTCTCCTTCGCCGA
>CAYZWC010000020.1:0-8830 GCA_964482065.1 uncultured Gammaproteobacteria bacterium | reverse complement strand
CACAAAAAGTATTATCTTATCGCTCGGCAAGAGTGCGTGCTTGGCCAAAAGCCGGCCACTTTTTTCACGCGGCTTAAAATTTTCTATATCCACACCATTGGGTACTTCCACAAATTTATCCGGATAGCTCTCAAAAAAATTGGATATTTTTGAATTTTTTATATAATCTTTTGAAGAAACTGTAATTTTATCAGCCAAACGCAGAATATGCGGAGTTATAAATTTATTATAAAAACGAAAATACCATCCCAAAAAACCTCTACCCACCACATCCATATGATAAGTAACAACCAAGCGATATTTAAAAGCTGTTTTTTTTCTAAAAAATTTATTAAAAAGTTTCCATAAAAAAATTATTTCCGCTCCCCCAAAAAAAGGATAATGCAGATGGATCACTTCAAATTTTTTCAATTTAAAAAACAGTTGTGGAATAATAGCGGCATTCCCATATTTAAATATGGGAATCATACGCTTTATTTTGATATTCTCCGGATCGGAAAATTTTTGCGGTGTTTTGTCCCATAAGCTTTTATAGCGAGGGGTAAAAACCGTTATATCATGGCCCCGCCTTTCCAATTCCAAAGCATTATGAAGAGCGACATTACCGATGCCGCCTCTGTATGGAGGAAAGGTAGATGTTATTTCTGCTATTTTCATATATGTCAGGTAGTTAGGTACTCCAGTCAGGTAACAAAAAATCCTGATTGCCTAAGTACCCGAGTATCTAAGTACCTTATAATAAATTACCACCAAATTATTAACTTTATTATTCTAAAATATAAACTAAAAATTGGATTCAAGATATATTTAACAATAGGATTTGCCACTTCTTGAAATTCAATTTTACCGGTAAAATTTTGAAGCACTTGTCTGTCTTTAAATTTTCTCTTTGCTTGAACTCTTTTTCTCTTCGCCAAAAGCTTCTGCCAGTTTTTGGGGCTTAAAAAATATACCAAAGCCTTCCATTCCTCACGCCACCAACCTGATACAAAAGAAGAAAAAAGTAAACCTAAATTCATTATCAATAAAGCGGGCAAAATTAAAAGAAAAGTTGCCAATTTATAATTTTGCACCAAAACCCAAAAACGATTACGCTCCATATAATAATATTTCTTTATACTGCGGCTGAATTCATATTTATGGTAAATAATAGAACCCGGAGCAAGCATATTTTTATAACCGGCCATTTTCATTCGCCATCCCAAATCAAGATCCTCGTGATACATAAAAAAATCTTGGTTAAAAAATCCCACTTGTTCCAGAGCTTCTCGGCGCAGCAAAACCGCGGCTCCGCTAGCATAAGCTATTTCTTTTGGTCTTAACTCTTGATCTTTAAAAACTTTTTTATATCCTCCGGAATATCCAAATCCAAGAAAATGAATTTCATTACCTGAACTGTTTATTTTATGCTTTTCTGGGTAAAGCATGAGAAGGGACTGGACGCTGCCGATTTTTTTATCCTGCTCCGCCAAGGCCAAGGCCTCAGAAAGCCAACCTTCACCACAAACCGTGTCCTGATTTAAAAGATAAATATAATCAAAGCCTTCTGAGATTGCACGCTTCATACCTATATTATTACCTCCGGCAAAACCGAGATTCTCCCCGGTTTCAATGATTTTAACTTTAGAAAAATTATTACGAATAATTTCAACGGTTTTATCTTGAGAAGCGTTGTCATAAACCATAACCCGGGTCTCCAAATTTTCAAGCAAAGTTTTAAAAAGACTGCTTAAGCAATCCTCTATATACTTTTCCGCATTGTAGGTGACAATGATTATTGCGATTTTCATAAAACAATTTAACAATCATAAATTTTGATTTCAGTAAACCAATATCAATAATTAATCCTGCTTTTCCTCTTTAATTTTTTTTAAACCCACTTCCCTGACTACCTTAGTAATATCCTGCTCCAGTTTTTCCAAACGAACAAAAATCCTAAAAATCATATAAAAAATAATTACTAACGCCACATAAATAGCCAGATCCACTCCTCTTCCCACTCCTACCAGATTAGCCAAAAAACTCGTGGTTTGTGGTAAAAGAACGGCCACCGCGGCCGCGATCCAAAACAAAAGCCAAAGCAAAAGCTCTCTAACCGTAATAGCGCTATCCTTATATCTCAAAATCACCCTGGAGAGAGCAAAGAGGATAAAGATTATTATAAAAACTTGAATTAGCATATTTTTTATATATGACAGCAAATGGGTTTGGATATTATTTGCTGAATTTCTGCATAATTAAATTAAACAAAGTTTTGAGACCCACAATAAACCCCTGCCCCTTTGATAAAGAATAATCGGTATAAATCGCTTGAATGGGAATTTCCTTGAATTTAAAATTATTGCGCTTTATTTCTTTTATAAATTCAGAAGAAACTTCCATACGATTACTTTTGAGTTTTAGCGATTTGGCCGCATCAGTAGTAAAAAGACGAAGTCCCGACTGGCTATCGGTCACCCAAACACCAAAAAGAAAATAAGTAACCATATTACCAATCCAATTAGCCAAGCGCCTAACAAGAGGCATGCCATCGGGATTAATTAAACGCGAACCGATTACCACGTCATACCCTGCTTCGGACGCCTCCACCAAACGCGGAATATCTTCGGCCCTATGCTGCCCATCAGCATCAAAAGTTATAATATATCGCGCCCCCAAAAAAAGAGCCGCCTCAATTCCGGTTCCGAGAGCCGCTCCCAAACCACGATTGATAAAATGACTTATTGTTATGGCATCTTCCCGTTTTGCAATCTCTTCGGTACTGTCCCGCGAACCGTCATTTACCACTATTATATTGTTGGTAAATTTTTTTACTTCGCGCAAAACTTCACCTAATGTCTTTTCTTCGTTAAAAGCGGGAATTACCACAAAAATTTTATTATCCATTATTATTGAATTTAACATTGTTTAATCCCAAAGTTCCCTTTTCCGACATTGTATATTCAATGGCTTGTTTTAATCCGGTGTCCAAAGTTTTAACAGGAATCCAGCCGAGTTTTTCTTTGGCCAAGGTAATGTCCGGCAAGCCCAAAGGCGTCATAAACATCAACGGATCTTTAAATATTATTTTGGAATCGGAATTTGCCATATCAATAATTTTTTGGGCCACGTCTTTAAGCTTAATTTCCACAGGACTTCCTAGATTAACCGGGTTGGAAATATCCGAGTCTATAAGCTTCATAACTCCGGATACTATATCATCAACATGGCAAAGAGATGTGCTGAAATCTTCATCGCCGTAAATAACAAGGTCTTTGCCCTCCAGGGCGTTTACTATAAAATCGGGGAGCATTTGGCCGTCATTTAATCTCATCTTTGTTCCATAGGTTCTAAAAATTCTGGCGATTTTCGCGTCAATATTATAAATATCCCGATAAGTTGTAACAATACTTTCGGTAAATCTTTTCCCTTCGTCATAACAAGCTCTGGGAGAAAGCTGGTCAACTATGCCTATTTCATCCTCACCAAAATAAATTCCGCTGGGTTTTCTCGGACCATAGACAACCGCCGAAGAAAAATGAACTAATTTGGAATTATACTTTTTGGCTATTTCCAAAACATTAATCAAAGCTTGGGAATTGGCTTTGAGTGTATCTATTTTAAATTTATCGAATTGCTTGGGTGAAGTCGGACAAGCCAAATTATAAATTTCCTGTATGCCTTGAAAAGAAATTTTAAATTTTTCCAATTCAGGTAGTGATTCCAAATCCAATGGTTCGGAAATGTCGGCTTTAATAAAAACAAAATCAGGATATTGCAAAAGCTGATCTATATTTTTTTCATCTGAAGTAATAAAATTATCAATGCAAATTACCTTACTCGTTTCCAAAAGTTTTTCACAAAGATGCGAACCGATAAACCCCGCTCCGCCGGTTACCAAAACATTTTTTTTATCGAAAATTGGACCTTTTTCTGCTGACATAATATTAAATTTAAATTAGTTATCTTTGATTAATTATAGTAAAATATGGGGGTTTTGGCAACTTTTTTCACTACAACATTATAACATTAAAACAATTTAACAATTTTATTTTAAATTTATTTGTTTTTTAATATTTGTCTTTCAGCCATGTATTTTTCGCTTCGGCCTGGACTTACGGCTGAAGACCGATGCTCGAGTTCAAAGAGAGTCCATGGCCGAATGTTTATTTGTTTTTTAAATTCTTATGATTTAAGACTTATTCCTTATGGCCAAAAGTCCAATATTTATTAATAAAAAAGCCCCAGAAAAAAACAACTATAACTCCAATAGCCTTGCCCCACAAATCCGGTAGATTAAAAAATTCCACAAAAATATAAAGTATAAAAGTATTTAATGCCAACCCCGCGATATTAATCGCAATGAATTTTATATATTGCAATGAAGCGTTCCGAGAGGAATTTTTAAAAGTCCAATATTTATTCCAAACAAAACTCCAAGTGGCGGCTATAAGCATGGCTATAATATTGGCGTATAAATAATTTTCGCGCCAAAAAATAAAAAATCTGGTCAAAACCAGATAAACGCTAAAATCAATCACGGTATTGGAAATGCCAATCAAACCAAATTTAAACATTTGGATAAAAGCCGGATACTGTTTTGCTTTATTAAAAATTCGTTTCATTAATCAAAAATAATTGTTTCATATCCTCCCCTTTCCTCTGTATCAAAAGCAAAAAATTGTCCGCGGACTTCTCCGCTGCGGCTAAAAATCCTAATGTGCGATCCGCCCGCCGAAGCCGGCGCGGTTATTATCTCAGCTCGACCGTCGCCATCCGTGTCGCCGGAAGACAAATTCACTCCGCCGCGAAAATTTTCCGCGTAAGCTAAAAATTCATTTTTAATTCCGCCGCGCCCGTTAAAAATTTTTACTGTTGGTTTGCTTTGGGAAAAGCTTACCGCGATTTCATCTTCACCACCGGCATCAAAATTATCCGAGGTAATATTTATCCCGCCCCTAAATTCAGATTCACGCGCCATAAATTCTTCTACAAGTTCCCCGTTTGCTTTAAAAATCCTAATGTGCGGTCCGCCCGCCGAAGCCGGCGCGGTTATTATCTCAGCTCGACCGTCGCCATCCGTGTCGCCGGAAGACAAATTCACTCCGCCGCGAAAATTTTCCGCGTAAGCCAAAAATTCAAATAATTTATTTCCTTTATCGTTAAAAACTTTGACCAAGGGCTCTTTCTCGCCGCGAGGAGCGGTTATTATCTCATCCCGACCGTCGCCGTCAATATCTCCCAAGGACAAATTTATTCCTCCCCTGAATTCATTTTCATAAGCCATAAACTGCCCGAGCAAACTTCCGGAACGGCTAAAAATCCTTATCTGCGGTCCACCGCCGGAACGTACCGAAGTTATTACTTCAATATTGCCGTTGCCGCTTATATCCCCCGCTTTGGCGGATAATTTTCCGGCAAAATTATCATAAACTTTCCAGCTGCCCAATAAAACTCCGTTTTCAAAAATATAAATAGGAGAATTTTTTTCCGAAGTTTTTAAAACCGCCATATCACCGGCTTTAAAAACAGGCTCCATTCCCTCGGGAATTACTACAATATTTTTGGCTTCTTCCGGCTCCGCGCCAGCGGCGGCAACCATGGCTTTTAATATATTCAATCGGCCGCTTCCCAAATCTTCGTAATAAACAGGATTAACGTCTTTTACGGAATCGGCATTATTTATCAATATGTCTTGGATTTGGGAAACGGAAAGCTTGGGCTTATACGATTTGATAAGGGCGGCGGCGCCGGCCACCAAAGGCGAAGCCAAAGAAGTTCCCGACCAATTTTTTAAATAACCTGATTCAGACAAGCTGTTTCCGACCACTCCTGTAGTATAAATGGAAACGCCGGGTGCTGACAGGTCAATGCAATCATGGCCATAATTTGAAAAATCCGCTTTTTGGTCCAAGGTATCGGTCGCGGCCACTCCCAAAACCAAATTCCACTCAGCTGAATCATAACAGGCCGGGTACATCTGTATTTCGTCCAAATCCAAACCCTCGCCGTTTTCGCCTTGCTCGTTTCCGGCAGCGGCCACCACCAAAACACCCGATTCCTTGGCTCGTTCCAAAGCGTTAAAAAAAGAACGGTCCGATTCAAATCCGACAAAACTCATATTTATAATATCTGCGCCATTTTGAATAGCATAATCAATTCCTTTTATTACGGTTTGTTCATTGCCTCCGCCGATATTGCTTATCACCCGCACCGGCATTATTTTTACATTCCAAGCTACTCCTGAAATTCCCTCTCTGTTATTTCCCTCCGCGGCTATAAGGCCGGCTACCGCCGTTCCGTGATTAAGCCCCACTTCCGTAAAAAGCGCGGTTTGAGGGCGCGGATCCGGCGAATCGGAAATAAAATCCCAACCTACCGCATCATCCACAAATCCGTTATTGTCATTATCAATTCCGTCGCCCGGCACTTCATCGGCATTTACCCAAATATTATTTTTTAAATCCGGATGGTCAATATCAACTCCGCTGTCCAAAACCGCCACTACTACTTCTTCGGAGCCGGTGGAATAATGCCATGATTCGGTCGCTTTTATCTGCTTCAAATACCATTGTTCCTGAAAATCCGGATCATTGGGAATTATCGCCAAAACCGGAGAAACGGCAAAAAACAAAGCCACCGAAATGATGGCCGAAGCAAAGAAAAAATTTTTAATTGCTTTTATCATTTTATATATAATATAAAATTTTTACTTGAAATTCAACCTTTTTCCTTCCAAAGGCAGGCCTTCCACCAAGTACCCACCAATATCACGATAACCGTCATTCCACAAAAAATTACTTTGAGAACTGCCGGTGGATTTATCGAGATCGCCCAATATCTCTATATCCAAAATCCGACTTCCCGAAGCCACTTCTGAAGTATCAAGCTCCCACACCAAAACTTTGCTCTCTCCCCCTTCCAACAAAAAATTATCTCCGTAAAATTGATATTCAATAATACCATAATCTTCATTATCGGTTATCAAGCCTTCAGGAGTGGCATCATTATAATCTTCGGAATAATCATATATGGAAAAACTTATTTTTCCACGATCATTCTCGCCAAGATAATAAGTAGGGCTGTCTGAAAAATATAAATTGCAAATATCATCATCTTCATAAGCGTCACCATTTACGGTAGCCAAATATTCCAAAAGATCACGCCTTTCGTGCCCGACATCGCTGGGCACTATTTTAAAAGTTAACCGTTTAATTTTCAAAGAATTTCCGGACGGATTGGAAATATTAAATTTTAAAACTTCGCCGTTTTCACTTCTTAAAATATTACCCGCCGGCGAACCGGCATTTATTGAAAATTTAGGATAGCTGTTGCGCAACACAAAAACAGGAGCATTGCCCACGCTATAAATTAAATTACCGTCAAAAAAATCACTTTGGTCGTATTCTTCACGCGTATATTCCGCCATCGCTGAAAACTGGGCGGTTTTTATAAATGATATTTTTATCTCTCGACCATCGTCAAAACTGTTTCTAAAATCTCTAATATCAATAAACACATTAACCAAAACCACGCCGTCTTCGGGAACGAATAAATCTAAATTTGAAAATTTAAAATTATGATCGTTTATCACCGCTGTCTTTCGGACTTTTTTATTTTCTCGGTCCGGATATTCAAGATAAGCAGCGCTCACGATACCTTGGTTCGTTTCATAATTATTATTAAACAAAGTAATCCTTTCTATAACAAAAGGCTCATTTTGCGATTCAAATCTAAGCGCATTAACTTTTATATTTTGCCCGGGCGCGGTAATGGATGAATCAGGGACGCTGTCGGCGGTACTTATTTTTAATTTTCCTTGGTCGGCAACCGTCATTATTACCCGAGGTTTTTCCCGCGGATTAGGATTTATTCCCAAAATCTCCACCAAATTTCCGGATAACGCTCGCGTATTAACGGAAGTAATATCTACAAAAAAACGATCACCCGCATTATAATCCCCCGTTAAAGAAATGTCAGCTTTGATAAATAAAATTTTCTCTTCACCTGCGGGTATATTTAAATCCAAAGAAATTTCCTTAAACTCTCCTTTTTCTCCCAAATTTCCGCTAAAAAGATTTTGGTCGTTGCCCTTTTCATAGATACTGACATTTGAAATGATCTCCGAGGCATAAACTTCTATCGTGTCATCATTATCACCGCCTTTTTCAAAAACAGAATCACCGCCGGACTGGTCCACATAAAAAGAAAGATCAACGGTGGAGACTGTAATCTCATCCGCCTCCCCGGCTTTAAATTTAAAAGCGGCAATAGGAATATCCCTGGTATTACGTACCACGTTTCGAGAATCTTGTTCTTCTCTATCCAAAGATAAAGATAAAGATGCTTCTTCCCCCGCACTTTCCTCGGTGGGAACTTGTGTTTCTATGGGCAAAGCCAGAGAAGGAGCAAATTCTGAAATTTCTCCGTTATCCGGATAAGAAAATTCCGAACTTGCTTTAATAACAAATTCATCCCTAAAACGATTTTCTTCCATAGCCGATATTTTTCTTTTTTTATAAGAAGAATTTATATAATAAATATCAGGCTCACCCTCATATTTTATAAGACTGCCCGCGGGATGTTTTTCTCCGGTGAGCGAATCGCCGCCGGAATAATTAGTAAAGAAAGCATCCGGTACATCAACTACCATGTCAGCCCAGCCCGAGCCATAGAGATCGACGGCAATAGCCTCGGTAGGAACCCAGCGGAGAACTCCGCCCGGTTCTACGGCGTAAACTTTGGGGTCGGTGGTAATTTTTACCAGATAAGTACCGGGGCGAATGGTGACATTACCTCCGATGGAGATAGCGGCCAATTCGCTGTCGGTAATGGTCTTGACTGAAGAAAA
>CAYZWC010000019.1:0-11830 GCA_964482065.1 uncultured Gammaproteobacteria bacterium | reverse complement strand
AAGTATGACATTTCTAAATGGCTGTACTATGACATTATCATATGGCTACGACAGATTAGTGAATAAATATTGACAAAATTTTCGGGTTATTGTAATATAAATTTTACATAAATATTAAACAAAATATATGCCAAAGATCGCGGTAATAAAGACCGGCGGCAAACAATACAAAGTGGGGGAGAACGACCGGTTGAAAATAGAAAAAATAAAGGGAGAAAAAGATTCCAAGGTGGAATTTGATAAAGTTTTTCTCATAGCCGATGAATCCGGCAAAGACGTAAAAATCGGTACTCCGGAGGTTAAGGGCGCCAAAGTTGAAGCGAAAATTTTGGAGCAGGGGAGAGGCAAGAAAATAAATGTCATAAAGTATAAATCCAAAATTCGTTATAGCATCAAAAAGGGCCATAAGCAGCATTTTACCAAAGTACAGATTACAGGAATCAAAGCGTAGATTGCGAATTGCGCGAATTGTTGCGAATAACGCGAATAAAAGTAAATATAAAACAGTCCACCGATTTAGCGGACTGTTTTATATTTATTAACTTTATTCTTGTTTATATTCGCGTGAATTCGTGCCCCATTCGCGTTATTCGCAATCTAAATTTCGCCGCGACCTTTTAGGGCATTCAGCAAAGTGATCTCATCTGCGTATTCCAGATTAGCACCCATGGGCAAGCCGCGCGCCAGGCGGGTTATTTTTATTTTCAGAGGCTTTAAGAGTTTGCCGAGATAAATAACGGTTGATTCTCCTTCCAAATCAGGATTTAAAGCCAGAATTATTTCTTTTGTGGAATTGTTTTTTAGTCTCTCAACCAATTCTCGGATACGAATATCCTCCGGAGTTATTCCTTCGAGGGGGTTTAGATACCCGCCGAGGACATGATAAAGGCCGTTGTATTCTCCGGTATTTTCAATAGCCATCAAATCAAATACTTCACTCACAACGCAAATAATACCTTTGTCTCTTTTGGGGTCGGCGCAGATAGGGCAGGGGTTTTGTTCGGAGATATTTCCGCAAACGCCGCAAAAATTAATTGTGTTTTTCATGCCTTCCAGAGCTCGGGCGAATTTGCTAAGCTCTTCCGGGTTTTGTTTTAATAAATAAAAAACCAACCGCTCGGAAGTTTTGGGGCCAATCCCGGGCAGCTTGTTGAATTCATTAATTAAGTTTTGTATAGAGGAGGGGAATTTCGGCATGAAATTAATTACCAATTTCTAATATCTAATTTCTAATCAAATTCCAATTATCTAATTATTTAATGACTAATTTTTGGTCATTGGACATTTGGTCATTAGTCATTGATTAGAAATTAGTAATTAGATATTTAAAGTAGATTATTTTTACATACCCGGAATATCCAAACCTTCCATTCCGCGCATTTTTTCCGCCATAAGACGTTGGACTTTTTTGACCGCTTCATTGAATAAATCTTTAATAATTTCCGCTTGTTTTTCAGCATCAAGTTCAGGATTTAATTTTACGAGTTCCGCTTCCAGATTGCCGTTCAGTGTCAGGGTAATACCGCTTCTCTCCAAGGTGACATGCTCTTGTCCCAAGGTGTCTTTTATTTGTTTGGCTTGGTCGCGCAGGTCTTTGAATTGTTTTAATTTGTTGAACATGAGTATTAGTTAATCAGTTAATTAGTTATAATACAAATTACGAATACTATACAAATATACAAATTTATAATACCGAATGAACATTTCTATTAAGTCAAACATTTAATAGAACATTCGTATATTTGTAATAGATTTGTAATTTGTATGAGTTAGAATGATTCAGGCATATTTGCTGATTCTTCTTTTGCTTCCGGCGGGGGAGGGGGCGGAGCGGCGTCGCGCTGCATTTCCAAATTTTTAAAGCAAACTCTTTGTTCATCAAAAAATAATTTCACCATTCCGGTCGGACCGTTTCTGTGTTTGGCGACATGTATTTCCGCTATGTTTTTTTCTTCGATAGGCAGTTCGTCCGGACGGTAATTTCTATCCGCCGCTTTTCTGTAAATGAACATTACTACATCAGCATCTTGTTCAATCGATCCGGATTCCCGTAAATGAGCGAGTTTGGGAATAGCGGGTTTTTGCATTTCCACCGCGCGGGAAAGCTGGGATAGGGCCAGTACCGGAATATTAAGCTCTCTGGCGATTCCTTTTAAGGCTCTTGTGATTTCCGCGATTTCTTGAACACGATTATCTTGTTTTCTGGCGGAGTATGATTCCATTAATTGCAGATAGTCTATAATAAGAAGCCCGAGGCCCTGGTCAGCTTGCAGTCGCCGGGCTTTGGTTCGGATTTCCATTACATTGGCATTTGGAGAATCATCTATAAAAATCGGTGATTCGGAAAGCACGCCCATGGCATGACCGATTTTGGGAAAATCATCATCTTCGGGCCGCGCTGACAAATTTCCGGTCCGCATTTTCCAAAGATCGATTCCGGCTTCGGCGCAAAGCAGGCGGTCAACAAGCTGTTCCTTGGACATTTCCAAACTGAATATTCCCACGGGAACCTTTCCTTTGGTAGCGGCGCGGCGCGCTATATCCAGGGCAAAACTGGTTTTACCGACACTCGGGCGAGCGGCCAGTATTACCAAATCCGAATTTTGCAGGCCGGCCAATATATTATCAAGTTGCTTGTAACCGGTGGGTACCCCGCGGAGCTTGCCTTTGTTTTTGTGAAGTTCATCAATACGGTCAAAGGCTTCATTAACCACATTTTTGATGGGAACGAAAATTTGCTTGAGATATTTTTGGGCCACGCCGAAAAGTTTTTGCTCGGCGGCATCCATTATTTTTTGTATTTCTTCATCTTCATTATAGGCCAGTTCGGTAATTTCCGAAGAAGCGTTTAGAAGCCTTCGGAGTGTTGCTTTCTTTTTTATAATATTGGCATATTCAAGAATATGAGACGCGGTGGGAACCATATTGGTGAGAGAAGCAAGATAAGTTCTTCCGCCGATTTCTTCGAGTTTGTTTTTTTCTTCCAAACGACTGGTGACTGTCAAGATGTCTATATTTTCCCTTTTGGAAAAAAGATCGGTAATAGCTTCAAATATTATTTGATGGGAATTTTTATAAAAATCTTCGACAACCGTAATATCAGCTATTTTAAAAATAGCATCTTTGTCAATAAGTAGGGCTCCCAGAAGCGATTGCTCAGCTTCTATATTTTGCGGAGGTAATTTGGCTATATCTTCGACCATAGAATCAAGTTATTTGTTCCTATATTTTACTATAATATGGGTAAATAAATCAAGCCCCGGAGGATACACACCTTGTCCACGTTTTATTGACTTATTTTATTTATATTGTTAATATTGTCTAAACATCGTTCATTCTCAAATCAACAACTTTCCTTGAAGGGAGGGAAACATGAGTGAGAACAATACTGTTGCCTTAAATTTATTTTTACCGAGCAATCCTCGTTATCAACCCCAATCACTTGTCCCGTTTTTCGGATACGATCATTTGTGTCAGCCTAACATCAGGGTGGAAATCGCCGGTATGAAGGCGTTGTATAAAATAGGAATTATGCCGGAAGAAGATTTTCGTTTACTCACACCGGAAGTTGAAAAGCGTCTTTTGTCCGAGATTACAACCACCATGGTTGACAAACGAGAGAAAATTACCAAGCATGATATTCGCGCCTTGGTCCAACTTATGATGGAGATATTGCCGCCTCCGTTGCGCCGTTGGCTGCATATGTTTTTCACGAGTTACGACGTTATCCATACCGGAGCAATGCTTGCTTATCGCGAAGCGTTTGATTTTGCGGTTCGTCCGGCTCTTGGGAAATTGGTTGAAGCTTGGGCCGACAAAATTTCGGAATTTGCGGGTACGGTCCAGATCGGGAGGACGCATGGACAGCACGCTATTCCCATTACCGTGGGATTTTGGCTGCACACCATTCTGCGTAGGATCTTGGATGTCAGCAAGTCTCTCATAGACAGTAAAGGAGAACTTCGAGGGAAAATCAGCGGAGCTGTAGGCGCTTACAATGCACAAGTTTTGTTTGACGCCTACAAGAGTCCGAATGGTAAGACATTTGAAAAGCTGGTTCTCGCCGAGCTGGAATTGGAACCTTCTCCGGTATCCACGCAAATTCTTCCCCCGGAGCCTCTATCCAGATTTTTGCACAATTTCGTTTTGCTGTCCGCCGCCCTGGCTAACTTCGGCCGTGATTGCCGGCATTTGCAAAGGACGGAGATTTCGGAAATCGCCACCAAATTCAAAAAAGGGCAGGTAGGATCTTCCACCATGGCGCATAAGCGCAACCCGATCATTTTTGAAAATTGCGAAGGCATGTTTTATAACACAAAAAACGAATACGGTAAGGTGTTGGACACATTGATTTCCGAACATCAGCGCGATTTGGTCGGCAGTTCGCTTATGCGGCAATTTCCGGCAGTCATGATCTATCCGCAGGTGCAGATTGAAAAAATGACGAAGGTTTTTGAAGACCTCATCGTGGATCGTGCCGCGCTCGAGCGCAATTTCAATATGAGCAAAAACCTCATTACCGGAGAGGCAATTTACATCGCCTTGCAGCGTTACGGCTACGAAAAAGACGCTCATGAATTGGTCAACCATACTCTGACTCCCAACGCTCAACAAAACGGTACCTCGCTGGCGGCGGAGTTGGAGAAACTTTGCGAAGGCGACGAAGAACTGAGAGATGTTTGGCGCATAGTTCCCTCAAAAGTCAAGGACGTGCTCACAGAACATCCGGAGCGTTATATCGGCTTAAGCGTTGAATTGGCAAAAGCTACGGTATTTGAAGCCAAAAATTTCATCGCCAATCATCTGGCGTAGTTATGCTGTTGGATTGATTTATATTTTTATAGGAGGTGCTTACCAAGCGCCTTCTTTTTTTGATTGCGAATAAACGTAAATTAAATATTAATAATGCTAATTTTTAAAATTGTTTTTAAGTTTTTATATTTTAATATTTTCAGGTTGCAATTTTAAAAAGTTATGTTTCATGTATTGACTTATTATCCTTATATTGGTAAGATTTTTTAAACATTAGTTCATTTCATTAACAGCAATTGCCTAGAGGAGGGCAAGAAAATGTCAAAGAAGAAGAAAAGAGCGTTAATCAGTGTATCGGACAAAACCGGAGTTGTGGAGTTCGCGCAAGGGCTTCACAATTTCGGCTGGGAAATTATTTCCACCGGCGGCACCGGCAAGAAAATCGCCGAGGCCGGGATTTCCGTGACACCGATTCGTGAGATCACCGGCAAGAACAAAGATGATCATTTCAGCCATCGCATGTCGTCCATTAGTTACGAGGTGGAGGGAGCTTTGCTTTACGTGCGCGGTGATCCTGAACACGAAAAAGAGGCCGCCGAGCTCGGCATCGAGCCGATCGATCTTGTGGCCTGCAATCTGTATCCGTTTGAAAAAGCGGTGGTGGAAATGCCGGACAGCACTGAGACCGCCATTCAAAAGATCGATATCGGCGGTCCCTGTATGGTCCGCGCGGCGGCCAAGAATCATGCCGGCCATGGTTTCGGCGACGGCGTCACCATCGTGGTGGATCCGGATGATTACAAAATGGTTCTGTCGCATTTGAGAGCGGAAAACGAGGTTCCGCTGAGAGAGCGCCGCCAGCTTATGGTCAAGGCTTTCGAGCGTACTGCGCGCTATGATTTGGCGATTTGGAAGCACATGGCCGAGCTTTCCGGTGAAGGTGAAATTTTTTACCAGGTCGTAAAGAAAGTACAGCAGTTTCGCTACGGTGAAAATCCGCACCAGAATGGCGCGCTCTACACTTGCGGTACCGACGACCCTTTGGCCTTGGATAAATTCAAGCAGCTGGGCGGGAAAGAAATGTCCTACAACAACTACCTTGATTTGGACGGCGCTTTACGCGGGCTTTGCTGCATCAATGAGGCCATGAAAGCCGAGACCGGGGAAGTCGGAAAGATCGTCGGAATCATCAAACACGGTACACTCTGCGGAGCTGCTTGGGGTGAGAAAGAATATGATGTTTTGAAGAAGGCAATTGAGGGCAACCTCATCGCCATCTTCGGCGGCATTATCATCACCAATTTTCCGATTGACAAAGAAGCGGCGCGGATTATCAGGACGCACGCCATTGGAGAAAATGAAAATGGCAAGCCTGACTATCGTTTTGTGGAGCTTGTTATCGCTCCGGAGTTTACTCCGGACGCGCTGGAATATTACTCCAAAAAGAACAAGAAGAATGTTCGCCTTCTGCAAAACTCCGCCCTTGCTGATTCGTTTCTGTCCAAGGAAATGTCGTTCAAACAGCTCCGCGGAGGCATGGCTGTGCAGGATCCGGATTTGAGCACGATAACCAGCGCTGATTACAAAGCGGTAACCGAAAAAGAACCCACCGAGGAACAGAAGATGCTCATGGTTTTTGGCCGAGCCATCACTAAAGCATCGAAGTCAAACAACGTTCTCTGGGTCAGAAAAGACGAGGAAACCGGAGTTCTTATGCTCATCGGTAACGGTGTCGGGCAGATGGATCGTCCGACTTGTATAGAAATTTCCGCTCTTTATATACCAGAGCGCTTGAGAGGAGCGGTAATGGTGTCCGAGGCGATGTTTCCCAAAGAGGATAATATTGAACTTGCGGCGAAATTCGGAGCGGCGGCTATCGGCTCGGTCGGTGGATCTATCAGAGATGAGCATGTCATCGCCAAGGCCAACGAGCTCGGAATTGCCATGTGTTTTCTGGATCCGAAGTACAGGAGCTTTTACCACGGTTGATATTGCCGATTTACAACAAACTCACAAGGGAGCGATTTATCGCTTCCTTTTTTGATTGCTAATTTCGCGAATTTTTAAATTATTTTCATGTTTTTATGTTTTAATGTTTTTATTTTGCAATGTTAAAATGTTGTGTGCCTGCCCGCAATGCAAGCATAACGTTGCGGGCGGTTTACATGTTCCATGTTATGTGAAAAAATGTTATAATAAAAAAATATGATGGCAAATACCAGAAAATTTTGGCTCGGGCTTTCCATAATGGTCGGAACCATTGTGGGTGTCGGTATTTTCGGCATACCTTATGCCATATCCAAATCCGGTTTTGGTCTCGGAGTTTTTTACTTGGTTGTTTTGGGACTGGCTATGGTTTTTGTGCATTTGTTTTTTGGTGAAATTACTTTGCGGACAAGGGGAAAGCACCGCCTGGTCGGATATGCTGAAATTTATCTCGGCAAGAAAGGGAAAATAATAGCGGCGGCAGCAACCATTTTTGGGCTTTACGGTTCGCTTTTGGCTTATATCATTGTAGCCGGACAGTTTTTACATGAAATTTTCGGTCCGTTAATCGGAGGTAGCTCCTTTGTGTACAGCTTGATTTTTTATTTTGTGGGAATAATCGGACTTTATATGGGCTTAAAGTTGATTTCGCACGGCGAGCTTATTATGACCGTATTTTTACTTTTGATTGTGGCGGTTATTTTTATGAAGGGTTTCCCACATATTGATTATACCAATTTGGCCACCGTGGGATTTAAAGATTTTTTCCTACCTTACGGCGTTATTCTTTTTTCACTTGGCGGTATTACGGCCGTGCCGGAGCTTAAAACTTTTATGGCCGGTCGGCAGAATGTTTTAAAAAATGTTTTAATCTGGGGAACACTGATTCCCATTGCCATTTATTTTATTTTTTCTTTTGTGGTGGTCGGAGTAACCGGAGCCGAAACCAGCTCCGAAGCTATCCGCGGCCTGGATTTGGCGCTTCGCGACGGAATACTTACTTTGGGAGCCATATTCGGATTTCTTACGGTTACCACTTCATTTTTTGTGATTGGGCTGAATCTAAAAGAAACTTTTTGGTATGATTATAAAATAAACCATGAGCTTTCCTGGCTTTTGACAATCCTTATTCCGTTTTTGATTTTTATTCTCGGATTGCGGAGTTTTATCGCCGTTATTGACGTGGTTGGAGTTTTTATGGGCGGGCTTACGGGAATTTTAATTATACTTATGTACAAAAAAGCAAAATATCTCGGAAAAAGAAAACCGGAGTATAGCATTCGCCCTTTTCCGGTTTTGCGAAATGTTTTAATTGGCATTTTTGTCTTGGGAATTTTGTATGAAATTGTTTATTTATTTTTATAAATAACTGTGGATAAATTATTTGAATATTTTTTAGGTAAATATTATTCTTATTATAGAACCTTAACTTTATAGGAGATTGCCATTGGCAAGATTTATTACGACCTAGAATTGATGCGGAACGAAGCTTGGCGGTAGATGTGTTGAAAATTGAATATTGTCTCTTTTGACTGCTTTGGCAGAATTAGCCGGCTCCTGTCGGCTCGAGGTTTTGATTTTTTTGCCAAGCAAAAATCAGGCCTCACTCCGAATTAGCCCTTTACCGGCACAACAAGCCGCGACAAAGGGCTTTTTTATTTGGAGAGAATTTATAATTTTATCCATTTGTCAAAACAGGAAATATTTTTTATAATTAAATCACCATCGAATCGTATAAAACCGATAGAATGGTCAATTATATGATTCGTTGTTTCTTATAACCGACCGAGAAAGGAGTGAAGTATGTACAGTATTACCGGACCCCCGACAAGCTTGAACCTCAACGCCAGCTCCACGATGACGAACAAGGGCGCCACCTCGCCTGCGATCGCCGAAAACCGCAAAAATCTTTACGCCTAACACGAAGAATACAAGGCAAAAGGAGATAACAAACATGTACAGCACAGGTCCCCCGAGTTCTTTTTCCCGAAGGTTTCCAGGCAAGACGACCAACCGCAACTTTTTTCCCCGTACCGCCAAGAACCAGAAGTTCGTCGCCGCCAGCAAAGGAAAGCGCGTTTCGGCCTGATCGTGGGAACGCCATGAAGGTCAAAACAGCGGCGCTGTTTCCCTTGCCAATGCAAACACATTGGAAGGCAAAAGGACCCCACCGGGTCCTTTTTTTATCAAATATAACAAAACCCCGCTTCGCGGGGCAAGATAGAAAGTATTAGCACGGACAATAATTTACTGAAAAATCACCTACTGTTCGATGTTTTCAGCGAACTGCTCACTGTCTTCTACTCACTGCCAACTGATAAGCATTTTTTAAAAGCATTGCCACAGTCACCGGTCCGACGCCGCCGGGAACGGGAGTGATAAATCCGCTTTTTTCTTTTAAACCCTCGCGATTAACATCACCGATGGTTTTATCGTCAACTTTATTGGTACCGACATCAATCACTACCGCGCCGTCTTTTATTAAATTAGCAGTAATAATTTTTGCCTTGCCGACCGCTACTACGGCAATGTCGGCATTTGAAATACAGCTTTTCCAGTCGTCTTTATGCAGGTGGCTATGGCAGACTATGGAGCCGCGGCGACTTAGCATGAGCTCAATCGGTTTGGCAAAAGCGTCGCTATTGCAGATAACAGAGGCTTTTTTATTTTTAAAATTAATTCCCGTGGATTTTATAAGTGCTATTACCGATTGGGCGGTAACGGGTTTTATAACTTCCTTTCCCTCAAGAAATTTTTTTATATTCTCCGGATGAAAACCATCCACATCTTTGTTGGGATTAATGGTCGAAATAATTTTATCGGTATTCATGTGCGAGGGTAGGGGAAGCTGCACCAAGATTCCATCTATATCTTCACGCGCGTTTAATTCTTTTATTTTTGCGATAATTTCTTCTTCCGGAGTTGTAGCGAAATACAAAAAGTGCTCGTTTTTAATCCCGACTTCGTTGCAAGCTTTTTCCTTGAGTCCGACATAAAGATGCGAAGCCGGATCAGAACCGACAAGTATTACAGCAAGACCGGGAGTTATTCCCGATTTTTTTATTTCCGCTTTTACTTCTTCGCGAATTTGTGCAGCAATTTGTTTTCCGTTAATTTTTTTCATTTTAATAATTTAATTCCGGATACAAAGGAAATTTTTTAGTAAGCTCCAATACTTCATCTTTTATCCCGGATAAAACTTCATCATTATCATGACCTTCAATTGCGCGGTTAATCATTTCGGCAATTTGGCGCATTTCTTCTTCTTTCATGCCTCTCGTAGTTAGAGCTGGAGTCCCTAAACGAACGCCGGAGGGATCCATGGGTTTTCGCGGGTCATCGGGAATCATATTTTTATTTACGGTAATACCGGCTTTGTCCAGAGCGATTTGTGCTTCTTTTCCGCTTACGCCTTTCGGAGTCACATCCATTAGCAAGAGATGGTTGTCAGTTCCGCCAAAACAAATTTTAAATCCGAAGTTTTTAAATTCCTCCTCTAGAACTTTAGCATTCTTTTTAATTTGTTTTACGTAATCTTTGAATCCCGGTTCCAGAGCTTCTTTAAAAGCCACAGCTTTGCCGGCGATATTGTTTTCATGCGGTCCGCCCTGAAATCCGGGGAAGACTGACTTGTCAATTTTTTTCGCGTATTTTTCTTTGCACATTATCATGCCGCCTCTCGGTCCGCGCAAGGTTTTGTGTGTGGTGGTGGTCACCACATCAAAAATCGGCACGGGATTATTCATTTCTCCGCCGGCGATGAGTCCGGCGATATGGGCAATATCAGCCATGGTAATGGCGCCGACTTCCTCAGCAATTTTTTGAATGCGTTCATAATCAATCTCTCTGGAATAAGCGGAATAGCCGACGAGAATAATCTTCGGCTTTAGTTCACGCGCCATTTTTTCAATTTCCCCGTAATCAATCTCGCCCTCGGCCGTGGTTTTGTATCTTTGAAAATTATAAAGCTTGGCCATGGTAGTAATAGGATGCCCATGGGTCAAATGTCCGCCATGTGAAAGGTCCATGCCTAGGATGGTATCGCCGGGCAGAAGCAGCGCGAAATAAACAGCGATATTGGCCGGAGCTCCGGAAAGCGGTTGGACATTTACATGCTCGGCGCCGAAAAGTTTTTTGGCGCGCTCTATGGCAAGGCCTTCCACCACGTCTATAAATTCGCAGCCGCCATAATAGCGTTTTCCAATGTACCCTTCAGAATATTTATTGGTCACAATACTCCCGAGCGCTTCCAAAACCGCGAGCGACACAAAGTTTTCCGAAGGAATCATTTCCAGGCCCTCTTGCTGGCGTTTTAATTCTTTTTTTAAGGCCTCGGAAAGTTCCGGGTCATATTGTTTGATGTTTTTCATATAATTTTAATAAGATGCTAATTTACGAATGAATGCCAATCTACAAATATTTGTAGTATTCGTAGATTAGTTGATTTGCGTAAATTCGTATATTAGTATCATGTTTGTAATTCGTATATTAAAAAAACAGATAACAATTAAATAAAGTATAGTAAAAAAGCCATACTTTGTCTATTGTTATCCGTTTATTTGTTTTCCAGGGATTCGTAGATCATAAAGTCGTAAGATATAAGCCGTAAGGTTATTTTAGAGTTTCTTCAAACAAGGGTTTAATATTCGGCTGAATGTCTGTGGGAAGCTCATCCATGGCAAACCAGCTCCATTCGGCGATTTCATCGCCTTGCTTGATTTCTCCTTCAAACTCTGCGAGATAATGGATAAGAACTGTTATGCTGCCATCTTCGCGCTTCACCATCATCGGGCTTAAGGGCTTAATTATTTTAATATCTATTCCCAGTTCTTCTTTAACTTCTCTTTTGGCTGTGTCTTCCAATGTGGCATCAAAGTCCTCAACCTCTCCGCCCGGAAACTGCCATTTTGGATTTGGCTTTTCATTCGTGGTTTTGTGCTTGTTGAGTAATATTTTTTTCTGGCCGTCTATTTCTTTTATAATAACCGGCCCGGAAGCGATAATTGAATTTTGTGGCAGTTTCATATGATTATAAATATTATTTGTAAAGTTTCACAACCTTGTTAACAGTTCATTAGGATTAAAAATAAAC
>CAYZWC010000018.1:0-12267 GCA_964482065.1 uncultured Gammaproteobacteria bacterium | reverse complement strand
AAGTATGACATTTCTAAATGGCTGTACTATGACATTATCATATGGCTACGACAGCGCAAAAATGCCCCCATAACAAGCATGGGTCTTGCCGCGGACGGTGTCAAAAAATAAAAATCCCGTAATTAACCGGGATTAATTTATTATATTTTATCCTATTTTTTCCGCCTGAGATTTTTTTCCTGCTCCAATATTTTTATGGTTGTTTTTATAACCGTATCAGGATTTAAGGAAATACTATCTATTCCCTCCCTTACCAAAAATTCGGCAAATTCCGGATAATCCGAAGGAGCTTGCCCACAAATTCCTATTTTGATTTTTGTTTTTCGAGCTGACTTTATAACTTGAGAAACCAATTTTTTTACCGCCTCATTGCGTTCATCATAAATATGGCTTACCAGCTCGCTATCACGGTCCACTCCAAGAGTTAATTGTGTTAAATCATTGGAACCGATGGAAAATCCGTCAAAGATACGGGCAAATTCCTCGGCTAAAACCACATTGGAAGGAATCTCAACCATTACATAAATTTCCAAACTGTCGTTGCCGCTTTTAAGCCCGGCGTCGGACATTAATTTTAAAACTTTTTTCCCCTCTTCTACAGTACGGCAAAAAGGAACCATTATTTTGATATTTTTCAATCCCATTTTTTCACGAGCTTTTTTAAGGGCGGCGCATTCCAAAAGAAAAGCATCTTTGTATTTGTTATCATAATATCTGGAAGCTCCGCGCCAACCCAACATTGGATTTGATTCCTTGGGCTCATAATATTCTCCCCCCACAAGCCCCTCATATTCGCTGCTTTTAAAATCAGATAAACGGACAATAACTTCTTTGGGATAAAAAGCGGCGGCGATAGTCCCCACTCCTTCA
Organism: uncultured Gammaproteobacteria bacterium; assembly: GCA_964482065.1. Classification (GTDB taxonomy): domain Bacteria; phylum Patescibacteriota; class Patescibacteriia; order JAQUQO01; family JAQUQO01; genus CAYZWC01. The sequence goes on along the minus strand of CAYZWC010000018.1, from coordinate 11,397 downwards.
GCCAATTTATCTATAAAAAATTCTTTTTTATTTTTGTAGCCCAAAATCTCATTATCTATTTTCTTTTTTATTTTTTTGTCCAATTTGGAATAATCCAAAAGCGCCAAAGGATGAACTTTTATATAATTGGAAAAAATAAATTCTTCGCGGGCAAGCCCTACTCCATCATTGGGAATAAAAGAATGATGAAAAGCCAAATCCGGATCGGCCAAATTCATCATCACCCGAGTCTTTGGGCGTTTTAATTTTTTGATATTGGTCTTTTTGACTTCAAAAGGCAAAAGACCTTTATAAACGCGCCCTTCCGTACCGTGGACACAGCTTACGGTAATCTTTTGCTTGTTTTTTATGACTTCCGTAGCCTCTCTAGTACCTACAATACAAGGAATACCAAGCTCGCGTGAAACTATGGCGGCATGGCAAGTGCGCCCTCCGCTATTAGTGACAATCGCTCCGGCCATTTTCATAATAGGTACCCAGTCCGGATCAGTCATTTCCGTGACCAAAACATCTCCTTCCTTAAACTTACTTATATCTTTTACATCTTTTATAATACTGGCCGCGCCTTGCCCTATTTTTTGCCCAATACTTATCCCCTCAATCAAAACCTCTCCCTCACCTTTTAAAATATATTCTTCCAAAACATTTTCATCCTTGCCCGCGTGCACCGTCTCCGGACGGGACTGGACAATATAAAGTTTACCGCTACGACCATCTTTGGCCCATTCAATATCCTGCGGCTGATACTCTTTGTTCTTTTTGGAATAATAATTTTCAATTTCTATTGCCCATTTGGCAAGCGTCTGCACTTCTTTTTTGGTGAGTACAAATTTATTTCTTTCTTTTTGGGGAACCTGAACCTCTTTTGTCAATTGGCCTTTTTTGGAACTGTAAATTATTTTGGTTTTTTTGCTACCGATTTTTTTGTTGATAATAGCTTCAAATCCTTTTTTTAATGTTGTTTTAAACACATAATACTGATCAGGATTAACTTTTCCTTGAACTACGCTTTCTCCGAGACCGTAAGCGGCGTTTATGAGAATGGCATCTCTAAATCCGCTTTCCGTATCTATGGTAAACATTACTCCCGCCGAAGCCTTGTCGCTTCTAACCATTTTTTGCACAGTGGCCGAGAGGGCCACTTTCATATGGCTAAATCCTTTTTCTTCTCGATAAACTATGGCGCGATTTGTAAAAAGCGAAGCAAAACAATTGCGCACGCTTAGGAGTAATTCTTCTTCTCCCTGGACATTCAAAAAAGTTTCAAATTGCCCGGCAAAAGAAGCTCCGGGAGCGTCTTCGGCCGTAGCCGAAGAACGAACAGCCACATCCCCGGCCTTATTTTTCTTAATTAATTTTTTGTAAGCATCAATAATGTCCGCGCACAAATCATCGGGAAATTCGCCGCCTTTTATCAAATTCCTGAGCTTCTTTCCTTTTTTCTCTAAATCTTTAATATTTTTTGTATCCAGAGTTTTAACAATATGTTTAATTTCTTTTTTGAACTTGTTAAAATTTATAAAACGCCAATAAGCATCGGCGGTAACGGCAAAACCATTGGGAACATTAATTCCTTTTTTTGTAAGATTGCGGTACATCTCGCCCAAAGAAGCGTTTTTCCCGCCAACCAAATCGAGGTCTCGAAAAGAGACCTCGGAGAAAAATTTTATATAATTATTCTTAGCCATGTTATTTTATAGATTTAATTTCAAGCATATTTATATTGCCGGAGGATCCCACCGGTTCCCCTACAATAATAACAATTTTATCTCCTTTGGTCACGAATTTATTGTTTTTTAAATACCCTACAGCTCTATCTATAAATTCCTCCACACTTCGACATTTTGGCAAAATAAAAGGAATTACCCCCCAAGAAAGGGAAAGCTGTCTTCTGACACGCTCATTATCCGTAGCTACCAAAATGGGTAATTCCGGCCGAAATTTACTAACTAATCTTCCGGTGTCTCCTGAAAGGGAAGCGGCAAGAATCAGCTTGGCGTCCATAGTACCCGCCAAAATAGTGGCCGCGTTGGATATGGCCTCTTCCGGTAATTCGTATTTTAAGGTAATGTCAGTGGGTTCCACATCGTCATAAGTCGAGGCCTCTGTTTCGTTTATTATTTTATGCATTGTCTCCACGGTCTGCACCGGATATTTACCGGTTGCCGATTCTCCCGAAAGCATAACCGCGTCGGTATGGTCAATCACAGCATTCGCCACATCGGAAACTTCCGCTCTGGTGGGGCGTGGATTTCTAATCATGGAATCAAGCATTTGAGTGGCCACAATGACAGGCTTGGAGGCTTTCATGGTTTTTTCAATAATCTCTTTTTGTAAGAGCGGCACGTCTTCGGCCGGAGTCTCAATGCCAAGATCACCCCTAGCTACCATAACACCGTCAGTCGCCTCTAAAATCTCGTCAAAATTAGCAATGGCTTCATGTTTTTCAATTTTAACTATAATTTTTACTGGCGCTTTATCTTTAATGCCCATTTTTTTCTCATACTGCCTAATCAAATATCTAAGGTCATAAACTTCTTTGGCATTTTTAACAAAAGAAAGAGCGATGTAGTCAACATTATTCTTAACTCCAAATTCCACGTCTTTTTCATCTTTTTTTGTAATAGCCGGAACACTCAAAGTGGTTTCCGGCAAATTAATACCTTTATGCGAAGTAAGCCTTCCTCCCACAACCACTCTACAAACTATATCTTTACCCTCGGTCTTTTTTACTTTTAATTCCAAAAGTCCGTCGTCCAAAAGCAAGGTATCACCAACTTGCACGTCTTTGTGAAGCAAATCATAAGTGCAGGGAATTTTTCCTTTATGCTTTTTCTTGTCCGTGGTAATAACGGTCTCTGAACCGGCCCTAAGCATAATCCCCTTTTCCGGAAGTTTACCGACTCTAATTTTTGGACCCTGCAAATCTTGCATTATAGCAATCGGCTTATTTAATTTTTTGGAAACTGAACGTATATTTTTCATTAACTTTTTATGATTGGTGAAAGTGCCGTGTGAAAAATTAAGCCGCGCCACATTCATGCCGGCTTTAGCCATTTTTTTCAAAACTGTCGGTTTTTCCGAAGCAGGACCGAGAGTACAGACAATTTTTGTTCGTTTGTTTGGTTGAGTCATAATTTAAAAATAACGTTTCAAACCAGCCCGCCATCACTAGACGTTCAGGCATTGCGGGCAGACGATTTTAACGTTTTTAACTTTAGTCAATATTTATTTTCTTGGCATACTTTCCGATAAAAGGAAGTTCCCAATATTCACCCTGCAGAGATTTTATAATTCCCGCGAGTGAAAGAATAATAAGAGCAATACCGCCGAAAAAAGCAACCAGCCAACCAATAATCGGAAACCAACCTACGGCAACAATAATAACCCAGCCGATAAACAAAAGAAGACCTTGTTTTCCATGAAACTGAGCAAAATTACTTTTCTTTTTTCCGAGCAAAGGAATTAAAAACAAAATCCAAATATAGCCAATGGCGGCTATTACCTTATTGTCCTCTATGTCTTTATCCATAGATTAAAGTTAATTTATTAATTATTTAATTATATCATAAATCAGGCACAACAAAAACAGCCCCGATAATTTCGGGACTGTTTTTTATAATATCTGTGTTAATCTGTGATAAATCCGTGTATAATCCGTGTACGTTACATCATACCCGGCATTCCCATACCGCCGCCCATTCCGGCCGGCATACCATGATCGTGATCATCTTCTTTCTTCGGTAAGTCGGTAACGGCGGCTTCGGTGGTAAGAAACATCGCTGAAACTGAAACGGCGTTTTGTAAAGCGCTTCTTGTGACTTTGGTCGGATCAATTATACCAGCTTCAATCAAATCTTCAAATTGATCCAGAGCAGCGTTGTAGCCGAAATTTCCTTCATTCTTTTTCGCTTCAGCAACAACGACCGATCCATCTTTTCCGGCATTAAAAGCAATTTGTTTAATCGGAGCTTCCAACGCGCGCCGGAGTATATCAACGCCGATAGCTTCCTCTCCCCTGACTTCAACGGAGTCAAGAGCGGAAATAGCGCGGAGCAAGGCCACTCCTCCACCGGCAACAATTCCCTCTTCCACAGCGGCTTTAGTAGCGGCAAGCGCGTCTTCAATACGCGCTTTTTTTTCTTTCATCTCGGTCTCAGTGGCCGCGCCGACTTTCAAAACGGCTACGCCTCCGGCGAGCTTAGCTAAACGTTCTTGTAATTTTTCTTTGTCAAAATCACTATCAGTATTTTCCATTTCTTTTTTTATTTGGGAAACGCGGGCGTCAATATTTTCTTTTTCGCCTTTACCTTCTATAATAGTGGTTTCCTCTTTGGAAGAAATAATTTTTCTAGCTTGTCCGAGATCGGATATTTCAACATTTTCCAATTTTAAACCAACTTCTTCGGAAATAACTTTTCCGCCGCTAAGCACAGCTATATCCTCAAGCATAGCTTTACGACGGTCGCCAAATCCCGGCGCTTTAATAGCCAAAACATTAAACGTTCCGCGAAGCTTATTTACCACAAAAGTAGCCAAAGCTTCACCCTCAACATCTTCGGCGATAATAACCAAATTTTTTTGACCGCCCTGAGCCAACTTTTCCAAAAGTGGCAAAATTTCATTCAAAGCGGATATTTTTTTATCGGTAATTAAAATATGAGCATCATCAAATTCAGCAGTCATTTTTTCCGTGTTGGTAATCATATACGGAGAAATATAACCCTTATCAAACTGCATTCCTTTGGTGATTTCTTTTTCCACGCCGAAGGACTGCCCTTCTTCTACGGTAATTACGCCGTTTTCTCCAACCTCTTCCATAGCCTCGGCGATTAACTGGCCAATTTGCTTGTCATTGGCGGAAATGGCAGCCACTTGCGCCTTTTCTTCTTTGGAAGAAATATTTTTGGAACTTCTTTTTAATTCTTCCACAACGGCTTGAGCCCCTTTTTCCATCCCCAGACGTAAAATCATGGGATTGGCTCCGGCGGCAACATTCTTTAATCCTTCACCGATAATTTCCTGCGCGAGCAAAGTGGCAGTCGTGGTTCCGTCTCCGGCCACGTCATTGGTTTTAGTGGCGACTTCTTTTACAATCTCCGCGCCGATATTTTCAAACTTATCTTCAAGTTCAATTTCCTTGGCAATGGTGACACCATCATTAATAATGGTCGGTCCGCCAAAACCTTTATCCAAAGCGACATTGCGACCTTTGGGGCCAAGAGTCACTTTTACGGTATTGGCGAGCTGGTCCACTCCTCTTTTTAAAGCGGTACGCGCTTTTTCATCAAATAAAATTTGTTTTGCCATAGTATATTTGTTTAATTTATAAATCTAGTCCTATTTGCTTTTTATTAGCTTATGATTTGTAATTACTCAATTATCGCAATAACATCGGATTCAGAAATGACGAGTAATTCCTCGCCGTCAATTTTAACCTCATCCGGTGAATATTTTTTAAACATTACCTTGTTTCCTACTTTCACTTCCATTTCTTTTCTTTGCCCGTTGTCCAAAACTCGCCCGGGACCGGCGGCAATTACTTCGCCCTTTTCCGGGCGGTCTTTTTCTACGGTATCGGGAAGAACAATCCCAGATTTTGTCATTTCGTCTTCGGAAATGGGTTTAATGATCAAATTGTCGCTTAAGGGTTTAAGTGGCATAAGCTTTAAAATTAAATTAATTATTAGTTTAGATTAAATTAATTTTACAAAAACGCTGGCACTCTGTCAAGAGGAGTGCCAGTTATCCTTATTTTTTGGCTTAAATAAAAGAAAAAGCGCCGTTTGGCGCTTAAAAAATAATTGATTTTCTTTACTGTATCCTTATATAAGGCAAAATTTAACAACAGTTACCCCCTATCTTTTATTTTCAACTGCAGCGGTATATTTTTCCCACAGATAGCGAATTTTGAGCCACCTTGTAAATAACCAAAAAGAACACATTGGCATTAATACTATTTGTCCGCTGATTCTCAGGGTTATAGTTATGATTGCCAAATCACAAGCGGCAACCAGAAAAAAACTCATGACCATATTGGGCTTACGCGGCGGTACATGCTTATTGACGATTGAAGATATCAAATCAATAAAAGCGAAAATTACCGCAAAAATAAAAATGATATTCCAAGCGGCAAAAGGTAAAAACCTACCAAAGACTAAGGCTGACACTACGGCAAAAATGATTACCACAGCTAGATTTTGCATGCAATCCCAAAGAAATGAAGAAAAATTTCTCATGTCATCCTCCATACTGGTTGAAGTTTCAATGATGCAATTGATAGATTACACTATCAATAAAAATTTGTCAAAAAATCTTTAAAATTCAGCTAAAATCTATTTCGGTAATATGACTATCGCTCTTTTCCTTTTTGTTGTCCTCTTTGTTCGGGCTATCCTTTTTTGAAGGCTCCGGAGCGTCAATGCGAGGACGGCGTTTTTCTTCTTTTTTTCTTCTCTCTTTTTTAAGCTCTTCCTCTACAAACTCAGGTGGTAAAAATGGAAATTGTTCAGACATATTTATAAAATTAATTCTTAATTGTTTTATACCACAAGCCAAGAGAAAACCACAAGAGCATTACACCAAAATACAGAGTCCAAAGATAATGGTCAAAGAGGCCGACCAAAAGCAGCAATAAAAGGGCAGCTGAAGCAAAAATTAAATTTTTATTATTTCCGGCTACGAGCTTTTTTGCAGTTAACCATAAAATATAAATAATAAAAAAGAAAAATATAAAAATTCCGGCAATGCCCAGTTCGGCAAAGATTAAAATATAAATATTGTGCACCGGCTGATAATCCCAAACCGCGCGACCGGAATCAATTTGGTTGTAAATCGCCAAAGTGTAATTTCCAATTCCCACGCCGGTTGTCCAGTACTCAGAAAGAATTTTTCCGGCTTCGCTAAAATATTCTATTCGCTGTTCCGTGGAAATTTGTTCCAGTCTTTGCTCTCCTCCGAGCCGAGTGAAAAACAAATCGGAAAACATAGTCCCGAGGATTATAAAAACTATGGCAATTATAGCTAACGGTTTTACAAAATTTCTTAAATTTATTTTTTTATAAATAAATGCGCCGGCAATGAAAATTAGAGAAAAAACAAGAGCAAGCCAGGCCGAACGTGAAAAAGAAACAAAGAGGCCAGCAGATATTAAAATTAACAATGCGCAATTAACAATGCGCAATTTTGTATTTTTTATTTTATCATCAAACCATAAACCAAGGAGCAATAGAATAGCAACCGCTAAAAATCCGCCGAGCATATTGGGATGAGGCAAACTGCCGTAAGCGCGCAGGAAGCGCCCCGCACCTTCAACCACAAATACTCCGGCATCACTGGCATTGTGAAGAGCGAGACCGAGCCATTTATTCGCAAAAGTAGTTTGTGAAAAAAACTGCCACAAAGCAAAAACCGACTGCACCGCCGCGGAAGAAACAAATGCCCATTTAATTTTTCTAAAACTTATGGGGAAACTTGAAACTAACCAAAATAATCCAATAGCTAAAACTACCCTATACCAGCCATATAGTGCGAAATTTTTGTCAAAAGACCAAAATATTGAGATAAATACGGAAAGCTCAAAGAAAGCGACAATATACCAGACAATTGGCATTTGCTCATTGATATTTAACCTATTACCTAAAAACCAAATGCCGGCTAATAATAAAATTATTAGCAATAAAATTTCGGTGGCATACAAACTCATGGAGCCATATTCAAAAAAACCGCCGTTGAACTCGCCTGAATTCCAAATAAGCCTCGTCTGCCAAGGCAAGAGAAAAATAAAAACGTAAAAACCGTATTCTATTATTTTTTTTAACAACTTCATTTAATGAAAAAATTAACTTTTTCGGAAAATTTTCGCGCGTATTCTTTACGCCTGTCTTGATCATGGAATTTAAGCAAACCATCACTTACAATCACTTTAGTATTTTTCTCTCCGGACATTTTTTTTAAATTTTCCGGCAAAAATTTTAACTGCCATTTTTTATATTTCCTCTCTAAAAATTTACCCGCCAACAAAACAGATAAAATCCTTTTTAAAAAAGCTGGCGTCTCTTTAGCCTTACGCACATTATTTGTGCGATAAGGAAAAAAATTAGGCAAATAATCTTTTATCCAAGAATTTACTTTAAACAGCTTCTCAAAAATTCCGGATTCATCATAGATAGGGACCAATTGAGAAAACCAATAAATAAAATAAATATCTTTGAATGGCCACTGTCCGAGCTCCGACAAAAATAATTTTTCCAAATCAAGATTTTCTTCATCAACAAAGAAGCTTAAACAAATTTTATCACGAGTGTTCTCTTTGGTTGGACGCAAATTAAAAATTTTCAAAAACGAAGCGGTAAAAAATCTGGCTGTCCATACTTTTCCGGCTTCGGCTACAATAAAAAAATCGATATCACTCCCATCAGACGCATTGCCGTAAGCCAAGCTGTTGCAGACCGCTATCATTTTTATTCCAGGAAAATAACGAAAAATTTTGGCGAAAAAACACGCTTTCTTAAACTTTCTTTCCGCTATAATATATCTTTTTTTTCTTTGATCTACATTCTCCTTGGATAAATAAAAAAATCCCTCTTGGGATTTTACCAAATTTTCTTTTTCTATAACTTTTTTAATTTCTCCAAATTCCAGCTTATTGCCCCAGCTCCACTTATGAATTTCACCCAAAGTAAGCGGATAGGAAAAAATATCATAATAAACAAGGGGAATCAAAATTGATTGTTCCTTTTCGTAATTCATGAAATTATTTTAATTTGCTTTGGATAACGGGAACTTCTTTGGGAGCGGATTTACGTGCCGTTTGAGCTTTTTCCCGAGCCGCTTCTTCCAAAATATTATCTTCCACAATCATCTTTTCCTCATCTATTGATATTACTTGGCTGCGACGGATAAAAAGATAATCTTTGAAAAGCCCTTCTACCAGTCCCCTATGCTTTACTTTGTAGGTAATAATATGGTGAGAATCAACATCTATTTCAAAACTGGCCAATTTGCCCAAAGGATGTCCATTTTTTGTTTCCACTTCCAAACCTATTAATTTTTCATTATCTAAAATATTCATAAATTAAACTTCGGACTTTTCTTCTGTTTTTTCTTCGGATTTTTTATCTCTAAGAAAATAAAATTGTTGAGCAACTGTCAAAAGAGTGGTTATAAACCAATATAAGATCAAACCGCTCGGCAAGCTGGCTCCAATGATTATGGTAATAATGGGCATAAAATAAAGCATTTGCTTGTTCATGACCGCGGCCATGTCTTCATCCTTAGCTCCCTTTTTATCACGCAATTTTTGCGGAGGGCGCTTGGCCATCATCATTTTGCTTTGCCAAAATTGAACAGCGGCAGTAAGTACTGCCAAATAAATGCTGGGCTGCGACAAATCCATGAATCCTAAAAACATACTATTTATATGCCCGGGATTCGCCACAAAAGGATAAAGCAGCTCAAAATTATCGGAAGTCAAACCGCTTCTAAAAACTTGGTAAACTGCGATTAAAAAAGGCAGCTGTATCAAAAGCGGTAGACAAGATGAAAAAGGATTCACTTTTTCCTTTTTATAAAGCTCCATCATTTCCTTGGTCATGGCTTCCTTATTGTCTTTATGTTTCTTTTTCAATTCATCCAGCTTGGGCTGCAGACTTTGCAGGGCTTTCTGAGATTTTAATGATTGCAACGAAAAAGGAAACAAAACGAGTTTTATGATAACCGTTAAAACAATAATCGCCAGCCCCACGTCATTGCCCGGAATATTATTATAAAGAAAAACCAAAGCATTGAAAATCGGCTGGTATAAAAAAGTTTCGTAAATACCCATAGTTATTTATCCTCCTTTTTATTATTTTTCTTATTCGTCTTTTTATCCTCCGTATCTTCGGCAGAGGAAGCATTAGTGGCGGGTTTATCATCAGATTTTTTTTCTTGTGACTTATCGTCGGAAGACTCTTTGCCTTTTGCGGAATCCTTATTTTTAGATTTTTCATCAGTTTCTTCTTTTTTTTCTTCACCGGTATCTTTTTCTTTTACTTCCTCAGCTTTTTCTTTAACATCAACTTTTTCAACTTCTCCATCTTCTTTTTCTTCGGCAATATCAATTTTCCAACCGGTCAACTTGGCGGCCAAGCGAACATTCTGCCCGCCTTTTCCGATTGCCAAAGAAAGCTGGTCGGCTTTTACAACAGCCAAAGCTTTTTTTTCTTTATCATTTAATTCCAAACGAGAAACCTTGGCTGGTGATAAAGAATTAATTATAAACTTTTCCGAATCTTCCTCATATTCTATAATATCTATTTTCTCTCCGCCCAATTCTGAAATAATGGTCTGCACTCGGGTACCACGCTGCCCCACGCAAGAGCCTATAGGATCGATACTTTCATCTTCCGAAGAAACAGCAATTTTTGTCCGGGAACCGGCTTCACGGGCTACGGCTTTAATTTCAATGGAACCGTCGGCAATTTCGGGAATCTCCACGGTAAATAATTTTTTAACTATATCCGGATGAGTTCTGGAAAGAAGTATTTCCGGTCCCTTGGTTCCCATGTCTACAGAACGAATATAAAATTTAAATCTGGCGCCGGGAGTATATCTTTCTCCGGGAACCTGATCCTCGGGGATTAAAATAGCGCTAGCTCTACCAAGATCGACCAAAATCACTCTTCCTTCCCTTCTCTGTACCGTACCATTTATAATATCCCCTTCTTTATCTTTAAATTCATCAAAAATGGTTTGGCGTTCCACCTCGCGTAATTTTTGGGTAATAACTTGCTTGGCAGTCTGGGCGGCCATGCGGCCGTAATCTTCGGGTATGTCCAATTCTATTTTTATCTCATCGCCGATTTTAGCGTCCTTTTTTATTTCTTGCGCTTCTTCGGGAGTTATATTCAGCTTAGGATTGAATTTAGGCTCCAAATCTTCTTCGCTTACTTCTTCCTCGGAATCTTTATTGGTTTCTTCTCCTTTTACCTCCTCTGCTTCTTTATCTTCCGACTCCATATCTTCTCCTTCCTCTTCTTCTGGCTTTTCCATAACTGTTTTAACATCAAAAACTCTGGAACCTCCCGTCTTGGGTTCAAATTCCACTTTTATATTCTGATTTTTCTCGCCGAAATCTTTTCGGTAAGCGGCAGCCAAGGCCGCTTCAATGGTAGCGATAACGGATTCCACGGAAATCCCTTTCTCTTCGGAAATCTGTTTTATCGCCGAATAAATTGCTGATGGCATAAATTTTTAATTAATAAATGATTATTAGATATTATTTTTGAAAAAAGACTAGCGCTTCAGGGCTAGTCTCTCATACACAAATACTATAACACAGTACAAAAAATTAGGCAAGCTATGTCGTAGCCATATGATAATGTCATAGTACAGCCATTTAGAAATGTCATACTT
>CAYZWC010000017.1:0-14659 GCA_964482065.1 uncultured Gammaproteobacteria bacterium | reverse complement strand
CACCACATTCCTCGAGGGAGGTGATAGAAAAGGATAACGAATGGAAATGACGCACGCACGATCCGCTTCAGTTCTTGAAGGCCTCGTCTTGTTTGTTCTGATTTGGGAAGATCATCGGGAATCTTCCTCTCTGCTTCTGTGAGTAGCACGAGAAACATGAAGAATCCGCCATATATTCCCATCAGCACACAGGTGAGGTAACTTTCTTCGTTGAAGTTGGCGGGTTTGAGAATGACGAACAAACCCAAGATGGACAGTCCGAACGTCATGCCGGTGGACAACCACGCATACACCCACCAGCGAATGTATTCGCGCTCCTCTTTTGTGGGATAATCCCAATTATACACCATCTCCCACGCTCGAGGTACAGCCGAAACCGCACCACGGATGTTCACGACCAAGTAAGCGATGATCCCGCCGATGATTGGCGCGAGCCATTGCCAGACAGGCTCGACTGCCAGACCGATCGCCACGCCACAGGCGATGGCGAGGAAGGTGCGGATGGTCTTGTTCATGGCTGTCTCCTACGAGATGTGAACCATCGCGACCATGGCCCCGGCGATGGTCACGATGGCGCAGATGAGTGTCCGTATTGAGAGAAGCGACCAGAACTCGCGTTCCTCGCAGTCGCTAGAATTCTTCAACACCAACTCTTTCTTCACACGCACAGACACGTGCACGACGAAGATAACGATCGCCATCCAGAACAGGAAGTCTGTGGCGATTGCCTTCATTGCAGGGGTGATTTCGGTCATGATTTATTCTCCTTGTCCTTCTTGTAGTTGTTGCGGATGACCTGCACTTTTTCTACGATGGCACAGACCAACAGAAATAGAGCGATTGCGAGCGCGATGTCGATTGCACACATGCCTACCTTCTTGCGAATTTGACCGTGAACCAGATGAGAAACAATGTCCATCCACCCAAGAGGAGAACGAACAGCCATGCAGTAGCGAACCCGCCGACAGGGCCGGGCATGAGCATGCCTATGAAGTTTCCAATGGCAACAGTCACGCCACAGGCGGCCATGATTCGGCGCGTCACAAGATCACACTCGCGATACGCGACGATGAAAAGCACGAGGGCGATCAAGAATACACCAATGATCGCGACAACACCGAACTCCGGACCGAAGTACATCTGGTTACCCATCTTGTCTCCTCCTGTTTGTAGGCGTCTTTACTGAATTGTAAAGAACAATGCAATATAGCTTGATAAGCAAATACTGTCAACGATATTTACTAAATTAAATATATTATTTAGCTAACTTGACAATAAAATAAGTATATGCTACAATGCTTGTAAATAATTTTTACAACAAAATGATATGATAAACGAACTCATCAATAATTTTTATCTGAGTGAAAAAGAAGCTAAAATATATTTAGCCTGTTTAGAATTGGGGCGATGTCGTGTGAGCAGAATTGCCAAAAAAGCAGAACTCAATCGAGTTACGGCTTATGAAGTATTGAAACGATTGTCTCAAATGGGCATTGCCCAAAGCGCTGTTTATGGTGATGTTCAGACATTTACTGTTGTACCACCGGAAACCTTAATTGAAAAACAAGAAAGTCGGCTCTCAGTCGCAAAAAAGATATTACCGGAACTTTCTTTGCTTACTGCTTCCAAAAAGCACAAACCAAACATTTCTTTTTATGAAGGCGCGGAAGGGATACGGAGTATTTATGAGGATACACTTGCGTGCAAAGAGAAGGTAATTTTGAATATTACACACCCACAAAATCTATTGCAGACGATAGGAGATGATTTTTTTGCACAGTATGTCAAGAAAAGAACTCGCAAACATATTGTCGTGCAAGTTCTTCTGCCTGACACAAAGGAGAACAAAAAATATAAAAAAGAGACAGCGACTACCAAACGGCAAATTAAATTCTTTGATCAAGTAAAATATCCACTACCAAACGAAATTTTAGTCTATGATAATAAAGTGGCTCTGCTTTCTTTCTCCTCTTTTGTTGGGGTGATTGTAGAAGATAATGACATTGTTCAATCAGTAAAATCTCTTTGGCAGATGGTTTGGAATAGTATAGATTCAAAATAAAATGTCTCGCCCGAATATACGGGCGAGACTCCATGTTTTCCCTCATTAAAAAAATCATCCCGCCGAGAATACGGCGGGATACTTCTTTAATGAAAAATCAATTTGGTCATTATAGAAAACGTGCGACGTTAGGAGCTAAAAGAAAAAGTGTATTTCAGCTAACTGGTTTTTATACAGCAATTTTATTTTTTAATACCAATAATTTGTGTATTATGCGAACTTTTGATATTCTAAGATTATATATTAAGATTATATATAAAGTATATCATTAAAAGTGAAATATGCAATCTATTTTAGAAGATGCTAAAAATTTGCTAAGATTGAGAAATTATAGCTCAAAAACCATTAAAAGCTACTTATTTTATATAAAAGAGTATTTGGCTTTTGCCAAGAGTAAAAATATTAAAGACAAAAATAAAGCGATTGAGTTATTTTTGTTAGAAAAACAAAAATTACATAAATCACCGCAAACAATTAATTTGGCGCTAAATGCCGTGAAGTTTCTATATCGTGAAGTTTTAAAATCAAAAGAAGAAATTAATTTTAAATGCGCGAAAAGAAGCAAAAAACTTCCCGTGGTTTTGTCGCGAAAAGAAATTGGAACCATAGTGTCCGCCATTAATAATAAAAAGCACAAACTTATTATATCCTTGGGGTATGCCGCCGGGCTTAGGGTAAGCGAGGCAGTTGATCTAAGGGTAAGGGACATTGATTTGGAGGAAATGATAATTCATATAAAAAATGCCAAGGGTAAAAAGGACAGAATTACCATTTTTTCGGAAAAATTAAAAAATGACATTAAAAATTTAATCGCTGGAAAAGATAACAAGGATTTTGTTTTTGAAAGCAATTGCGGAGGCAAGCTCACCACGACATCATTGCAAAAAATTTTAAAGCAAGCGCTGCGGAGAACGGGAATAAAAAACGACGCGACATTTCATTCTCTGCGCCATTCATTTGCCACGCATTTATTGGAGAATGGAACTGATGTCAGATATGTTCAGGAAATGCTGGGGCACGCTAATATCAGGACAACTCAAATCTATACCCAGGTAACCAATCCGAAATTAAGAAAAATAAAAAGCCCACTGGACGCATGACATGGAACACACAACACATAACATGAAACAATTTAAAATTCAGCGAACGGCATAAATAGAAAGTAAAAATATTATAATATTTGTTAAAATTAAAATATCACAAACTAAATAGCATTGTATTTAATATAAGAAATAGTTTTTAATATCTTAAACAGTATGAAAATAATCGCCGACCTGCATATTCATTCCAAATACTCCCGCGCATGTTCCAAGGAATTGGAATTGCCGGTGATTGCGGAGTGGTGCAAGAAAAAAGGAGTGGATGTTGTCGCTACCGGAGATTTTACCCACCCGGCATGGTTTAAGCATCTCAAAGAAGATTTAGTTGCCGACGGTAAGGGACTTTATGATCTGAAAGGCGGGGATGGGAAAGTAAAATTTTTTTGTTCTACGGAAATTTCTTGCATTTATTCGCAGGGCGGCCGGGGCCGGCGCTTGCATATTATGGTTTTTGCTCCGTCTCTCCAAGTGGTCGAGAAAATTAATAAAGAGCTTGAAGCGCGTGGTTGCAATTTGAAATCCGACGGTCGGCCGATTATCGGACTTTCCGCCAAAGAACTCGCTGAATTGGTTTTTGAAATTTCCGAAGAGTGCATGATTGTGCCCGCCCACGCCTGGACTCCCTGGTTTGCTATTTTCGGATCCAAGTCCGGCTTTGATTCTCTGGAAGAGTGTTTTGAAGAGTTAACGCCAAAAATTTATGCCATTGAGACCGGACTATCGTCCGACCCGCCTATGAACTGGCGGCTCTCGGCGCTGGACAAGATTACTTTGATTTCCAATTCGGACGCGCACTCGCCGTCAAACATTGCCCGTGAAGCAAATGTTTTTCAATTGGAGGAAGTGAGTTATAAAAATATTTGCGAGGCGATTAAAACCGGCGACCCTAAAAAATTTTTATACACCATCGAGTTTTATCCGGAGGAAGGAATGTATCATTATGATGGACACCGCGCTTGCGGCGTGAGCTTTTCTCCGGAAGAAACAAAAAAATATAATGGGACTTGTCCACAGTGCAAAAAACCTTTAACTATCGGTGTGCTTAACCGTGTGGATAACTTAGCGGACAGAATCCCGGGCGAAGGAAGTGAAAATAAAATTCCCTTCAAGAGTTTGGTCGGTCTTGATGATGTTATTGCCGAAGCTTTGGACGTGAAGGGAAGAAAATCAAAAACCGTGCAGAGAGAATATGAAAATTTAATTTCTCGCGGTCAGAGCGAGTTTAATATTCTTTTGAATTTATCTTATGAAGAGCTCGGGAAAATTACTTCGCCGCAGATTGTGGAAGGAATAAAAAGAAACCGCGAAGGCAAAGTTTTTATTGAACCGGGTTTTGACGGGCAGTATGGTGTGGTCAAACTTTTTTCCCCGGAAGAAAAAAAGATTGCCAAACAAAAAAAATTATTTTAATATTTTTTTCGCTAATTTTAGCTAACAAAAACTCCCCGACATAAGAACGTAAGGGAGTTTTTGTATTTTTGTTTGTATGACAAAAATTTTATTTTTTCTTTCTTTTGCCACCTTTCTTTTTAGCCGGTTTTCTTTTGGCGGTTTTCTTTTTAGCGGGTTTTTTCTTTTTGGGAGAAGCTTTTTTCTTAGCCGGTTTTCTTTTAGCGGTTTTCTTTTTAGCGGCCGGTTTTCTTTTAGCGGGTTTTTTCTTGGTGGTTTTTCTTTTTGTTGTTTTCTTTTTGGTAGCTTTCTTCTTTTTGGGAGAAGCTTTTTTCTTGGTGGTTTTTTTCTTCTTAGCCATTTTTATCACCTCCTTTCTTTTTTAGATAAAAATTTTTTTATAAAAAAAATTTTCTTATTAATATTATAACATATTTTTTTTGTAAATAATATATTTTTTAAGAAGTTTTTTTTTAAAATTTTTTAATGGTATAATATTTATGAAAGAGGAAATTAATTTTTTAAAAATATTTATGGTTAAAAAAAGAAAAAGTAAAAAAATTTCACGGAGTGGTAAGAGAAACCCACGCCATCCGGACTTCAAAGGTGTGACCCGTTTTCCCGAGCCGGAATTTTCCGCGCATGAGCCGGTTCCTCTCGAGAAAATGTCAGATTTGTCATGGAGGATTTTTCGTATCATGGCCGAATTTATAGAAGGGTTCCAATTTTTATCAAATTTCAAAAAAGAAGTTTCCATTTTCGGATCGGCGCGATTGGCCCCGACAAGCAAATGGTACAAGGAAGCTGAGAAGCTCGGTTTTATGTGCGCCAAAGCCGGGTATACGGTCATTACCGGAGGTGGTCCGGGCATTATGGAAGCGGGAAACAAAGGCGCTTTTAAAGCCGGTGGAGAATCCGTGGGAATAAATATCCAGCTGCCGACCGAACAGCGTACCAATCCTTATGTAGGCAAGTCGCATGCTTTTTATTATTTTTTTACCAGAAAGGTGATGCTGGCCGCTTCGGCTCAGGCCTATATATTTTTCCCCGGAGGATTTGGCACCAGCGATGAATTTTTTGAAATAATTACCTTGATTCAGACCAACAAAATGGAAAATATTCCCGTGGTCTGTGTGGGCCGGGAATTTTGGGAGCCGGTACTCCACCTTATGAATAAAATGAAAGAAATGCGTACTATTGAAGAAAAAGACAGTAAAATTTTTACCGTGGTTGATTCCGCCGAAGAGGCCTTTAAAAGCATAAAGAATTCCAAAGAAAGAGATATATTTTAGGAGACTATAATATCACTCTAATTAAAAAACAACCCGTTGGTGGCGGGTTGTTTTTAATACTTTATCAAGTTGCTTTTCTTTATTTTTGTCTCTTCTATTTTGTTACGCATATTTTTGTTTGTTTTTTTCTTTATTTTCAGAAAATTTTCCGTATGGCCAGTCCAATATCCTCCGCGTTTACCTTCCCAAAGGACGGAAGTTTTTTTGCCAATCATTTTTTCCATAAATTTTTCGCGTAGTTTTGTGTCCATAACCAAAAGGCGGTTCATGCGCTCTTTTTTTGTTGCTTCCAGTATTTGTCCCGGAAAATCCATAGCTTCGGTGCCCGGGCGGTTAGAATAGGGAAAAGCATGAATTTTGAAAAATTTATTTCGCTTGACAAAGTCTAAAGATTTTTTAAAATCTTTTTCTGTTTCTCCGGGAAAGCCGGCTATAATATCGCAGGAGAATCCAAACAGCGGATTTATTTTTCTGAAAGAGGTGATGTATTCTTCTATTTTTTTAAGTGGAAATGGCCGCTTCATTTTTTTTAATATTTCTTCGCTGCCGCTTTGTATGGAGAGGTGTACATGGGGCATAAGGCGGGGGTTTTGCCAAAGAGAAATTATTTTTTTGTTAAGAAGCCGCGGATCCAGTGAGCCAAAGCGAATTCTTGGCACTTCGGTTTCCCGTAGAATTTTTTGAACCAGCCGGTAAAAATCCGTTTGCCCGGATTGGTAGAGAAGAATATTTATTCCGGTCAAGACGATTTCCTTGTGTCCCGATTTTTCTTGTATTTTTATTTGTCTAATAATTTCCCGAGGAGAAACGCTTTTACTTTTGCCTCGCAGCAGCCGGGTAATACAATAAGTGCAGTTAAAATTACAGCCGTCTTGTATTTTTATAAAAGCTTTGGTTTTTCCCGCCGTATTTTTTCCGCGAGAATATTTTTTTGTTTTTTTTATTTCCACGGATTTTATAAAATCATTCCAGTTTTTAAAATATCCATCTATATTTTTTTGCTCTTTATCCCGCAGACAGCCCAGAGCGTAAGTTTTGCTTTTGGGATTTTGGTTTTTTATGCGGTTAAATATCCGCCTGGTGTCCCGCTCGGCTCCGGCGGTAACCGAGCAAGAATTTATTACATAAATATCGGCCTTTTCTTTGGGTGAAACAAAAACAACCCCGCGGTATTTTTCAGCGAGAGCTTGTTTTAGTTCTTCAATTTCCGCCTGGTTGGCGCGGCACCCGAGGGCGAAGAGAGCTATTTTCATATTTATAAGTTTATCATCAGTAAATAAAAAAATAAATGCCCATAAGCATTTATTAGAAGTAGCGCAAACAAATAATTTGTATAACTATTGTTGATAGGCCAATGATTACTAAGATTTCAGCCAGAGCCAAGGATATATTAGAAATGCTTTTGATTTTGGCTTGTTTCCAAATTTCTACGATAGCAAATCCAACATACTGGTTCTGAGCATTACTGCAACCAGAGCAAACAAGAAAAAGTTTAATGATAATCCCGAAGTATTTTTGGTCTCAAATAAATTGTAAATTTGCGATCCGTAGGCATAAGTCATTAGTAGCGCATAAATCAGAGCTGTTAATGGTCCTATTGTTTTCATCACAGATCCTCCTACAAATTTTGATGTGCGTTTTTGTAATTTGGAAATTTAGATGACTTCAAGACTCAACACTTACAAACTATTATGGTGGACCCGAGGAGATTCGAACTCCTGACCTCCTGCTTGCAAAGCAGATGCTCTACCAACTGAGCTACGGGCCCCTCACCAAGAAAACTATTCTTGGTCTAGGCTATTTTTAATTCTTTTTTTGAGCTGTGTGTAAGCTTGCGCAAATCTTTTTAAATTTTTTTCTCTATATTTGGCATCGGCTTTTGATTTATAAGCTTCGTAGTAAATGAGCTCAAAAGGCATTTTGAATTTAGTATATTTACTTAATCCTTTATTATGTTCTTCAAAACGTCTTTTTAGATCATTTGTGTGACCAATATAAATACTGCCGTCCTTTTTGCTTTTTAATATATAAAGATAAAACATTTTTAATTTTCTTGGTGAGGGGCTACGGGCCCTAAAATTTTATGTATAATTACCGACAGCTTACGATTTATAATATCATAAAATAGGATATTAGTCAAGCATAATGGGCGTAAAGTTAGCGAGCTTCACAAAGCTTGCTTTTTTTGCTAAAATATTATAAAATCTTTAAGTTATTAAACATAAAAAAATATGCCGGGAGCGCCAAATTTTCCGGAACTGGAAGAAGAAATTCTAAAGTTCTGGCAGAAAAAAAACATTTTTAAAAAAACTTTGGAAAAAAATAGCCCCAAAGGAAATTTTGTATTTTATGAAGGTCCGCCGACCGCCAATGGTCGCCCGGGAATTCACCATGTGTTGACCCGCGCTTTTAAAGATGTTATTCCCAGATACAAAACCATGCAAGGATATCATGTTCCCCGCAAAGCGGGCTGGGACACGCATGGCTTACCGGTGGAGCTACAGGTGGAGAAGGAGCTGGAAATTTCCGGAAAGCCGGATATTGAAAAATACGGAGTTGAGAAATTTAATAAAAAATGTAAAGCCAGCGTATGGAAATATCAGGATGAATGGGAGCGTATGACCAGTCGCGTGGCTTTTTGGCTGGATTTGGAAAATCCTTATGTTACTTATTCCAATGATTATATTGAAAGTGTTTGGAATATTATGAAGCATGTGGACGCTAAGGGGTTGCTTTATCTTGGACATAAGGTGGTGCCTCATTGCCCACGCTGCGGTACCGCCCTTTCCTCCCATGAAGTGGCTCAAGGATACAAAGAAGTTGAAGAAGAATCCATTTATGTAAAATTTCCGGTTAAAGGAGAAAAAAATACTTATCTTTTGTCTTGGACAACCACACCTTGGACTCTTCCCGGAAATGTCGCTTTGGCCGTGGGCCGGGATATTAATTATTCCAAAGTTAAATATGGAGATGAATACTATATTTTGGCTACTGAGCTTTTGGATGAAGTTTTAGAAGAAGGAAATTATGAAATAGTCGATAAGATGCGGGGAGAAAATTTGGAAGGGCTTGAGTATGAGCCGATTTTTCCGGGAGCGCTCAATCCCGGAGACAAAAAGGCTTGGTATGTGGCAGTGGCTGATTTTGTAACCACCGAGGATGGGACCGGTATCGTCCATACCGCGGTAATGTATGGTGAAGATGACTATGAGTTGGGAGAAAAATTGGATTTGCCTAAAGTCCATACTGTTGACGAAGAAGGAAAATTTAAAGAGTCGGTTTCCAAATGGTCGGGAAAATTTGTTAAAGATCCGGAGACGCAAAAAAGCATTATTCGGGATTTGGATGAACGCGGTTTACTTCTCAAAGAAAAAATGTACAAGCATGAATATCCTTTTTGTTGGCGTTGCGATACTCCTCTTTTATATTACGCTAAAGATTCTTGGTTTATAAAAATGAGCTCTTTACGAGAGGAATTAAAAAAAGAAAATCGAAAAATCAACTGGGTACCTTCTTATATAAAAGAAGGACGCTTCTCGGCCGCGGCGGTGTCCTGCCCGGCGAATGGCTCGAGGGCGCTAAAGATTGGGCGATTTCCCGCGAGAGATTTTGGGGAACCCCGATTCCCATTTGGATTTGCGATTCCTGCGGCGATAAAAAGGTTGTGGGTTCTTATGCCGAATTGGAAGAATTTTCCGGCGAGAAAATAGATGAAGATTTTGACCCACACAAACCATATATAGATAATATTAAGCTTCAGTGCGCCAAATGCGGCGGGGAAATGAGCCGTACCAGAGAAGTTTTGGATTGTTGGTTTGATTCCGGATCAATGCCTTTTGCTCAAGATTATTATCCTTTTGATAATAAAGAAAAAATAGATTCCGGAGAAAGATATCCGGCGCAGTTTATTTCCGAAGCCATTGATCAGACTCGTGGGTGGTTTTATACACTTTTGGCTATTGGAGTTTTGATGGATAAAGGTACTCCCTATAAAAATGTAATTTGTCTTGGGCATATAAATGACGCCGAAGGTAAAAAGATGAGTAAATCCAAAGGCAATGTTATAAATCCTTGGGAAATGTTTGATAAATACGGAGCGGACGCGGTTCGCATGTATTTTTATACTGTAAACCAGCCGGGCGATACCAAAAATTTCGATCCCAAAGGAGTGGAAGAAGTTTTGCGGAGAGATTTTATAGTTTTATGGAACGTGCTTAATTTTTATAAAATGTACGTTTCTTCCGATTCCGTCACCGATTTGAATTCGGATCATATTTTGGATAAGTGGATTTTGGCCAAATTAAGTCAGCTTACAAAAGAGACTACCAAATTCCTGGATGAATACGACGAAGTAACTCCGGCCAGAAAAATTTCCGAATTTATAAATGATCTCTCCACTTGGTATGTGAGAAGAAGCCGCGACCGTTTCAAAAAAGAAAGCGAGGAAAAGAAAGCCGCGCTTAATGTTTTTCGCCACGCCATCAATACTTTGGTAAAGCTTATGGCTCCTTTTACTCCTTTTACCGCTGAAGCTATTTACGGCGAGCTGGGTGGAGACAGAGAGTCAATTCATCTTGAAGATTGGCCTGAGATCGAAGATGGTTTTGCCGACGACGAAGTTTTGGCCAATATGGAGCGAACAAGAAATATTGTGGAGCTTGCTCTGGCGGCACGCGAGGAAGCGGGTATAAAAGTCCGTCAGCCTCTGGGGCGCATTGAATACGCGGGAAAATCTTTGAGCGAAGAATATGAAAAATTGATTGCCGAGGAACTGAATGTCAGGGAAGTTGGAAATTCCCAAGATATAAAAGAAAGTGACAATTTGATTATAAAAGAAAATAAAAATGAAAAAGCCGGTTTGGATATAGAAATTACGCCCGATCTAAAAAAAGAAGGTTATATCAGAGAGCTTACCAGACATATAAATTCTCTGCGACGCAAAGAAAAATTAACCATAAAAGACAGAGTTGATTTGTTTGTAGATAGCAAGAGCGAGCTTATAAAAGAAGCGGTTGAAGAATATGGAGAAAAGTTATCCGAAGCTACTTTGAGCCGAAATATTGAATTGGGCAAAGGCGAGAATGACGCCAAAAATACCGTTCAAATTGATGGTCAAGAAGTTTGGCTCGGTATTAAAAAATATAATTAATTAAAAATAAATATATATGATGACTATAGGACAAATTTATGACCTGGCGGTTAAGCTGGGAATACAAAATGACTTACGGGGAGAAGCGACCGTTAAGCGCAGATTAAAAAAGCAAAAAGAAAAATACGAAAAATTATCAGCTGCTGAAAAAAAGGAATTTGACAAAGAAAGTTTGAAAAATCCCTATTCGGATTCCCGACTTTATTTCGGCAATCCGGAAAAAAAAGTCAAAAGAATTTTAACCGGCATTGACATTGATACCGGTGAGGTTCTTTTGGCCAATGAGCTTTCCAAAGACAAACCTATCGATCTTATAATAAGCCACCATCCGATAGGTTCGGGATTGGCGGGATTAAATGAAGTTATGGAGCTCCAGGCCGAGCTTTATGAAATGTATGGCGTACCTATCCATATTGCCGAAGGTTTGACGCAGCCGAGAATGCTTGAGGTTTCACGTTCGGTTTCGGCCGCCAATCACAACCAATCAATAGATGTGGCTCGTTTACTCGGTTTTCCCATTATGTCCACGCATACCGTAGCGGATAATATGGTGGCGACATTTCTCAGGAAATATATTGATAAAAATAAGAAAAAAATTGAGACTGTCGCGGATCTTATTGAACTTTTAAAAGAAATTCCCGAATATGCCGAAGCGTCCAAGCACAAGGCCGGACCCAAGATTTTTGCCGGAGGCAAGGAGCGCCGGACCGGTAAAATCGCCCTGACTGAAATTACCGGCGGTACTTCCGGTTCAAAAGATGTTTATGAAAAATTATCCAACGCCGGTATAGGAACTGTAGTGGGGATGCATATGCATGAGCAATGGAAAAAAGAAGCCGAAAAAGCACACATGAATGTAGTAATTGCCGGCCACATGTCCTCGGATTCCATTGGTATGAATTTGCTTTTGGACGAACTCGAAAAGCGCGGTGTGGAAATAATTACTTGTTCAGGGTTGATTAGAGTTAGTAGGAATAAAAAGAAAAAATAAAGCATTGTAAATAATAAAAACCCCCGCTTGTTGGGGGTTTTGTTTTGCCAGTTTTTTTAGAAAAAAGTATTAACTATACAGACAGCTGCTCTGAGTTTTCTTTTGCCAAAATCGGTCCAAAATGTTAATATATATAAATCAGAAAGCGCGATGACGACATCGCGCCTTCAGTTACTCAATTATTAAATCACTTACATGATCGCTTATCTCAAAGGAAAAATTATTTATAAAGATATTAATTTTATAATTCTTGAAAATAATGGCATTGGCTATAAGGTTTTTTTGTCTGCCGTGCGTTTGTCTAATTTGAAGGAAGGAGAAGAGGTTGAACTTTTTACCCACGAACAAGGGCGTGAGGACGGGCGCGAGCTTTATGGATTTTTGAATATTGAAGAATTAAAATTATTTTGGAAATTGGTTAGTGTTTCCGGTGTGGGGCCGAAGTCGGCGCAGAATATCTTGGGATTGGATTCTCCCGGGAAAATTGAAAGCGCCATTACTGCCGGGGATGTTGCTTTTTTAACCCGTGTTTCAGGAATCGGCAAAAAAATTGCCGAGCGCATGATCCTGGAACTCAAGGGAAAATTAATTATGGACGAGGAAGGGGGAGACACGAGCGACCAGGAAGCCATTGACGCGCTTTATGGTTTGGGCTATTCAAAGTCCGAAGCTCAAGCTGCAATAAATAAGCTTGATGACGCAAAAACAACGGAAGCGAAAATTAAAGGGGCATTAAAGATTCTCGGATCACGGATTTAACACAAATTTAAGACAGATTTAACACGGATAAAATATGGGGGGATTTTTACATAAGGATTTAAGTTACGAAATTATAGGAATATGCATGGAAGCGCATCGGGAATACGGCAATAATCACAATGAAAGAATCTATCATAATATTTTAGGAGAAAATTTTGATTTAAAAAATATAAGGTATAAATCCAAACCCAAAGTATCGGTTTATTCAAAAGAAACCGGTAAAGAAGTGGGTTTTTATGTACCCGATTATTTGGTTGAAGATAAAGTTTTATTGGAATTAAAAGCTAAACCGTTTACGCACAAAAAAGATGAAGTGCAGTTATCAGAGTATATAAAAACAACTTTGTATGAGGTGGGTTATTTAATTAATTTTGGCTTGCCGAGCTTATATTTTAAAAGAATAATTTATACTAATGACCGTAAATTTAACTCTGTGTTAAATCCGTAATCAATCCGCGTTTAATCAGTGTCTTTATGCTAATAAAAGAGATAAAAGATAAATCTACCTGGAGTAATTTTATAATTACAAATGGTGAATATAGCGCTTTTTTGCATTCGTGGCAATGGGGAGAATTTCAAGAGAGTTTGGGCAGAAAAATTTGGCGTTTAGGAGTATTTGAAAATGAAAAATTAGAAGCAGTTGCCCTGGTTATTAAAAACAAGCTGCCCTTTGGGAAAAGTTATTTGTATATTCCCAGAGGACCAATTTTACATAACACAGAGCCCGCCCGCAATGCTTCGCATAGCGAGTCGGGCAAGCACATAACACATAACATTTTGGATTATTTAAAGAATGAAGCTATATTTTTACGTATTGATCCGATTGAAAAATTACAGATTGAAAATTTAAAAGCCCGAGAGGTTCCGGCAGTTCAGCCGCAGCATACTTTAGTTTTGGATTTATACAAAAGCGCAGATGAATTGTTTTCGGAAATGCATTCTAAAACCAGATATAATATAAGATTGGCTGAGCGTAAGGGAGTGAAAATTAGATTTAGCAGCGAGAGAGAAGATTTGGATAAATTTTTAGACCTGATTAAAATTACTTCCAAAAGAGATCGTTTTATTCCGCATACGGAGGATTATTATAAAAAAATGTTTGAAATTTTGGGCGATGAAATTCTTAGGGTAATTTTTGCTGAATACAAAGGGGAAATTTTGGCCGCTAATTTGGTAATATTTTTCGACAATACCGTTACTTACCTGCATGGCGCTTCCGGGAGTACACGCCGCAATTTGATGGCTCCGCATTTACTTCAATGGGAGACGATCAAAAAAGCCAAAGAACAAGGATTTAAAAATTATGACTTTTGGGGCATTGCTCCCGAAGGATCAATAAAAGAAAAGGCCTGGGCGGGAGTGACTCGTTTCAAGAGAGGCTTCGGCGGGCGGGAAATTTCTTATCCCGGGACTTTTGATATCCCATTTGATAATTTATGGTATAATATTTATAGGTTAGTTAAAAAGGTAAGAAATTAAAAAATGAAAAAACAAGGTAATGGTTTTGTAAAATTTTTAGATAAAATAGCCGATGGCATAGCTCGTTGGACGGGATCATGGAGTTTTTTGCTTTTGCATGTAGTGTGGTTTAGCTTGTGGCTAATATATGAACTGGATATAAATATGCTCACTATGATTGTATCGCTGGAAGCGATTATTCTTATGACCGTGCTTTTAATGTCTCAAAATAGACAAAGTAAAATCAGCGAAAGGCGCGCGGAAAATGATTATATTATTGATCGCAAAGCGGCCAAAAATACCGATAAGATACTTGAGCGTTTGGATAAAATAGAAAAA
Organism: uncultured Gammaproteobacteria bacterium; assembly: GCA_964482065.1. Taxonomy (GTDB): domain Bacteria; phylum Patescibacteriota; class Patescibacteriia; order JAQUQO01; family JAQUQO01; genus CAYZWC01. Next base: position 120 of record CAYZWC010000017.1, on the reverse strand, counting down.
AAGTTAAAATAAATATATATAAAAAAATCCTCCTTATAATGTGGAGGATTTTTTATTGATTTGATAGAGTAACTAGACATTTTGGTGGGGCTAAAAAGTGAGATTTGTGGCATAATATAG
>CAYZWC010000016.1:1332-15258 GCA_964482065.1 uncultured Gammaproteobacteria bacterium | reverse complement strand
TCTATAAAACCCAAAGTAGGACATTTCTATAAAATCTTGACAAACCAGTGCAAAGGCTTGACAAAATTATATTAAAACTATACAATATAATACTATTTCCTGTTTGGGGGTGGTCCTCGGGCCTCGGGGTGAGAGGCAAAATTCAATCGGGCATAGAGCCTAATGGAGGAAAATATGGATCCCTTAAAAGAGCTTGTTGGATTTGATGCCGGTCAGGATGCCATTCGGCTGTTTTTTGACAAGCACGGTCGTCGGATCCCCGAAGGCTTGCAGGCTAATGTTTGCGACGCCAATCGGAGTTTCCGACTGGATCAGCCCAAGCTGGATATGGAAGTGGATTTCGCCAACCGAATCTCTCGGTTGCATGGGTGTTTGAGCATAGACACCGAAGTCACGGCCGAACAGCTCATGGCGGAAACCGAACGCTTGCTGGCAATGATCAGGGAGAATCCTCAAATCGCCAACATCGCCAACGGTGTCTGTCTGCCTGTCGTTCTGCCCAAGCTCGTCACCGACGATCTCGGCGCCGAACTGGAACTGTATTTGGCCGGTGTTGCGGGCAGCTACGCCAAGACTTTCGGTGGTCGGACATTCTACAATCACCGCAAAGGCACCCTGGCGAACAAAGTCAGCATTGCCCCCGGAAGCCGGCACGACCAACTTGTCAGTCGGATGAAAGAAGGTCCGGTTATCGGACTTCACTTCCCGAATCCGCTTCAGGGATTTTCCATCCACGCCGATAGAGAGCAGATGTCAACACTGCCGGAAGGATTTATCCTTTCTGGTATGGATACTCCCATCGCCACGATGATGTATCCTGACATCTTGGCTCGTGACTACAACACGCCCGGTCTGGATATGGCCGCTCTTCAGTGGCGGTCCGCCGACTGTTCGCTCCGTTTCAGGGCCAGCGGCGGCAGGCTCGGCTTCGGCTTCACGGTCCGCCTGGCCTCTGCCTACGACCGCTATTCTGGCGGTCTCTTGTTCCTCGGGTAGTGCCGGGCTTTGGCACTTTGCCCCTTGGCTCTTGCCCGCCCGCAACGCCTGAGCGTAGCGATGGCGGGCGGGGTTCGGGAACTTTGGTTCTTTCCTTATCTATCAACAGGCAGAAATCTTCCACTTTTTTCATCAACCGCCCCACCTCACCGGTGAGCGGTTTTTTGTTTTAATATTATAATATTTTTATGTTTTAATGCTCTGTGTCCCTTGATTTTTTCCACTAAATTTGCTATAATTTAATTAATTAAACAGTAAAATAAATATGTCAGGACACTCCAAATGGTCCACAATCAAAAGGCAAAAAGGCGCAGCAGATCAAAAACGCGGCGCCCTTTTTACTAAACTTGGAAATAATATTACTATTGCCGCACGAGAAGGCGGGGGAGATGCGGAAATGAACTTTAAATTGCGCTTGGCCATGGACAAGGCCAAAGCCGCTAACATGCCAAAAGAAAATATAGAGCGCGCCATTAAGCGAGGAACGGGCGAGCTCGCCGGTGACGGAATTGAAGAGATTGTTTATGAAGGATTTGGACCGGAAGGTGTGGCTATCTATATTGAAGCTTTGACTGATAACAAAAATAGAACAGTAGCCAATATTAAGCACATCTTAAGCAAGTACGGAGGAAATCTTGGAGGCCCCGGCAGCGTGGCCTGGATGTTTGACCGCAAAGGAGTGATTAGGATTTTGAGCGAAGACCTTGAGATATCTGAAGATGATTTGAGTTTAAAAGCGATTGATGCCGGCGCTGAAGATATTGTGTCAGAAGAAGATGGTATTATTATTTATACCGCGCCGGAAAAATTGGAAGCGGTAAAAAAATTATTGGAAAAATCCGGCGTTAAAATTAGTTTTGCCGAAACCGAATTCGTTCCCCAAGACAAGGTAGTGGTAAGTGAAGCGGCCAAATCCAATCTGGAAAAGCTTTATGAAGAATTGGAGGAAAATGAAGATATTTCCAATTATTATACCAACGAGGAATAAAATATGATTATTTTGGGAATTGATCCCGGTTTTGCCATTACCGGTTTTGGAGTTATAAAGGTGGATAAAAATAAAAATGAGGTTTTGGATTTTGGTACAATACAAACCAAGGCCGGAGTTGATTTTTCCCGGCGGATTAAAGACCTTTATAACGAGCTTCATAAGATAATAAAAAAATACAAGCCGGATTTAATGGCAGTAGAGCAATTATTTTTTGCCAAAAATGCCAAAACGGCTCTTTTGGTCGGCCAAGCCCGCGGAGTGGTTTTGCTCACTGCCATTCAAGAAAAAATGCCTTTGCATGAATATACCCCCTTGCAGGTAAAGCAAGCCATCACCGGATATGGGGCGGCTGACAAAAAACAGATGCAGCAAATGGTAAAAGTTATTTTGGGTCTTTCTCAAATTCCCAAACCCGATGACGCGGCCGACGCCCTAGCGGTAGCGGTTTGCTGCGCTCATTCCCTAAAAACTGAAAAAATTTATAAATAAATTTTTATTATGCCGAACCAAGATAAAATCAATAAATTATTGGAGAGGAGTAGGGGGGTTATTTTGGATACCGCGTTGGAAAATGGAGCTATTATCGCTGCCAATACTGATAAAAAATATTATCCTCGAGGCGCCAAAAATTACCATTATGTTTGGCCACGCGACGCCGCTTTTATATGTGTGGCGGCGCAAGTTTTGGGAATTAAAAATATTCAGGAACCTTTTTTTGAATGGCTTTTGGAGCGTCCGGAAGATTTTAAAAAAGAAGGGATGCTTTTTGCCAATTATTCTACCAATGGCAGGAAAGAGGTTCATCAATTTCAGCCCGACCAGGCCGGAGCGATGTTGTGGGCCATTAAAAAATCTTATTCCGATCCCCAGGAATGCGTGGATAGATGGGAGCTTTTGATAAGGAGATTAGCCGACGGGCTTAGTAAAAATTGGAAAGGACAGTATTTTTTCAGTAACGCCACGGACTTGTGGGAAGAGGGTCACAGGCGGACTTCCACCAAGGTGGAAAATAATCATACCTATTCTTTGGCCGCTTGCGTGCGAGGATTGCGGGACGCTCATAGTTTGATTGATAATGATGAATGGAAAAAAACCGCCGACCAAATGATGGAAAAAATAAATGAAGCTTATATGGAAGAGAAAAAGACTTTTGTGCGGACTCATGGGAAAATAGATGATTTTAATATGGATGCCTCTCTGCTTGGGTTGGTTTATCCTTTTTCCGTTGTCGAGTCCGATGACGAGAGGATGGTTAATACCGTAAATAAAATGGAGAAGACGATTGTGATAAACGGAGGCGTGCATCGCTATCAATTTGATTATTACGACGGAGAAGGATCCGCTCAAGAAGGAGCCGGAGGTTGGCCGCTTCTCAATGCCTGGATGTCTATTTATTGGTCAGTTCGTGGTAATAAAGAAAAAGCTCTGCAATATTACAATTGGATTGTAGAGAGAAGTGAAGAATATGATTTTTATATTCCCGAGCAAATATTTGATGATTATCGGGTGGGAATTTATCCTTTAGCTTGGTCGCATGCCATGTTTGTTTTAGCTACAGAAAAACTTGGCTTATTAAATAAAAAATAAAATCAAATATGCCGCAAAAAAAATTAAAAATAGTATCGGTTTCTTCCGAGGTGCACCCCTTTTCCAAAACGGGAGGTTTGGCTGACGTAGCTCGATCTTTACCCAAAGCTTTAAAAAGACTTGGGCATGATGTGATAGTCATTACTCCTTTTTATGGGTCTATAATAGATCCCAAAAAATACGATCTCAAATGCATTATGCGGGATATAGAAATAAAGATAGATGCCAAACATAGTATCAGAGTTAATTATTGGAAGGGTTATTTGATGCGCGGTCTGCCCATATATTTTGTGGAAAATGAAAAATATTTTTCCCGCTACAAAAAATTATACGGTTCCGATCATGAAAACGCGCGTTTTATGCTTTTTGATATTGCCGCCTTGAAGCTTTTGATTTTATTGCGCTTCAAAGCCGATATTATACAGTGTCACGATTGGCACACCGGACTCATTCCCTATTTTTTAAACAAAGATTTTAAGAAAAGTTCAGTATTAAAAAATGCTGCCAGTGTATTCACCATGCATAATCTAGTTTTTCAATTTGGACATAACTGGTGGGAAATAAAAAACGGGGAAAAAGATGACGGTTATTCAAAACTCCCATCTTTTCATACTGACGAATTGGAAAATATAAACTTTGCCAAAAGAGCCATATTAAACGCCGATATTATAAATACGGTTTCGGAAAATTATGCTCAAGAAATTATGACTAAAAAATTCGGCGAAGAGCTGCAAACCATTATTAAAAATCGCAAAGACCGCGTTTATGGAATAGTAAACGGCATAGATTATTTTGAATACAATCCTTCTACCGATCCGGGATTGTACCGCAATTACAGCTCGGAACGGATTAATGCTCGAGAAAAAAATAAAACCCATATACAAAAATATTTTAAACTTCCCTTAAAAAAAGACATTCCTTTGATTGGCATGACTTCGCGTATTGCCGAACAAAAAGGATTTGATTTGCTTATGGATATAATGGATGTTTTGATGAGAATGGATTTACAGATGGTGGTTATGGGAGATGGTGATAAAAAATATATAAATTTTATAAAAAAAATTCAAAAAAAATATCCAAAGAAGCTGGCTTATCAAACTTTTAACAGAAAAAAAGAAACAAGTATTTACGCCGGAGCGGATATGCTGCTTTTGCCTTCCCGTTTTGAGCCGTGTGGCATCAATCAGCTTATAAGCTTGCGTTATGGCTGTATTCCGATTGTCCGTCATATAGGCGGCCTAGTTGATACCGTAGCGGATTTTAATCCCAAAACAAAAAAGGGTACCGGTTTTGTTTTTAAATCTTATGATTCACGTTCTCTTTTAGTGGCTATTACAAGAGCAGTGGAAACTTATAAATACCGGGATATTTGGAAACAATTGGTGATAAACGGCATGAAACAAAGTTCCTCTTGGGAAATCCCGGCTAAGCGGTATGTTACACTTTTTAAAAAGGCCATTAAAGAACACAAAAAATAATTTATGCAGTGGATTAATTTCCTACATTTTTACCAGCCCCCTTATCAAGATAAAGCTCTCTTAAAGATTATTGTTAAGGAGAGTTATAATTTTTTATTGTCTTTTTTAAAGAAAAATTCAAAAGTAAATTTTACAATAAATTTTACCGGTTCGCTTACCGAGCTTTTGGAACATAATGGTCATCATAAAATAATAGAAGGTTTTAAAGATTTGGCTTCCAAGGGGCAAATTGAGCTTGTCGCCACCGCTAAATTTCATCCCATTTTACCATTTCTTCCCGACAAAGAAATAAAGCGCCAGATTGAATTGAATGATAAAATAAATAAAGCTTATTTTGGTGCCGCTTACAATCCCAGGGGATTTTTTTGTCCGGAGATGGCTTATTCGGAAAAAGTGGGAAAAATTTTAAAAGAGCTTGGTTACCAGTGGATTATTTTGGATGAAATATCTTATAATGGAAAATTGGGCCAAGCTGATCCGCTTAAAAAATATATTGATGTCAAGACGGGATTGCGAGTAATTTTTCGCAATAGAAAAATTTCTAAAAGTTTTGTTCCAGAAACTATTATTAAAGAAAAATTTTCCGATCCTGTGATTACCGCTACTGATGCGGAAATGTATGGCCATTATCATAAAGATCCACAAAAATATTTAAAAGAAGTCACTAAAAGCGCTGATATCGAAACCCTGACAATAAGCAGCTTCTTAAAGCGCTTGAAAGAAGAAGAGAAAGTTAATCTCATAGAAGCTTCATGGGAAACACTGGAAAAAGATTTAGCTTCGGGGCGCCCATTTTATTTGTGGAATAATCCCAAAAATGATTTTCATAATTTGTTATGGAAGTTGGCTGATATGGCTATTAAGTTAAATTATAAATATAATGCCAACAATAAAAATAGCTGGGCACGCCGCCATTTGGATAGAGGTCTTGCCAGCTGCACTTGGTGGTGGATGTCGGAGAGAAAGGTGGATGTTTTTTCTCCTTGGTCATGGAATCCTGACGAAGTAGAAAAAGGAGTTGAAGAGCTTATACGCTCCATTCGCTCATTAAAGGATGCCCCGGCCCAGGCCAAGATAAAAGCTGAAAAACTTGCGGGCGAGCTTACTTCCAAGGTTTGGGAGAGGCATTGGCAAATAATAGGAAAAAATGAAAGATAAAAAATTTTCCAAAAAAAACATGAAACGGCTTTTTAATGAGGGGTATATGAAAGAATTTTTCAAAGATAATTTGAAAAATATTTCCGTCGATCCCCAGAAGCTGGAAAAAGTAAAAATTTATCCGATTAAAAGACACTGGTCTCATAAGTTTGTTCATATAGTATGCTATTATAAGCTATTTTTTTCTGGACGCAAGAAAAGTTTGGATATTATAGGCGCCGCGCATTCGGACGGTAGCCGGAAAAAATTGTATAAACGGCAGAAGTATATTTATGAACATGGTTTTAATAAAAAGAATCTGCGTGTACCTGAGCCTTTATTTTATTTTGAGTCCCTGAGGGTAATGTTTTATTTGGCGGCCCCCGGGGGTAATTTGTATTCGCGCATTGTAGACAAAGATTACACCACAGTAAGTTGGGCTATGCCAAAAATAGCGCGTTGGCTGGCTAAATTTCATAATTTGGAAGTTCCCAAAGGAGAGTTTTTGGAAAATGAGCTAACTCTGAAAAATATAGATCCGGCCAATATTTTGGGTAAAAGAAAAAAATTAGCCAAAGAATATCGTTCCAGCCTTTTGGAATTATTTGCCAGAATAAAGTCATATGAAAGCGCAATTTTGAAAAAACCGCGCCGTCATTCCACAATAGTTCATGGTGATATGCATCCTGAAAATATTATTGTTCACAAAAAAGGAAACGAAAGAGAGTTTGTGGTTATAGATTTTACTGAAATGCGTTTGGCTCCGCCGCTCTATGATATTGGTTCATTCATCCAGCAGCTGGAATCCATGTCCAAAGGAAAATTTTCCATGGAAAAAATACATAAATTGCAGCAAGATTTTTTTGATTCCTATTTGGAATTTTCCGGGGAAAAAGCCACTGATGAAATTTATAATCAACTTTTTTTATATCGAGCTTGGGTGGCGCTGCGAGGGGCTATATTTTTTATAGGCGCGGGCAAAGAGCACAAAATAATAGAGTTTGCTTTTGAAACCGAAGAAAATTTGAAAAAAATAAAATTATAATATGAAAATTGCTATTGTTTCAAAATTATGGGAAGAAACCACGCCACTTTCCCGGGGCGGAACCGGTTCATCAATTGGCAACTTGGTAAATGGGTTGGTGGAACGTGGTCATAAAGTAACTTTGTTTGCCACGGGCGATTCCAAGACCAAAGCGCAAAAGCTGGTTTCAGTCATAGACAAACCTTATGGAAGGGGTCGCGATTATTCTGAAATTAAAGAATATGAAAATATAGCCGCAGCGTTTCGTCGCCATAAAGATTTTGATATTATTCATTGCGCGGTAGAACACAAAAGCGTTTTTTTTGGTGATTTGATCCCCACTCCTTCTTTGCACTCTATTCGCTATGGAGAATTTTTTGAAGATGAGCTAAATTTATTAAAAAAATACAAACAATTAAATTTTGTAGCCAATTCTAAAGCGGTTACCAAAAAATTTTTATTCCTTAATTGGCGCGGCTATATTTATAATGGTTTGGATGTATCGCTTTTCCCCTTTAATGCCGAGCCGGATGATTATTTTTTATTTTTAGGAAGACTTTCTCCGCAGAAGGGACCGGATATAGCCATTGAAACAGCCAAAAAATTAAATAAAAAAATTATTTTAGCCGGAAAAATGGTAGACGGAGATGCCAAGTTTTTAGCTAAAAAAGTTTTGCCTTTTATAGACGGTAAGAAAATTATTTACAAAGGAGAAATAAAGTTTAAAGAAAAAATAAAGCTGCTTAAAAACGCCGAAGCCCTTATACAGCCGACAAAAATTTTTGAAGCTTGTAGTAATACTATCTTGGAATCCATGGCCTGCGGTACTCCGGTTATAGCTTTTGACCAAGGATCTAATCGCGAATTAATAAAACAGGGGAAAACCGGATTTATTGTCAAAAACAAAGAACAAATATTTGCCATGGGTAAGGACGTCGGCGAACTGAAGCGTTTGGATTGTAGATTGCGAGTTGAAAAATTTTTTTCCAAAAAAAATATGGTGGACGATTACGAAAAAATTTATAAAAAATTAGTTAAATAGAATGAAAGCGGTAGGCTTAATAAACGTTAGACAATATAATGAATCTTATCAGAGAATAATAAAAGAATTGGGCGCTAGGCCGGTTCTTTTTGATATTTATGACGATAAGTTTTTATCTGAACTTAACCGGCATGACAGAAAAGTTGATTTTTATTTTTGGCAATCCATTGACCGCGGACGTTTTTATAGGAAAATGATTTTAGATCCGGTTTATTTTATAGACAAGTATTCCAAAAGAAAAATTTTTCCCGATTTTAACCAATATTTTAGTTTTAATGATAAGCTCAAACAATACCATATTTTCCAAGCGCTTGGTATTCCCACGCCAAAAACTTTTTTTACGGCGAGCAAAGAAGGAGCCCGGTCTTTCATTAAAAAAACAAAGTATCCTTTTGTACTTAAAGATCCACACAGCTCTTCCGGTTTTGGCGTTTATTTGGTTAAAAATAAAAAGGCAGCCGGAGAGTATATAGAAAAAATTTTTTCCCGGCGTGGATTAAATAATCTGTATAACCAATTTTACGCCCAGGAATTTATTCCTGATTTGAAGAAAAGTTTGCGCGTCATTGTGATAGGCAGTAAAACTTATTGTGCCTATTGGCGTGTGAGCGGAGATGACTGGAAGCACCATGTTACTCCGGAGTCAAAAGTTTCGGATAAAAACATTCCCTCCGCCGCCCTGCGTCTTTGCGAGAAGATATCCCATAAAATGGGATATCATTGGATGGCTTATGATGTTTTGGTAAAAAATAATAAATTTTATATTATAGAATTTTCTTGCAATTTTGGAGTTTGGGGTGCCGAGAGTCTTGGCTACAATCCGCGCCAAGAAATAATTAAATATTCAATTAAAAATTCTTAGCTTATGAAAATTTCCATAGTTCCCCAGCCCGGCATGATTGGTCCGCGTTACGGAGGATATAATAAGCGCATGTATTATTTATCTCGCGAATTATCAAAATTGGGCCATAAAGTTAAAATTTTTGCTCTACCTCCCGGATCTCAGACTGATGGAGCTAATCTCATATCTGATATACCTTTTGGCGAGAGACCTTATATTTATAGACTGGAAACCAAGCAACATTTTATTGCCGAAGCTATCAATCGTTCACAAGATGCGGATATTATTAATTGCCAAACCGACCATTTGGGGCTTATTTTTGACCGTTTTAGCAAAGTGCCGATTGTCCACACTCTTATTACTTCCAATCTTCCGGATATTGCCGTGCATATGCTCAAGCTTTATAAAAATTTAAATTATTCGGCTGTTTCAAGCGCGCCAAAGAATAAGTTTAATTTTCTAAAATTTAAAGGAGTTGTTTATAACGGCTGCGATGTGGAAAATTTTCAATTTAATGAAAAGCCTAAAGATTATTTTTTGGTTTTGAGTCGTTTGTCCAAGGATAAAGGTATACATCGGGCGGCTTTGGCGGCAAAAAAATTAAATATAAAGTTAAATATCGCCGGCAAATGCATGGATGAGAATTATTGTAAAAATATAATTAAACCATTGCTTGGCGATGGAATAAAATATATTGGCAGTTTTGGACCTCTGCGATTTGAAGAAAAAATTAAAACAATTCAAAACGCCAAGGCGGTTTTTTCCCTTTCCGAGAGCGATGAAGGATTTTCCAATACTATTTTGGAGTCGCTTTCTTGCGGCACCCCGGTTATTGCTTGGGATCAGTTTAGCTATAGAGAAATTATTAAATCCGGTAAAAATGGCTTTATTGTCAAAAATAAACGCGAGCTTTATCACGCCATAAAACATATTGATGAGATAGATAGAAAAAAATGCCGCGAAACCGTGCTTAAAAAATATACTTATAGGCACATGGCGCAAGGTTATGAAAAATTGTTTAAAAAAATATTAAAAAAATAAAATGAAAGTGGGAATTGCCAGAGCTTATAATGGAGAGCACAAGCAGTACAGGAAATACTGCGAGAAACTGGGGATTCAGTCCTTTTTGTTTGATATTGACAGCGTTAATTGGGTGAAAAATTTTCGTCTGGCTGATGCTTATATTTGGCAGGCGGACGCTAGGGAAGAGAATTACCGAACCATTCATGACCGTGTATACTTTATAGAAAGCGTTTTTAAAAAGCCGATTTTTCCGGATATGAATATGTATTACGCTTATAATGATAAGATTAAACAATATAATATTTTGAAAAATTTTGGATTTCCCACTCCCGAAACTTATATTACCCATCACAAGGAGCAAGCGCTTGGTATTATCAAAAAAATAAAGTATCCTTTTATTCTAAAAGACGCGCATGGTTATGGAGGTTATCATGTTTATAAAGTGGAAAATAAAAAACAAGCTCGAGAATTTGTGGAAAAAATTTGGAGTCCCCAAGGTCTAAAGCATCATCGCTCTACCATGAAAAATTATTTTTTAGCCCAAGAATTTTTGGACATAGAAAAAGATTTGCGAGTGATTACCATGGGTGATAAGGCTGTGCGATATTTTTGGCGAATAGGACAAGATAAGTGGAAGCATAATCTCGGACAAGGAGCCGGTTTTTCTTTTGAGAATATTCCCACTAAGGCCTTGCGCCTTTGCGAGAAGATTTCTCATAAAATGGGATATCATTGGATGGCTTATGATATTTTTGTGCCCAAGGGACGCGAGCCGTTAGTATCTGAGTTTGCTTGTAATTTTACTGCCAAGCCTTTTGTTAGGGAAATGCAGATTAAATATATTAAAGATTTTTTAAAGAAATAATTAAATAAAAAAATCCGGCAACCCCGAAGGACCGGATTTTTTAATTTCTCTTTATGGTGATTTTTTACTCTTCACCTTGCATGGGTTTTTCCGCTTCGGGAACTTTGCATACTTTGCAAGTTTTTATACCCAATAGCTTATAAAGCCAGCAATAACCCGCAATTCCCGTAATAATGAGAATTATTCCGACAATATCGAGAATAATCCCGGCGATATTGTTTTCCCAAACAACCCAGCCGACATAAATTAAGACTACGCCCAAAATAATTCGGATAATACGGTCTATCAAGCCCACATTTTTAGCTTTTGCCATAATTTTTTTATTTAATTCTATATTGATTTATTATAGCATATTTTAAATAAACCTCCCAAGAAGTGTACAAAATTAGATATTAGCGATTTTTTGCATTATAATACAACTAAGAAATAATTCATCAGTTTTTATGCTTAATTCGGAAAAAATAGCCCAATCTTTGCTGGCTGAAGCGGGTATTGAGTTAAATGGCCCTGGGGAGGCGGATATTCAAGTCAAAAAACCCAAGTTTTATAAACGTGTGCTCAGTCAAGGTTCTTTGGGCCTTGGCGAGTCCTATGTGGATGGCTGGTGGGAAGCGGAAAAACTTGATGAATTTTTCTACCGCCTTCTTAGCGCTAATCTTGATGATAAAGTAAAATCTTGGAAAATGCTGCCTCATATTTTGGGAGCGATTATTTTTAATTTAGGGCGAAAAGGAAAAGCTTTTGAAATAGGGGAAAGACACTATGATATTGGCAATGATCTGTATGAAAAGATGCTGGATAAGCGCATGGTCTATACTTGCGGTTATTGGAAGGACGCGGATAATTTAGATGAAGCGCAAGAAGCCAAGCTGGATTTAATTTGCCGGAAATTGTATTTGGAGCCGGGCATGAAAGTTTTGGATATCGGCTGTGGTTGGGGGAGTTTTTGCAAGTTTGCCGCGGAAAAAGATGGCGTGGATATGGTGGGCGTTACCGTTTCAAAAGAGCAGGTGGATCTTGGCAATAAGCTTTGTGCTGGTCTTAATGTCGAATTAGAATTGCAAGATTACCGCGATATCAATCCGGAAGAACTTCTCGGTTCGGGGAAAAAGTTTGACCGCGTGGTTTCCCTTGGAATGTTTGAACATGTCGGCTACAAAAATTACAGGACTTTTATGGAAATTGTTTACCGTTCTCTAAAAGATGAGGGATTATTTATGCTCCACACTATTGGCGGCAACAAATCGGTAGTGACTACCGATCCATGGATTAAGAAATATATTTTTCCGAATTCCATGCTCCCGTCCATCAAGCAAATAGGCGGTGCTATTGAAAATTTATTTGTTCTGGAAGATTGGCATAGCTTCGGCCATGATTACGACAAGACGCTCATGGCTTGGTTTCATAATTTTGACAAAGCCTGGCCGGAATTGAAATCAAAATACAGCGAAAGATTTTACCGCATGTGGAAATATTATCTTCTATGCTGTGCTGGCTCATTTCGCGCCCGGAAAAATCAACTCTGGCAGGTGGTATTATCAAAGAATGGAGTACCTGGAGGATATAGGTCAATTCGTTAAAATTTATAGATAGTTTTATCTTCTGTCCGCTTAACTAGAAATTTAATTTAGTTTTCGTTCTTGACGGGTTCTCATCCCATTACTACAAAAACAAAACCACCCTTCTCAGGGCAGTTTTATTTTTGAGCGGGTAACGGGAATCGAACCCGTATCTTCAGCTTGGAAGGCTGACATAATAGCCTTTATACTATACCCGCCTACGCTACGCTTCGGCGAGGCAAGCCCGCCCCTTAGCGAGCAACCCATTTTTATTTAATTTTTTGTAGAACCTCGTTTAAGCATTCTATCAAGCAAATCAATCTCATTTTTGCCTAAATCAGCCAGCGCTATAGTTATATCATTTCCTAAATCAATTATTTTTCCTTGTTTCTTCGCAAGAGTGATGGACGTGGCTCGGTGATGCCCTTCCATGCAAACTATTTTTCCATTGTCTCCGCGGTGTAAGCCGATAAATTCGGTAGGAAAAGGAAAGCCATTTATTATTGATAAAACTCCATCATGTTTTTTCCAAAATTCATTCTGTTCGGGGATATTTAATAAATCGTTGAAAGTTTTAGAATTTTTTTCAGGCAATCTTCGTTGCCACCCGGAATAGGGGCCAACGAGCATTTCCGGTATTTCATTTAGAGGATCGGTAAAGGCAAATATTTTCCAGTCGCGCTTATCAGCTTCAAACTGCGAAGCGGAAAATTTTCTCCACGACTCCCAGTCGGGCCAGCCTTTAATTTTAGTCGCGCAATTTATCCAGCCGGGATTATTTGCCTCTCTATTTTTCCATCCTTCAAATACTTCATCCCAAGTTGTATTTTTTATAAATTTCATAAAAATCAACTCTTCTGGTCGGGGTGGCGGGACTTGAACCCGCGATCTTCTGCTCCCAAAGCAGACGCCTTAGCCGCTAGGCCACACCCCGCTCTTAAATTTTATGTGCCGCGGGTCAGGATCGAACTGACGACACAAGGATTTTCAGTCCTTTGCTCTACCACTGAGCTACCGCGGCTTGTTTATATTCTGTCTTTTAAAAAACGTCTGCCAAAACCAGTTTTAAAATATTTTTCTCTGGCGATGGCTTTTTGTTTATTTAAACATGCTTCATAGTATACTAATTTTAATGGCCGCCTGTTTTTTGTTGCCTCGACTAATCCTTTACAATGTTCTAGATATCTATTTTGTAAATTATTGGAATATCCTATATAATGGAATTCATCTTCTAGACTTTTTAAAACATAAGTGTAATACATAGTCAGAAGTCCTTTGCTCCCCGCCCGCAACGCCTGAGCAAGCTCATGCTTGCGATGGCGGGCGGGTACCACTGAGCTACCGCGGCTTGTTTATATTCTGTCTTTTAAAAAACGTCTGCCA
>CAYZWC010000016.1:0-1232 GCA_964482065.1 uncultured Gammaproteobacteria bacterium | reverse complement strand
TTAAACATGCTTCATAGTATACTAATTTTAATGGCCGCCTGTTTTTTGTTGCCTCAACTAATCCTTGTCCCGTCGGACTTTTCCGGTCGCATGACTGGATGACAGGGAGCTACCCGCCTGCATCGCTATACGAAGCATTACGGGCAGGCCACTGAGTTATCGCGGCTAATAATTTATATGATTACTTTTCCGGCCATTTTTAAGATAATTTTTTTGATTGTCGGATTTACTCGCTCAGCTTCTTTTTGGTCAAATAATTTTACCCCTTCTTCATATTCCGGCTTTATTTGTAAATTTTTAGCTTCATATACATACAGAATATTCAAATGCTTATGTTCTCGGTCTTCATTTTTTTCCGGCACTTCATAAGTATCGCAATAAAAAGGCAAAGGCTGTCCTTCTTCATTTTGATGTTTGGGTTTTAATTGTTCAAAACTTACTTTTTCTTCAATTTTTCTTTGTGCCGCTTCAAAGGGCATTTCATCTTCCAAACAATGCCCTCCCGGTCTTAACCATCTGCCACTTTCTTCATCATAAACCAAAACAATTTGTTTGTCGTAAAAAACCAATCCGCTGGCTATAATGTGGCCTTTAAAATTTTGTCGATCGTAAAAATTATCGGGATGAAGCACCAGATAATTTTTAATGCTTTTTTTATCCCGTATTTCCTGCTCATCAACCGGTTCAATATTTTCAACTGAATTTTTTATATAGCTTCTAATTTGTTCTTTTGTGTGAGACATATAATCAATTTTCAAATAATCAATTCACAATTATCAATTATGGTTGTTTCATTTTGTAAATTGAAAATTGTTAATTATTAATTGTTTTGGTGGGCGTGGAAGGACTCGAACCTTCGACCTCAGCTTTATCAGAGCTGCGCTCTAACCACCTGAGCTACACGCCCTTGTTAATGAATTTTAAACTATTTTATTTGGCGAATAAATCACCTGCTTGTCTCGCCGAAGGCGGAAGCTACATGTCTATGTTTTAATTAATAAGAAATAGTTTATAGATACTATAACAAAAAAGATTGGTTTTTACAATAGAAGGAACCAATCTTTTTTCTGTTTAGCAATCTTTGCGGTTACAACGTCTTTCCCGACTCGCAAATGCGATGTCGAGAATCGACTTATCTTCATAGAGTAAGGAATTCCATTACTCTATAAAGTAAATTCTCCCTAGAAAGGAGGTGATCCATCCACAGCTTCCGCTACGGATGCCTTGTTACG
>CAYZWC010000015.1:0-15497 GCA_964482065.1 uncultured Gammaproteobacteria bacterium | reverse complement strand
TTTTAAAGGGTAAAAAATAACTTTATTAGCCCCACCAAAATGTCTAGTTAACCAAGAATTGTGTTTTAACATCGAAACTTCAAGGCCGCTCACGGCGGAAGAGCTCAAAGTTTTGCGGCTGATTTTGACCGATGGTTTTGTTTTGGATCGTATTCATGACAAAACTACCATTGAAGATCCGCTTGACAAAGTTCTAGAACTTGGACCGCGGCTTAATTTTGCCACGGCTTATTCTACCAACTTGGTCGGCATTTGCCATTCTTGCGGATTGGACGCGGTTACGCGTATTGAAAAAACACGCCGTTATGTTTTGCCCGACGAAAAAGATAGGGAAGAGTTTGCGAAAGCCAATCACGACCGAATGACGGAATGCGTCTATGACCGTCCGCTCGAGAGCTTTGCTCTTCGGGCGGAACCTGAAGCGGTTTATGATATTCCCATGAAGGAACAAGAGCCGGATGCTTTGCTTAAGGTTCCGGGGCTTGCCATGGATGCATCTGACCGCCAGTACTATTACGACTATTTTGTCGGCCAAGAGGGACGCAATCCCACCATTGTGGAGATTATGGATCTGAATAACGCCAACAGCGAGCACTCGCGGCACGGCTATTTCAAGGGACGCCAGATTATCGACGGCAAAGAAATGCCCAGGACTCTTCTTGAAATAATTCAGTCCACGCTCAAAGCCAATCCCGGAAACAGCGTTATTGCCTTCAAAGACAATTCCAGCGCTATCCGTGGGCATACTGTATGGACAATCCTTCCTGAATATCCCGGCAAGCCCTCGGCTTTTCGCCTGCGGTCGGTTACTTACAATATTATCTTCACGGCTGAGACTCATAATTTTCCGAGCGGGGTGGCTCCCTTTCCCGGAGCGGAAACCGGCACCGGCGGCCGGCTGCGCGATGTCATGGCTACCGGTCGCGGCGGTTTGGTTATCGCCGGAGGCGCGGGTTATTTTGTGGCCAGCCTTCATATTCCCGATTATGACTTACCCTGGGAAGGTAAAGATTTTGTTTACCCGGAAACCTTGGCCTCTCCTTTGGAAATTCTCATTGAAGCGAGCAATGGAGCAAGCGATTACGGCAACAAATTCGGTGAGCCGGTTATTTTCGGCTTTACCCGTTCCTTTGAAGCGCGTCTGCCGAACGGCGAACGCTGGGGCCCGGTTAAGCCCGTAATGTTTTCAAGCGGCCTTGCCCACATGGATGCTCTGCACACGGAAAAAGAAGAAGCGGAAGAAGGAATGTATATTGTCCAAGTCGGCGGCCCTGCTTACCGTATTGGCTTTGGCGGAGGCTCGGCTTCCAGTATGATGCAGGGAGAAAATGAAGCCAAGCTGGATTTCAACGCCGTGCAGCGCGGTGATGCCGAGATGGAAAATAAGCTTTACCGCGTAGGCCGTGCTTGTGTTGAAAAGGGGACAGATAACCCGATTGCCTCTATTCATGACCAAGGAGCCGGCGGTCCCGCTAATGTTCTCAAAGAACTGGTGGAAGAAGCCGGCGGTAGGATTGATATCAGGAAAATCAATTGCAATGATCCTACTATGTCCGTTTTGGAAATCTGGGTTTGTGAATATCAGGAGCGCAACGGCTTCTTGATCCGTGCAGAACACCTCGAAGAATTCCAGGCGATTTGCGCGCGAGAAAAAGTTCCTTGTGAGGTTTTAGGTCAGGTGACGGGCGACGGCAGGTTCGTGGTCGAAGACAGTCTGGACGGATCTACTCCCGTGGATGTTGAGATCAAAAAAGTTCTCGGCGGCATGCCGCAGAAGATTTTTACCGATAATACGGTTTCCTTGGGTTTGCAACCGTTGCGGTTGCCCGAAGGATTTTCTTTGCTTGATCATTTGAATTTGGTGCTTCGCAATGTGGCTGTGGGTTCTAAAAGGTTTTTGACTACAAAAGTGGACCGCAGCGTGACCGGACTTGTAGCCCAACAGCAATGCGCCGGTCCGCTTCAGCTTACCGTGGCTGACGCAGGGGTGGTTGCCCATAGCCATTTGGCTTATAGCGGGGAAGCGGGTTCCAAAGGCGAACAGCCGATTAAAATGCTCGTGGATCCGGCTCGCGGCGCGCGCATGGCCGTGGCTGAGGCGCTCACCAATATGATGGGTGTGCGCATCAGCAGGCTCGAAGACATCAAATGTTCCGGCAACTGGATGTGGGCGCCGAAGCTTCCGGGCGAAGGTGCGGCACTTTATAAGGCTGCTACCGCTGCCTGTCAATTGATGATTGATTTGGGCATTGCCATTGACGGAGGTAAAGACAGTCTGTCTATGGCGACGAGAGTCGGCGATGAGGTGGTCAAGTCTTGCCGCGAGTTTGTGGTTTCCGCCTACGCGCCGGTTCCGGATATCAGAAAGAAAACCACTCCGGATTTGAAGCCCGAAAAAAGCGCGCTTATTTTTCTCGATCTTTCCGGGAGTAACGATAAGTGGCTGGGCGGTTCGGTGTTCGCGCAAGTGCACAAGCAAACCGGAGCTTATTGTCCCGATATAGAAGATCCGAAGCTCTTCAAAAGAGCCTTCAACTTGGTGCAGGATTTGATTCAAGAAGATTTGATTCTCGCGAGCCACGATGTGAGCGACGGCGGTTTGATTGTTACTCTTCTCGAAATGGCTTTTGCCGGGAATTGCGGTCTGAAAATTTATGCTAATAACGAACCCTCGATGCCTGTTGAAAACTTTCTTTTTGCGGAGGAAGCTGGGCTGGTTATCCAATGCGGAATTGACGCAGTTGTCGATATTGTAGAAAGGTGCAACGCCGAGGGAGTGCCCACGGCATGCATAATAGCTTATCCTCAATTTGATGATTCCAAAAGAATCCTTGTTTACAGCAACTGCAAAAAAATAATGGATGAGGATATGCTCTCGCTTCGCGAAACTTGGGAAGAAACTTCCTATCAGATTGAACGTCTGCAAGCTCATCCGATACGCGCGAAGCAAGAGAAGAAGAATAATTTTGCCCGCAAAGGCCCGCAGTATCATGCCTCTTTTGTTCCGGAAGTTTCACCCTTCCAAATTTTGAAAGACTCGCATCAATTCCCGGTGGCCATTTTGCGTGAGGAAGGCAGTAACGGCGATAGAGAAATGACATCTGCTTTCTATATGGCGGGGCTTGAGCCTAGTGATGTACATATGTCAGATTTGCTTTCTGGCGCGGCCGACCTTGCGAATTTTGTCGGCTTGGCGGCGGTCGGAGGATTTTCTTATGCTGATGTTCCCGAGTCGGCCAAAGGCTGGGCAGCGACTATCCGGCAAAATGATCGTTTGATCAAGATGTTCAGGGATTTTTATTATCGTAAGGACACATTTTCTCTCGGAGTTTGCAACGGCTTTCAGCTTTTCACACTCCTCGGGTGGGTTCCTATTGATATGGGGATACCTGAAAATTGCCAGCCGAGGCTTCGGCAAAACAGGTCAGAGAGATTTGAATCCCGCTGGTCCACGGTCAAAGTTTTACCGAGTCCGTCTATCATGCTTCAGGGTATGGAGGGTTCGGTGCTCGGAGTGTGGGTGGCGCACGGAGAAGGTCAGCTGATTATGCAAGATCCGAGTTTGTGGAGTTATGTGAGAAATAATAACCTCACGCCTCTGGTTTATGTTGATGATGAGGGCGAGGCCACCGAATCATATCCTTTTAATCCTAATGGCAGCCGGTATGGCATTACCGCTTTGTGCAGTTCAGACGGACGGCACTTGGCCATGATGCCGCATCCGGAGCGCGCTTTCCTCAAATGGCAGTGGCCGTATCTGCCAAAAGAGCTTGAGAGGCAATGGGAAGCTTCTCCCTGGCTGCGGATGTTCCAGAACGCCCGCAAATGGTGTGAGAAGCACGTCTAAACAATTTTAAGTCCCGAAAACTTTCGGGGCTTTTTTATTTATTTGACTGGTGCTATAATACAGGTAGGAGGACTAATTATTAACAGATAATATTATGAGCACAAAAACTTTAAAGATTTTCGGGCTTTTGTTCGCTTTTATGCTCCTTTTGGGAGCGGGCTGCGCCATGACCGATGATACTGCCATGGAAGGAGAAGCTAATATAAATACTGAAGAAGAAAGCGAAGGACCGGAAACAGACGCGGAAGCCCAGGCCGAGTTCGTTTCTTCTCTGGAGGCCAGTTTTAACGCTTTAAACGCCGATTTTGAGGCCTTGAGTGCCAGAGTTGAAGCTGATAGCCGTGAGCTTTCCGAAGAGACAATGCAGAGATGGGAAGAATTAAAAACCGAGCTGGAAACCAGTCGCCAAGAAGCTAGGACCGAGATTAAAATTTACGCGAGGCCGGCGCCGATTCTTGGATTGAGTTAAAAGTTGGAGCGGACACCGCGGTTAGTGATTTCGCCAGCGCTTATACCAATGCCAAGGAGGAAATGGAAGCTGAACTTCAAGTTGAGTAAATTTTTTTAAAGATTTTTTAAAAAAGAGAATCATTTTGGTTCTCTTTTTTATTTTAGTATAATAAATGTTAAAATATATAATATAATAATTAATTTTTTAAATATGCCTTTAAAACGCTGCCAAAAAGATAAAAAACCCGGATATAAGTGGGGAGACGGAGGAAAATGTTACACTTACACTTCAGGAAACAAATCTTCACGTGAACGGGCCAAAAATTCGGCCAAAAAACAAGGCCGAGCCATTGAAGCCTCTAAACATTAACTTGTCAAATATGCAAAATTCACATAATCATAAAAATCATGACGGCCATGACAATATTAATCATTCCGAAAAAAATCATGACCATACCGAGCATCACAAAATGATGATTAAAGATTTTCGCAAACGTTTTTTTGTGTCGCTTGTAGTTACGGTTCCCATACTTTTATTATCGCCTCTTATACAAGATTTTTTAAATCTGCAAATAAGATTCCCTTTTGATAAGTATGTTTTGCTTGTACTTTCAGCTTTTGTTTTTGCCTATGGCGGCTGGCCGTTTTTAAAAGGTTTAAAAAACGAACTGCAAAATAAAAATCCCGGGATGATGACCTTGATAGCTTTGGCCATAACAGTCGCTTTTGTATATAGCGCGGCGGTTGTTTTGGGGCTCGCGGGAAAATTATTCTTTTGGGAGTTGGCCACACTTATTGATGTAATGCTTCTCGGGCATTGGTTGGAGATGCGTTCGGTGGTAAAAGCCTCAGGCGCTCTTCAAAAACTTGCCGAACTTTTGCCCGCTCGAGCGCATCTGATGAAAAATGGCGACGTGGAAGACGTGGAAATTTCCAAACTGCAAAAAGGGGATAAGGTTTTGGTTAAGGTCGGTGAAAAAATTCCGGCGGACGGTGAAATTTTCAAAGGCCGAGGTTATGTCGATGAGTCAATGCTTACCGGAGAATCCAAACCGGTTAAAAAGCAACCGGGCGATGAGCTCGTGGGCGGATCGGTAAATGGAGAGGGAATTTTTGAAATGGAGATCACCGGCACGGGAGAAGATTCTTATCTTTCCAAGGTTATTAATTTGGTAAGAGAAGCGCAAGCTGATAAATCAAAAACCCAAAAATTGGCCGATAAAGCGGCTAAGTGGCTTACAATAGTCGCCATTGGGGCGGGGATTATAACTTTTACGGCTTGGATAATTTTTTCCGGTGATTTGGCTTTTGCCATTGAAAGAATGGCGACCGTTATGGTAATAACTTGTCCGCATGCCCTGGGTTTGGCCATACCTTTGGTAGCGGCCGTCTCTACCGCCAAATCCGCCAAAAGAGGGCTTTTGATACGAGATCGCAACGCTTTTGAGAATGCCAGAAAAATAACCACAGTGGTTTTTGACAAGACCGGAACCTTAACCAAAGGTGAATTTGGCGTAAGTAAAATATTTTCATTGGATGACAATTATTCCGAAGAAAAAATTTTACGTTTGGCTTACACACTTGAGAAAAAATCAGAGCATCCCATTGGCGCCGGCATATCAAAAAAAGCCGAGAAAGAAAGTATAAAAAGCCTTGAGGTTTTGGATTTTAAGGTTTTAAAAGGTAGTGGAGTTCAAGGAAGGGTGAATGATAAATTTATTAAAATTGTTTCACCGGGTTATTTGGAAGAAAATAATATAAGCGTTCCGGAAAATTTAAAAGAGGAAAAAATAGCCACACAAGTTTTTGTTTTGGTTGATGATAAATTAGTCGGAGCCATAAGCCTGGCGGATGAAATACGAGATGAATCAAAAAGAGCCATTGACCGTCTAAAAAAATCCGACATTAAGTGTTTAATGATTACCGGCGATAATGAAGAAATAGCCGCCGCCGTTTCCGAAGAACTCGGTTTGGATGGATATTTTGCCGAAGTATTGCCGGACGAAAAAGAGAAAAAAATAAAAGAACTTCAAAATAAGGGAGAGTTTGTGGCAATGACCGGAGACGGAATTAACGACGCGCCCGCTTTGGCTAGGGCCGATATAGGAATAGCAGTGGGCTCGGGAACGGATATAGCCGCAGAAACGGCTGATATAATCCTTGTGGAGAGTAATCCCCAAGATATTTCAGCGCTTATAATTTTTGGCAAAGCGACGTACAAAAAAATGATCCAAAATTTATTTTGGGCCACCGGGTATAATGTGGTAGCCATTCCTTTGGCAGCCGGAGTTTTGTATAATTTCGGTATTGTTATTTCCCCGGCTTTGGGTGCCGCGCTTATGTCCTTGAGCACTATTATAGTGGCTATAAACGCACAATTTTTATCAATAAAAAATAATTGATAAAACTTAATTATTTGCTATAATTAAGTAAAAGTTATTGTTAATAAAAATATGAAAAAAAATACAATATTTTTACTCATCGCGATTTTACTTTTAATTGCGGCTTTCGGTTTGATTATTTATTTTGGTAAATTTGCCGGAGCGCCCGATGTGGAGCCGACCGAAGAGTCAAAGGGAGAATGTTTTAACACCGTAAAAACAACAAGCCCTTACAATCATGTTCACCGTTGGTGCGAAGGTGATGCCTATACCAATGAATTTTGTGCGGCCAATGTGTCCTGCCATAGGCATACTATAAAAGAAGAAGATAATATCACGGGTCCCGCCAATGAAGATAATCATACGCATGAATTAAAAAATATTTACATAAATTCTTTGCCCGGCGCTATTGATGGATTGATAAATATTAAAAAGAATTTGGTTGTTATTGATATTTCATCCGCCGAGGAATACGCTTCCGGACATTTGCCCAAAGCGAAAAATTATGCCTTGGAAAGTGGAGCTTTGGAAGCGGCTTTGCCGGAATGGGACAAAAAAATTCCTTATGTTATCTATGGACGCGATGAAGAAAAATCCAAACAAGCGGCGCAAAAAATGATTGATTCCGGCTTTAAACAGGTATTTAGGTTGCTTGGAGAATTTGCCGCCTGGGAAAAAGGCGATTATAAAATTGAAAAATAATAAATTGAAATAAAAGATTTATGAAATATGATAAAATGCAAGTTTATTTTTTCTTCTTGCTTCTTTTCGCCGTTTTGGTTTTGGCTTTTATAATTTTTGAGCCCTATTTGGGAGCCATTCTTTTGGCTGCCACTTTTGCCGTAATTTTTTATCCGCTTTATGCCAAGATCCTAAAATTTATCGGTAAGTATATTAAATGGAAAAAGGGGCAAGTGGCGAAAATTATTTCGTCTTTGATTACCGTAATATTTTTAATAATTATAATTTTGGCGCCTTTGTCTTTTTTGGGCGCGCAGCTGGTTGAGGAAGTGCGAGATGTTTATTCCACTCTCGCTACCAAAACCGATTTGATATTTTTAAGCGAATCTTCTGCTTACCTTGAAGAAAATTTTGGAATAATAGTTCCCGATTTTTCCGCTAATTTGGGAAGTTATATAAAACAAGGCGCCGGTTTCATCGCTCAAAATATCGGAGGATTTTTTTCCGGTATCGGGAAAATTTTTGTAACTTTATTTTTGAGCTTGTTGGCCTTTTATTATTTTCTAAAAGACGGCGACCACTTCAAAAAGTTTTTTGTGCACATGAGTCCGCTTTCCGACAAAGAAGATAAAAGGATATTAGACAAGTTGCGTTTGGCTATTAATTCCGTTATCCGCGGTTCACTTGTTGTGGCTATTGTCCAGGGAATATTGACCGGTTTGAGTTTTTGGATTTTTGGCATTCCCAATCCCACTTTATGGGGAAGTTTTGCCGCCATTGCCGCGCTTTTGCCTACTCTTGGCACTTCGCTTGTTCTTATCCCCGGAATTTTATTTTTACTTTTTACGGGCAATTCGCTGGCAGCCCTTGGGCTTTTGATTTGGGGGGTAATAGCTGTAGGCTTGGTTGATAATTTCCTGGGTCCACAGCTTATGAAGCAAGGAGTTTCCATTCATCCTTTTGTAATATTGCTCGCCGTTCTCGGAGGAATAGCTTTTTTCGGACCGGTCGGATTTCTTTTCGGTCCTCTTATTATAAGTTTGCTTTTTGCTCTTTTTGATATTTACAAAGAAATATTTCTTCCCGAAATATACAAAAATAAATCCAACTCTTAATAATTAAAAAGAAAGGATTTTTATGGAAAAAATTTATACGCTGCCGGAATTGCCTTACGGCTACAAAGATTTGGAGCCGCATATTTCCGAGGAACAGCTCACTATACATAATACCAAGCATCATCAAGGATATGTTGATAAAAGCAATAAGATTTTATCGGAGCTCTTCGAAGCCAGGAAATCGGGTACAGAACTTGATATGAAGACAGTAACCAAGAATTTATCTTTTAATCTGGGTGGTCACATACTACATTCCCTTTTTTGGGAGAATATGGCTCCCGAAGGCCGAGGGGGCGAGCCGGAAGGAAAATTAAAAAATATTTTAGAAGAAGAATTCGGCGGTTTGGAAAGGTTTAAAAGCGAGTTTACGGCAACGGTCGGTACTGTGGAAGGATCCGGCTGGGGAGCTTTGGCGATTTGCCCCAAGAGTGGCAAGCCGCTTCTTGCTCAGATTGAAAAACATAATTTAAGCCTATATCCCGATGCCAATATTTTAATGGTTCTTGATATTTGGGAGCATGCTTTTTATCTTGATTATAAAAATGAAAAAGCTAAATTTATAAATGCTTTTTGGAATATTGTCAATTGGGAAAAAATTAATGAAAGGACCGAAAAGCTTTTGGGATAATTCCCGAAGGCTTTTTAAATTTGTTTTTTTATGTCTAAAATTGTAAAAACTATAATTATAATTATTTTACTCTTTATTATAGTCGGTCTGGCTTGGTGGTGGTATATGACGGCTCCGGCAGGCGAGAGAAGCAATGAATCCTCTAATGTTGATATTAACTCGCCGGCAGAGAATCAAGCGTCGGTTTCCGCTATTTTTGAGAATAAAGTGGTTTATGATATGGGTGCCGATATTTCCGAAGAAATTTTACGGGAAGATTGCTCCGAGCGAGGAGGGGAATTTAATACCTGTGGTAGCCCTTGTGCTCCGGATTCGGACGCTTGTGTGCAGGTCTGCGCTTATACTTGTGAAAATTTGGGAGAATCGGATATTCCCGAATCTTGGAAAACTTATTTTGGGAATGGATTGGGATTTGAGATGAAAGTTCCAAGCGATATGGAAATCGATCATTTTGAAGACGAAGTTCGTTTTCAATTTAGGGGCCCCACTCAAGAGGCGGGTACCGAACTTTATGATGGTATAAGTATTGTGGTAAATAAAATTTCTATTAAGGAAGGCCAAACTATAAAAAATGCCGCCGAGGAAATGTTTCAAGAAGACGAAAAACTGGGTGAGATTAATATAGGTCTACATGCCGTGAATTTCGCGGGAAGCGAGGGTTATGCCCATACTTCCACTACACTTGGTCAAAATAATAAAATTATTATTCCGAGCGGGGGAGAGGCGCTTGTTATTTCTTACATGGCTCCCGATCCCACCGGGCAAGGATTTTCGAAAACAACTTCTAAAATTTTATCAACTTTTAAATTAATCGAATAAAGATTTAATTAATTAAAAAAGAATATTTATGTTGACACAAGGAAAAGTTTTGCGTTGGATAAAGATTTTGTTGGTCGCCACGGCAGCTCTTTATTTTACGCTTATCGCCCTTAATAATCTACTTGACTACAATACCAATTTTCAATTTGTAAAGCATGTTTTGCTCATGGATACCACTTTCCCGGATAATCCTTTGCAATGGCGAGCTTTTGAATCGTCGACTATTTGGCACGTATTTTATTGGATTATAATTATTTGGGAAATAATAACCGCAGTATTTTTATGGACAGGTACTGCCGTAATGATCAAGAATAGAAAAGCGCGCGATTCGGTTTTTAATAAATCAAAAAAATATTCCATTTTGGGAATGGGTATTGGTCTTTTGCTTTGGTTTTTCGCTTTTGTGACTATAGGTGGAGAATGGTTTACCATGTGGCAGTCAAGCACTTGGAACGGTCTTGATGCCGCTTTTAGAATGTTTGGTATTATGGGAATTGTTTTTGTGGTTTTGATTTTGAATGATGAAGAACAAAATATTATAGACAAAGAGCTTAATAAATAAATTAAAAAATATGATGGAATTCGCTTTTATTTTGCTCCGAATCGGACTCGCCTTTACTTTTTTCTGGACCGGCATTTTAATTCTCAAAGATTTAAAAGAATGGTCCAAAGCCGCGAAAGGAGGATTCAAAGAAAAAATTATTCCTTTTTCTCCGGAAGCGGTTATGACCTTTGTGGCCATTTTTGATTTGATTATGGGCATTTGGCTTTTATCCGGTTTGTATCTTTGGCTGGCCGCGCTTTTGGCCGCGCTTCACCTGATTACCGTTTTGATTGTCAGCGGACTTTGGAATCCGGCTTATCGTGATGTCGGGCTTTTGGCTATGGCCATTACCCTTGTTATTTATGATTTGCCAAAAGAAATTAGCGGATGGCTTTTGAGTCTTTGGTAAAATTTATGAAAAAAATAATTTTATTCTCAATTTTTTTTCTATTGTTGCCCGTCTTCCCGGCTGGCGCTGCGGAAACCGATTATGAAAAAGCTCGCGTTTTGGATTTAAAAACCGAAGAGCGGTCTATTGATTTGGATGGCGCTATACGTCATGAACAGGTGCGAAAAATAAAATTAAAAATCCTCGGTGGCCAATACAAAAATCAAGAGTTTGAAATAGAGAATTCTTTGTCCGGCAACCCTCTGGATATGCAAATTCGAGAAGGGGATTTGGTTTTGGCTTTTGTTCAAGAAGAACCAAACGGTCCGGTGATAAATATTCAGGATTACTGGCGTCTGAATACTATAATATTTTTAGTGGCTTTGTTTTTTTTGACCTTGCTTGTTATAGGAAGAAAAGAAGGGTTAAAAGCGATTATTAGCCTGCTTATTTCCGTTTTTTTGATTTTTGAAATTTTAATACCGCGCATTTTATCCGGATCAAGCCCTCTGCCCTTGGCTTTGGTGATCGCGGTTGTAATAACTGTTGTTACGCTGCTTATTATCGGAGGAGCTAATAAAAAAAGTTTAGCGGCCATACTCGGAACCGCCGGAGGATTTTTGGCCGCGGCCATTCTCTCTGTAATTTTCGGTGAAATGTCCAAGCTGAATGGAATGTCCAGCGAAGAGGCCAGGATTTTGGCTAATGATTTCCCGGATTTAAATTTAAAGGGGGTGCTTTTTGCGGGGATTATAATCGGCGCGGTGGGGGCGGTAATGGATGTAGCCATGTCCATTGCTTCCAGCATGGCGGAGATAAAAAAGGCGCGTCCGGATATAGGGCGTTTTGATTTGTTCAAATCCGGTCTTAATGTCGGCAAAGATATTATGGGCACCATGTCCAATACTTTGATTTTTGCCTATGTAGGTTCTTCCATCATTTTAATCATTTTGTTTATGGGTGTAGGGGAGTCATTTGTTAAGTTTGTAAATTTTGATTTTGTGGCCGAGGAATTTGTGCGGTCCCTGGCCGGCAGTATTGGTCTTATCGCCAGTATTCCGCTTACCGCTTTTATAGCTTCGTTTTTATATAAGAAATAATTTTAGACTATAAAATTTATAAATAATTAAAATTTTATGAAGGTTTTAAAATTTGGCGCCGATTGGTGCCCGGGTTGCGTGGTGATGAAACCACGATGGGGCAAAATAGAAAAAGACCACCCTTGGCTTGAAACCGAGTATTATGACATTGATGAAAATAAGGAACTGGTGGAAAAGTATGGCTTGGAAAAATTTCCCGGCTTTATTTTTTTGGACAATGAGGGAAATGTAATATTGAAACTTGAAGGAGAAATTCCCGAGGAGGAGCTTGTAAAAATCATTGAAGAAAATAAAGGAAAATAATTTTTAAACAAATGCTGAAAAAATTTATTTTCATTTTGGCTTTTTTGGTCTTGGTTTTCCTTCCATCTGCGACAAAAGCGACTGATGACAAAGTTAATGTTTATTTTTTTTATGGCGACGGCTGTCCCCATTGCCATGAAGAAAAAAATTTTTTGGAATTTTTAGAAAACCACTACCAAAGCATTGACGTGCATTATTATGAAGTGTGGCACAATCCCGGCGCGGCCGATCTTTTGCGCCAAATAGGTGGAGAATTAAATATCAGAACCGGTAGCGTTCCCATTACCATTATAAACGGTCAGGTAATATATGGATATCTAAACGCCGAAACCACCGGCAAAAAAATAGAGCAGCTTATAGACAATTGTCTAATTAGGAATTGTTCGGATCCGGTGGCGAGTATTATGGAGAGGAAAGAAAGCGATCTTAAAAAGCTCGATGTTTCAAGTGACACCTTTGCCACGCCATCGCCGCAAACCGCCGACGCGTTGCCTCAAAAATTTGAATTGCCGCTTTTTGGAGAGATTGATTTGAAATCAGTTTCTCTGCCCGCCCTTACCTTGATGTTCGCGTTTTTGGACGGCTTTAATCCCTGCGCCATGTGGGTTTTGCTTTTCTTGATCACTATGCTTCTCGGTATGCAAAACCGTGCTCGGATGTGGACCTTGGGAGTTGTTTTTATTGCCGCTTCGGGAATTATTTATTTTCTTTTTATGTCCGCCTGGCTAAATTTGTTTTTGTTTATCGGGCTTATATTCTGGGTGCGTTTAATTATCGGAATAGTGGCTCTTTCAAGCGGAGGATTTCATCTTAAAGAATTCTTTACCAATAAAACCGGCGGCTGCAAAGCTTCAGGAGGCGAGCGCCGGCAAAAAACATTCCAAAAATTAAAACAAATAGCCACCCAAAATAATTTTTGGCTGGCTCTCGGAGGAATTATATTGCTGGCTTTTGCCGTAAATTTGGTGGAGCTTATCTGCAGCGCCGGCCTTCCGGCTGTTTATACGCAGATTTTGAGCTTGACCGATTTGACCAAGTGGCAGTATTATCTGTATTTGATTTTTTATGTGGTAATTTTTATGCTGGACGATTTGTTTGTATTTTTCGCGGCTATGATTACTTTGCAAATCACGGGTATTAGCACCAAGTATTGTCGCTGGATAAATCTGATTGGTGGTATAATTATGCTTATAATAGGTTTATTGCTTATTTTTAAACCCGAGTATTTGATGTTCGGCTAAATTTTTTTCAATACTTCTTTTAATTCATCCATATTTTTCACTTCAACCAGTTTTTTTCTGATTGTTTTAGCAGCCGGCAGACCTCGGAAATAAAAAAGCAGATGCTTGCGAAAAGTTACCATTGATTTTTTGCCATAGCGCTTTTCATGCAGTCGGGCGTGTTCCAAAATGATTTTCTTTCGTTCCGCCGTGGAGATTTCCTTCGGCGGATTTTTTTTGTCGGCGCGATGTCGCCATAGCGCTTTCATTTCTTGGAAAATCCAAGGTTGCCCGAGCGCGCCGCGTCCGATCATAATTCCGTCGCATCCGGTTAATTCCAGAGCTCGGCTTGCATCTTTACTGGAAGTAATGTCGCCATTAAGTATCACGGGAATTTTTAGTTGCTTTTTCACTTGTCCGATTATTTCCCAGTCAGCTTTTCCAGAATAGCCTTGTTCTTTTGTCCGGCCATGGATAGTGAGAAGATCGGCGCCGGCTTTTTCTATGATTTTGGAAAATTTTAAAATTTCTTTTTTGTCTTTCCAGCCCAAGCGGGTTTTTACCGACACGGGAACTTTGATCGCCGCTTTTACAGTTTTAATAATTTCCGCAGCCAGCGCTGTATTTTTCATAAGCGAGGCGCCGTTGAAATCGGAAACGATTTTTTTTGCCGGACAGCCCATATTAATATCAATGCCGTCGGGCTTGAATTTTTTTTCCAAGAGTTTCGCCGCCTCGGCCATGGTTTTCGGGTCTTTACCGAATATTTGCAGGATCACCGGCCGTTCTTTTTTGTTTATTTTTGCCATTTTTAAAGTTTTTTCCGAGCCGCGCGCGAGAGCTTCGGCCGAGAGCATTTCCCGCCAGATCACATCTACGCCGAATTTTTTGCAAATCAAAGAAAAGGGCTCGTCGGTATAGTCGGCCATGGGAGCAAGCGCAATGATTGGTTTTTTTTGTTTTTGCCAATTAAACATATTAGGTGATTGAGACTTTTAAATTGTTAAAAATATTTTTTTATATTAAGCGCAACAATTTTTAAAAAATATTATAATATTATAATATTTTTCGTAATACTGTTCGTTGGAGAACTGAATTATGAGTTGTTTTTATGTTCTCGTGTTTTAATGTTATAATAGTTTAAATTAAGACAATTTTCAATATGAAGGAATTCTACATCATTGCCCACAATATTCGCAGCTTATATAATGTCGGCACTTTTTTTCGTACGGCCGATGCTCTTGGAATTACCAAACTTTACTTGACCGGATATACCGGCATTCCGCCGCGGAAGGAAATTAGTAAAGTCGCTCTCGGCGCTGAGGAAAGCGTTCCTTGGGAACATTGTCGAGATCTTGGAAAATTAATTGAAAAATTAAAATTCGAAGGCGTCCGAATTGTTTCTTTGGAAACCGGGGAAGAAGCGGTTGATTATAGAAAATTCAAGCCGTGTTTTCCTCTGGCTTTGGTTTTGGGTAATGAAGTGGCCGGTATTTCACGGCAGACGCTCAAAAAATCTGACAAAATCATAAAACTTCCCATGCTCGGCGAAAAAAAATCGCTGAATGTGGGTGTGGCGCTTGGTGTGGCCGGGTTTTATATAAATAATTTTCGCGATTGACAAAAATTTGAATAAGTGCGATACATAACCAAGCTCGCAGATTGACAATCAATTTTAATCAAGAATAAAAGGAGGGAAATTAAACCTAAATACCAAGGATGACATAAGAACAGTAACAGATTTGTCAGCAAAACCATCGAGTGTTTTGTTGGCACATTTTTTTGCCTTAAAACAAATTTGCCAGGAGCATGTGGAGGTTAAATGAATGACACGAATGGCCAGAATGGATTCTTGATAGAGGTTTTTAACGCTTTGAGAGAAGACATCAAGGACTTGCGTACCGAATTCAGCGGCAAGTTCGAGGAGCAAGGAAAGAGGTTCGAGGAGCAAGGAAAGAGGTTCGAGGAGCAAGGAAAGAGGTTCGACGAGCAAGGAAAGAGGTTCGACGAGCAAGGAAAGA